>JAFXVS010000044.1 GCA_017534815.1 Bacteroidaceae bacterium | reverse complement strand
TTGTCAATACCACCCTTGATGCACAGTCCCAACATCAAGAGTCCCACAGCCACAATGGCTGCCACAATGATTTTCTCGTACTTTTGCATAGTTCTTTATATTTTAACGTTACATATTTCACCAACAGCCAAAGATAATCACTCCAGCCTTCTCGCCCTTGGTCAGGTGTAATTCGAAGGTACCGTCATCTTCCTCGTCTTCACCTTCAGGAGCAGGCGTCCCATTGCCCCAATATGTATTAAAGGAATAATGGATGCTGTCATCAGTATGCCATCCAGATTTCTCATTGGCAGCCATCAATTCGTCAATCTTTTCAAACACTTCGTCCGACGGCACCGATTCAAATTCCACATTCATCGTGTCCGTGAAGTCAATCGCCGGCGGGCTTATAGCAAATTTAGTGACTTTATATTCAGGAACCCTCACTTTTGTGATTCTTTCTATTCTATCAGTAGGATACTCATCAGCAGGATTAAAAGCAGGATTAAATTTAAAACACGAAGTAAGACACATAAGCACTAACACCAAAGCGGCAACAAGCCCCTTCTGAACTCTCATAGATTCATTTGTTTTCATCACATTTCACTTTTTAGATGGTTAATACATTTTGCTGGTTACATGACCTGTTTGAATAACGAATATTCTTCTGTATTATTGCACAAAAAAGTCGCGCATATTGTTTCAATACACGCGACTTCTTTATGGATAGTAGTTTTCTTACTTATAGCACTTCCAGATGCTGTCAATCTTTGCCTGAGGAAGCTTCTTGGTGAAGAGGCTGACAACGAAGACGACTGGGAAGCCACCAACCATGGCGATGGCACCGCAGTCGATAGGATTGAACGGTGCATCCTTGCCCATCAGCATGTTGACCACAGTGAAGCCGACACCCCAGATGAAGCATGCCCATACAGATGCTGTCGTCATGCCGCGCCAGTAGAGTCCCAAGAGGAAAGGAGCGAGGAAGGCTCCTGCCAAAGCACCCCAACTGATGCCCATGAGCTGAGCGATGAAGGTTGGAGGATTGAGAGCAATGAGCACGGAAATGACGATGAAGAAGACGATGAGAACGCGCATGATGATGACCTTGCGACGTTCAATCTTTTCTGCCACCTCGTCATCAATCTCACCACTCTTCACCTCGTCGGCTGTAGCGCGCTTGTCGCGATAGATGAGGTCGAGCGTCATGGTGGATGAAGAAGTCAGCACGAGGGATGCCAGTGTGGACATTGAAGCGGAGAGCACGAGCACCATGACGAGGCCGATGAGGAGGTCGGAGTTGACCGCTGTGTCGAGCATCGTGGGGATGATGTCGTCGAACTTGTAGTTGTGACGTGCTTCGTTCCATACTGGTTCGCCAAAGAGACGTCCGAAACCGCCGAGGAAGTAGCATCCACCTGCCACGATGAAGGCGAAGATGGTGGAGATGATGGTGCCGCGCTTGATGGCACTCTCGTCGGTGATGGAATAGAACTTGCCGACCATCTGTGGAAGTCCCCAAGTGCCAAGCGAAGTCAGCACGACAACGCCCAAAAGGCTCATGACGTTAGGACCGAACCATGAGGCGAAGTCACCTGGCTGGAAGTCCTTATAAAGCGGGCTTTCGAGATCGTGAGCTGTAGGCACGCACTCCTTCATCTTCTGGAACGCCTCTGTGAATCCACCCTGACTGTTGAGCACAACAGCGATGACGGCGATGATGCCACCCAGCATGACGATGCCCTGAATGAAGTCGTTGATGGCTGTAGCCTTGTAGCCACCCAGGATGACATAGACAGCGGTGAGGAGCGCCATGATGATGATACAGTATTCATAAGGAATGCCGAAGCCCATGTCGAAAAGCTTGGAAATACCGCTATACACACCTGCCGTGTAAGGAATGAGGAACACGAAGGCGATGATAGAGGCGACGATGCGAAGTCCCTGATTGGAGAAACGGGTGCCGAAGAAATCGGGCATGGTGCGCGAGTGGATGTGCTGGGTCATCAGTTTGGTGCGACGACCAAGGATGATCCATGCGAGAAGCGAGCCGATGATGGCGTTGCCAATACCAATCCATGAGCTGGCCAAACCGTATTTCCAACCAAACTGACCTGCATAGCCGACGAACACGACGGCAGAGAAATAACTGGTTCCAAAGGCGAAGGCCGAAAGCCAAGGACCTACGGCACGACCGCCCAAGACGAATCCATCCACGTTCTTGGCTTGCTTGCGGGAGTAGATGCCCACATAAACCGTCACAGCCAAGAAGATGACGGTGAGAAGAATCTTTACTAACATATTACTTTATTCTAACCTGCATTTGACACATGATAGCGTGGTTGGCGTTATGGGTGAACACCTTTGAAACATCACCGCTAGGCATCCTCTGGTCTTGGAGTGATGCACTCTTGTAAACATATTGCAACTGGATGCGGCAACGCTTGTAGAACCAATACTGGAGACCGAAGATGGCCTTGTGCTGATCCATGTGCTCTTTCACGTTGTAGTTGAAGAAATCGTATGAGCCGACCAAATCGAGTTTGGGCGCAACTGGCAGAACGCCTGTTGCATACACACCACGGCTGGTCACATCCTTGTCGCGTCCCTCCAGATATTCAGTACGAAGACTGAGGCGAGAGGTCTGAGACTTGTAGGTGAGACCTGCTGACCAACGATTGCGCTTGTAATCTTCGCCAGGAGCGATATTGCTGATGTAAGATGAGCGATCCACGGCATGACCGCGACCAATCTGACCAGTAGCGACGATGTTCAGTTCGTCAGTGGGACGGAACTCCAGATGTCCGATGAAGTCCTTCTCGCTGTTGCCGTCCTTCTTGTTGACGCCCTGTCCGTTCATGATGGCAGCCTTGTAGGCAAACTTGCCGTCGTTGGTTTCACCAGAGAACTCCAAACCGAGGTCACGTCCATATTGTGTACCCATCAGACGGTCGCTGCCGCAACCTGCCAAGTAGGTGACACCTTCAGAACAAACGTCAATGGCCTCCAACTCTGTAGGCGACATGTTGTTCTC
>JAFXVS010000043.1 GCA_017534815.1 Bacteroidaceae bacterium | reverse complement strand
TGGTCAAGCAGGGAATCCTGTTGCCGGACCGCAATGTGCCGATGGAGGAGCGCACCTATATGATGGGTGGCGATGATTACGTGGTGGCTGGAATGGCTGTCATGTTCTTCTTGCTCGCCTTGATTCTGTACAGGAGCCGAGCGGTACTGCTCTTTCGTCTGAAGAATTTCTTCACCTCCCAACGTACCTTTGAGGAGGAGAAAGTGGAGAATGCTTCGGCTGAGGCTATCACTGGCTTCCTGCTTATCTGCATCAGTGCGCTCTGTCTTTCCTGCCTCTTTCTCGTCGGACGGATGGAACAGAGCAGTTTCATCACTACGATAGGAGCGCCTTATTGGTTGTTTGCGGCAGGTCTGGTGGCATGTTTGGTCTTTATTGGTCTCAAAGCGTGGTTGTACTCCATCGTGAACTGGACCTTCTTTGACAGCGAATCGAGCCATACATGGATGAAGGGTTACCTGCTCCTGACAGGCCTTACAGCCTTCCTTTTTTACCCCCTCACACTGCTGGATGTCTTTGCTCATCTTCGTGAAGAAATTGTCACCGGAGGTGCCATTTTGGTAGTGGTTTTGTACGAATTGCTGCTCTTTTATAAGCTGAATGTGAACTTTCGGGTAAGGAAATATGGCTATGTGCTAATTTTTTTGTACTTTTGCACCGTCGAATTGTTACCGACTCTTGTATTTGGGCATTTGGCGGTATGGTTTAGTGACAATTACATAGTAAATAATATATTATATTGATGGCAACAAAGATCTTAGTATCTCAACCCAAACCTCAAACGGAGAAGTCTCCTTATTTCGAGGTAGCACAGAAATACAACATAGAACTCGTTTTTAGGCCTTTCATCAAAATAGAACCGATGTCTGCCAAGGATTTCCGCCAGCAGAAGGTGTCCATCCCTGGACATACGGCCATTGTGTTCACTTCACGTCATGCGATAGACCATTTCTTTGTCCTTTGCAAGGAACTGCGTGTGAATATCCCAGATGACATGAAGTATTTTTGTGTATCTGAACAGGTGTCGCTTTACATCCAGAAGTATGTGCAGTACCGCAAGCGCAAGAACTTCTTCCCAGAGACAGGACTGTTGCAAGACTTGATGCCTATCATTGGAAAGCATCACAATGAGACCTATTTCGTGCCTCAGTCTTCTGCCCATACAGATGATATGGCTCGTATGCTTGATGACCTTGGTGTGGAGCATGATGAGGCTGTGATGTATTATACGGTGGCCAACGACTTTACGCCCGATGAGGCTTTTGACTATAATATGCTGGTGTTCTTCTCGCCTGAAGGTATCCACTCGCTCATCAAGAACTTCCCTGACTTCAAACAGAAGGACATCAAGGTGGCTTGTTTGGGAACCAAGACCATTAAGGCGGCAGAAGACGCTGGACTCCACGTGGACTACCAGCCAACGCCTGAGCTCCGTTCGGTGCCTGCCATCATCGAGGCATACGCCAAAACGCTGAAATGATTGTTAATTGTCAATTAAAGAAATCTGAGCGGCTTACCAGCCAACTCGTTATAGAAAAACTGTTCGCAGGAGGAAATGCGTCAATGGCGGCATTTCCCCTGCGAATTGTTTATATGAAGATGGAGAAAGATGGGGGTGATGGGAAGAATGGGAATCAGGTGGGGAAGCCACCAGTGTCTATTCTGGTGTCTGTGCCCAAGAAGCGTTTCCGTCATGCGGTGGATCGCAACCGTATGAAACGGCTCATTCGTGAAACTTATCGTCTCAATAAGCACATCCTCTGGGATGCCCTTGAGGGGAAAGACTACCGTCTGGCTCTTGCCTTTGTCTGCATCACCGACACGCTGCCTACCTTCTATGCTGTCCAAAAGAGCATGAAGAAAGCACTCATCCGAATAACAGAACGGTTGGATTTATGAAAATCATCTCCTATATTCTGCTCCTTCCGATATACTTTTACCGGGCATGCATCTCGCCACTGTTGCCTCCTACGTGTCGGTTCACCCCTACATGCTCCAGTTATGCAGTGGAGGCTATCAAGAAGCATGGGCCTTTCAAGGGCTTCTACTTGGCGTGCCGACGTATCTTGCGTTGCCATCCGTGGGGAGGAAGCGGTTATGACCCCGTTCCCGAAGAATTTCATTGGTAAATCTCTAACCTCTAAACCCTAAACTCTCAACTATGTTCAACTTCCACACATATTATATAATAGATGAGGAACCCTGCCTGCTGAACGTGGATGTGGCTGACTTGCAGCCCTCCTACCCGGAGCAGGTGAAACTCTCGATAGGTGTGCATCCGTGGAAGGTGACGGCGGCTTGGAGAGATGAGTTGGCTTTGATTCGTGAGGCAGTCCGACGGACTGATGTATGGGCAATAGGGGAGTGTGGATTGGACAAGATGAAAGGGGAGGCATTATCATTGCAGATGGAGGCCTTTCGTGCCCATATCGCTTTGGCAGAGGAGGTGCAGAAGCCGATGATCATTCATTGTGTGAGGGCATTCGACGAACTGCTGATGCTGCGTCGCGAACTGGAAACGGTTTGCAAGAAGGAGTGTAGGGAACCACAACCGTGGGTCATTCATGGTTTTCGTGGCAAGCCCGAACAGGCCAAACAAATGATGACCAAAGGGATGTTGCTCTCCTTTGGCCATCAATACAATGTGGAAACTCTGAGGGTGGTCTTCTCTGAGCACCTTAGACGCTCAACGCTCAACGCTCAACGCTCAACTTTCACTTTCCCTTTTTTCCTGGAAACGGACGACCTCCGTCTTTCCGTCCGTCAGATTTACGAGCAGGTCGCTCACCATCTCGACGTGGACGTTGATCTTCTCGTCCGCCTTTGCGACCCTCTTCCATCGCTTTTCTCTCACCAAAAGCCTTAGGACTGCTGCCTGTGAAGAATGCCTTCCTAGCCTCCTGACGTGATTCACGACCCGTAAACTCTTTACGCTCCTTGCCAGATGGAACATCATGCCCAAAGCGTGAGTTGGCAGTGCGTGAGCTGGTGTTGGCGTAGATCTTGCGGTCGCCCCACTTGCCGAGGTGACGGTTGATGATTTCGGCTTCTTCTTCATCTTCAGCCTCAAATTCCATCCAACGGCTGTCTTTACCCCATTTCCTGCTCACCTCTTCTTCAAAAGGCTGATCCTTTCTGGGTCTTTCCTTGAAAGGTTTGGACTTGAAGTAGTGGCCTTCATCCTCAGTAGGCAAGTTCTTTCCAGAACGTGGATTGCCCCATTCGCCGTCCTCATTCTTCTTGTGAGGTTTGAACTTGAGGTTGTGGCGACGGTCTTCATCGGTCTTGATGTCCAGACCCTCCTCACGACGCTCACGCAGTTTGCCGTCGAAGATTTGGTATTTGCGGAACTCACACTCCAACGAACCGTTGAATAGCGCATATTTGGTGGAGGGACGGAAGCCGATCTTGTCGAACAGTTCCTCATGATGCGAGATGATCCAAGCATCGTTGCCCACAAAATTACGCTTCAGGTTCTTTCCGATGGTCTCGTAAAGGTCGTAGATGTCATCTGTCGTGATGCGGTCACCGTAGGGAGGATTCGTGATGATGATGGCTTTGTCGAGTGGTTGCTCAAACTCATAGAAGTCACGCTGCTCCACACTCACGATGTCCTTCACACCAGCGTTCAACACGTTGTTGGTGGCAATTTGCACCACCTGACGATTGATGTCGTAGCCATATATCTTGTGATCGAATTCACGCTCTTGACTGTCATCGTTGTAAATGCGGTCGAAGAGGTCTGCATCGAAGTCTTTCCACTTCTCGAAAGCATACTCCTTGCGGAATACGCCTGGATAGATGTTCTGTGCAATGAGTGCAGCCTCAATGAGGATGGTGCCCGATCCGCAGAAGGGGTCAATGAGGTCGCACTCGCCGTTCCAACCTGTCAACATGATAAGACCGGCTGCCAGCACCTCGTTCAGGGGCGCTTGTACCGTGGCCGTCTTGTAACCACGCTGATGCAGACTCTCGCCCGACGAATCGAGAGAGATGCTCACCTCATCCTCAGCAATGTGTACATGGATGCGGAGGTCTGGATTGCTGATGACCACGTTGGGGCGTTCGCCTCCTGACTTCTCGCGCCAGTAGTCGGCAATAGCATCCTTCACACGGTATGCCACGAACTTGGAGTGGCGGAAGTTCTCACTGAAGATAACAGAATCGACCAAGAACGTACTCTTCACGTCCATGTATCTCTCCCAATCTATCTTCTTGGTTTCTTCATACACCTCATCGGCATCGGTGGCCTTGAACTCCTTGATGGGTTTCAGCACCTTCACGGCAGTACGAGTACAGAAATTGGCTTTGTAGAGCATCTCCTTGTCGCCAGTGAACGACACCATGCGTCTGCCAATCTCCACGTTGTTGGCGCCGAGGTTGATGAGTTCTTTTGCAAGGACTTCCTCCAATCCTTGGAAGGTCTTTGCGATTATCTTAAAATCAGTCATAAATTCTTAGGGTTATTGTTTTTTATCCGAATGGCAAACTCCGCCCAGCGCATGGGCTGGTTGGGTGATGCTTGCTCCGGCTGGCACATCGTGGGTGATCCAGATGTTGCCACCAATTACGGCACCCTTGCCAATGGTGATGCGTCCCAAGATGGATGCATTGGAATAAACAATCACGTTGTCTTCCAGAATTGGATGACGAGGGATGCCCTTGATGGGGTTGCCGTTTTCATCCAGCGGGAAACTCTTGGCACCCAAAGTCACACCTTGGTACAGTTTCACGTTGTTGCCGATGATGCTGGTTTCACCAATCACCACACCTGTACCGTGGTCGATGGTGAAGTATTCGCCAATCGTGGCACCTGGATGGATGTCGATACCCGTTTCAGAATGCGCCATTTCTGTCAGCATACGTGGGATGAGTGGCACATCAAGGTTCCAAAGCTCGTGGGCGATGCGATACACCGTCAGTTCCTTGATGACAGGATAGCAGCTGATGATTTCTCCGTAGTTCTTGGCTGCGGGGTCACCATTGAAAGCGGCAATGACGTCAGTAGCCAGCACTCGTCGCAATTCTGGCAGGCGGCTGATGAATTTCTCTGTACGCTCCTCTGCCATCCGACGCATTTCCACATTGATGGTGTTCTGGTTGTAGGCGGCAAAGACCGCTGTGCCCTCCTCGAAGTTCGAGAAAGACAATCCGGCCTGAATCTCTGTGGCGAGCAGTGAGTAGAGTTGCTCAATATCAACCCCCAGATGATACTTCAGTGTGTTTGTGTCGATGCACGAACGACCATAATAGCCGGGGAAGATGATTCCTCTGGCAAGGTCTATAATCTTTTGCAGCACTTCGCCTGAAGGCAATGGCACACCGTCGTTGTGCTCATGATAAAGATCCTTGTACGATTCTGGTCGTGCCAGTTCTTCGACGGTTCGTGTCAAGGTGTTAGCAAGAGTCTTCGCGCTCATTTTTACATTGTTGGATAAAAATTCGTTGCAAAGGTAGTGAAGAATTAGGAATTAGGAATTAGGAATTATTTGCCATTCAAAGTGTTTTTTCGTTGAAAAAGTAACAATTCCTCATTCCTCATTCCTCATTCCTCATTAATTTTCTCTACCTTTGTACCCTAAAAAGATTGAAAAAGGAAAAAGATATGAAAATACTCCTACTTGGAAGTGGCGGCAGAGAGCACGCCTTGGCTTGGAAGATTGCCCAAAGCCCAAAGATTGAGAAACTTTTTATTGCACCCGGCAACGCTGGAACGGCATCGGTGGGTGAGAACGTGTCCGTGAAGGCTGATGACTTTGAAGGCATCAAGGCTTTTGTCCTGGCCAATGGTGTTGATATGGTCGTGGTGGGTCCTGAAGACCCGCTTGTAAAGGGTGTCTACGACTTCTTTAAACAAGACAGCCAGTTGAAGGACATTCCTGTGATTGGTCCTTCCAAGGCTGGTGCCGTCCTTGAAGGAAGCAAGGACTTCGCCAAGAGTTTCATGGGACGTCACAGAATACCTACTGCGGCCTACCGTTCGTTTAACGGTACCAACATCGAAGAGGGTATTGCTTTCCTCGAAACCCTCCAACCTCCATACGTGTTGAAGGCTGATGGACTTTGTGCTGGTAAGGGTGTGTTGATTGTTCCTACCCTCGAAGAAGCAAAGAAGGAGTTTCGTGGCATGCTCGATGGTATGTTTGGCGAGGCCAGTGCCACAGTGGTCATCGAAGAGTTTCTGTCTGGTATCGAATGTTCTGTCTTTGTACTGACGGATGGGAAAAACTATAAGATTCTTCCTGAAGCCAAAGACTACAAGCGTATTGGCGAAGGTGACACAGGACTCAATACTGGAGGTATGGGTAGCGTCTCTCCCGTTCCATTCGCTGATGCTGAATGGATGAAGAAGGTGGAAGAGCGCATCGTGAAGCCCACTGTTGAGGGTCTCGCTGCTGAAGGCATCGACTACAAAGGCTTCATCTTCCTCGGACTCATCAAGGTGGATCGTGATTATGCCTACGCCAAGGCTGGCGATCCTGTGGTCATCGAGTACAATGTCCGTATGGGTGACCCAGAGACGGAGACTGTCATGCTTCGCATCAAGAGCGACCTCGTTGACCTCCTCGAAGGTGTGGCTGAAGGTAACCTCGACACCAAGACGCTCGAATTCGATCCCCGTTCTGCTGTTTGCGTCATGATGGTCAGTGGAGGCTATCCACAAGCCTACCAGAAAGGTTTTGAAATTACAGGCATCGACGATGTGCAGGGTTCAGTAGTCTTTCATGCTGGTACAGCCCTCAAAGATGGCAAGGTTGTTACTGCAGGAGGACGCGTCATCGCTGTCTCATCCTATGGCCAGACTCAAAACGAGGCTCTTGTCAAGTCCTTCACCGAAGCCAGCAAGATTCATTTCGAAGGCAAGTATTTCAGAAGAGACATCGGGCAAGACTTGCTCAAATAACTCAAAGGAGGCAGCCGTTGGGCTGCCTCCTTTATTGTATAAGTGTTTTTTCACCTTGCCAACTCCTGACAGAAGCGGTCTTGGTAGGCACGGGCATCTTTGGAGGAGAGGGTGCCGTTGATAAGGATGGAGAAGGCAAGTTGGTGACCGTTGGAAGCGGTCACATAACCAGTGAGGGCAATGACACCTTCGAGGGTGCCAGTCTTGGCATGCACGTTGCGATAGGCGGGGCCTGAGGTCATACGTTCATCGAGGGTGCCATCCACACCTGCGATGGGGAGCGAACCGTAGAAGACGGGGAGGATGGAGGCATTGCGGTAGGCATAGCGGAGCATCGCCACCTGAGCGTCTGGGGTGCAGTAATTGTAGAGCGAAACCCCGCTACCGTCTGCCACCTCGATGTTGTTGTCGAGGGTGACTCCTGCGCGACGTAAAAGGGTTTCCACCTGCTTGGCTCCATCTTTCCATGAGGCACGCTTGCCAGCTGCGGCATTGGCGATTTTGAAGAAGACGGCCTCCGCATGGAGGTTGTCGGAGTTCTTGAGCATGCGCTGCATCACCTCCTCAACGGTGCGAGCCTTCGTGTGGAAATTGTTCCCTCCACCAGGATAGTCTTTTGTTCCGTAAGGTACCACTTGTGGACTGACGCCCGTGATGCCGAGGTTTTTCAGTTCCTGACTGAGGGCGTAGGAGAAATGGGCGGCAGGGTGGAAGGAGGCACTCTTGGAGTAGGTGCCAAAGTTGGGATATTCTCTGCCGCGTTCCACCATGAGGGCACAGAGGTAAGGCTCGTACTTGGAGGGCACATCATCCCAGCACCAGCCATTGCCGTAGAGGTCTGCGTTCTTCATGCTGGAATCGCTGTAAATTTTTCCACCGATGCGTTTGATGCCGAGGTCACGGATGGCACGTGCCAATTCCTTGAGGTCGGCGTGGGAGTACATGGGGTCGAAGTCGCCCACCACATAAATGTCGCCTTGCAGGGTGCCGTCGGCAGCGATGGTGCCTGTGTAAAAAGAACGAGTTCTGAACTCATGTTTGGCACCCAGCACGCTGAGGGCAGTGATGGCCGTGAGCACCTTTTGGGTGGAAGCTGGACGCAGCACCTTATGGGCATTGTAGCTCCACACGGGGATGTCGTCAGTGAGGTCGAACACGCTGATTCCCACATTGTAGGGAGCACGGTTGGCCTCATTGGCAAAAGCGTCAAGGCGTGTACGGATTTGTTCTCCCCATGGCAAGACGGCTGTCTCCGTAACTTGATTGTCTGGTGATGCGGTGAGTGTGGAGTCAGGAGTGGCTGGTGGCGCGAAGTTGCTGATGGGCATCACGGGCACAGGCAGCGGGTCTTGTGCCCTGGCTGATAGAATAAAAGCCACTGACAGCGTTGCTACCAGTAGCTTACAATGTTGTATGTTCATCATGCGTTGAAACATTTTCATCTTACTTTTCTTCTTGTTTTTGGATGACGTCTTCCATTGGGCTGGTCATGCCGACCTCGATGAGATTGCCGCTCTTGAAGATTTGGCGAGCCATCTCTTGAATATCAGCAGCGGTGATGCTGTTGACGGTGTCCACATAGATGGCATCATCGTCCTGACCGTAGAGCACGTAGTTGGACATCTGTCCCATCCAATAGCCGTTCTGCTTCAATGCTTCTTCATGGGAACGGAGCATGTACTCCTTCACCTTCTGTACGGATTCTTCTTTGGGTCCCTTGGTCACCATGTCTTCCACACCCTGATAAACGATGGCTGTCATCTTCTCACGTTTATCTGGAGCGGTGGGCAATTGAATCTGCACAGTTGCCTGCTCTTGTGGGTAGCGACTCAGACCAGCACTTACAGGCACGCCGTAGGCACCGCCTTCATCCTCACGAACAGATTCCGTGTACATCATGTCCATCACCTGATCGAGCATGCTACAAGTGAGGGAATTCTTGAGATTGTACTTCATCGGTGCATGATAGACGAAAAGCACGATGGCACTTGGGGTCTCCTGATGCTTCTCGAAGACATTCTTGTGGATGCCGTCCACCATCTTGAAGTCGATGGTGTCGCACTTTTCAGAACCTTTCTTCGTAGGCAAGGCACCGAGATATTTTGCCAAGAGCGGAGCAATGGTGTCGGCATCGCAGTCGCCCACGATGAAGAATTCGAAGTCGTCGCCATCAGCGAAACGCTCCTTATAGATTTCAATGATGCGGTCGTAGTTGATGCGGTCAAGGTCTTCGGGCTTGGTGCGGAGGGCACGTATGTGATTGTTATAAACGACTTTGGCAATCGTGTCTTGCAGAGCGGTTGTTGGCTGAAGTTCAGCGTTCTTCATGTTCGCCTTGCTGCGCTGGATGTTGGAGTTGTAGGCTTCAAGGTCTTTGCGTGGCGCTGTGAAATGGAGATAGGTGAGCTGCAGCATAGTCTCAAAGTCCTTCTTCACACAAGAACCAGAAACACCCTCACTGTCGGTGCTGACATAGGTGTAAGCGGATGCCTGCTTGCCAGCCATCTTCTTGTTCAATTCGGTGGTGCTGAAGTTACCCCAACCACCGACATCCACCCAACCTACATTGTCGGTCTGGTCGTACTCATCCATGCTGTATAGGGAGGTTCCACCCCAGCTGTGTCCACTCATGCTGATCTGGTTGGGTGAGAAGTTGGTTTTCTTCACGTGTACCTTGATGCCGTTGCTGAGGGTGATGAGTTTGGCGTCATACTTGTCGTCTTGAATTTTTTTCACCTTGCCAGGTTTGGGCATTTTGGCAATGAGTGGTTCGTCGTTCACTTCTTCTTTCAGTGGTTCGATGTTCTCAGCCTCCACTTCTGCCATCCACCTGAAAATGTCTTCTTGAGTGGGCAGAATGTTGTCTTCCTTGTCGGCGGCAAACATCGCCACGACGAAGTTGCCGTCTGGTTTCTGTTGTGCGAACTGGTTGACCATCTCCACGGTGGTGGCTGGAATCAGTTGGTTCATGGTGTTATATTCCCATTCGATGCCCGTCATCGGCTCATTGTCGAGAAAGTGGCGTATACACTCATTCACGTAGTTGCCGCTCTGCACTTTGTCGCGATGGAGATAGGCACTCTCGAGTGAGGAGAGAATTCTGGACTTGTAACGCTCATACTCGGCAGCAGTGAAGCCATATTTCTTCACACGAAGAATCTCACGGTAGAGTGCCTTGACACCTTCCTCGTACTTGTTGTCCTCGCAGGTGACGCTGGCGCTGTAAGCCTCCTTGGTCTTGGAAACGAAGAACTCGCCATAGCCGAAGTTGGCACCTAAGAACGGTGCGTTCTCCTTCTGGAGAATATCACGAATGCGCTCGCTGAACATGCTCGACATGGCATTGGCGGTAATGCTGAAAATGAAATATGTGGGACTGTTCTTCATCTCACGAGGGAAAGCCTCGGTCTTCCACATGAAACTGATGGAGTTATTGCGCTGCTCCTTGTCCTTGTTGATGGATACGATAGGCTCAGCATTGTCAGGAACGGGATAGTACTCGAACTTGGCAGCATCGGGTGCAGCTGGTTGGATATCGGCAAAGACTGTCTTAATCTTCTGCTCCATCTCGTCCACGTTGATGTCGCCCACAATGACGATGGCTTGCAGGTCAGGACGGTACCACTTGCGGTAGTAGCTGCGCAGGTCTTCGTAGGGGAAGTTCATCACGATGTCCATCGTACCGATAGGCAGGCGGTCCCCGTATTTGCTGTCAGGATACATCACAGGCAGCGCCTTCTCATACATTCGCATCATGGCAGAACTTCTCGAACGCCATTCCTCGTTGATGACACCACGTTCCTTGTCTATTTCGTCACTTTCGAGCAGGAGGTCATGACTCCAGTCGTGGAGGATGAGCAGACAGGAGTCGAGCGCACCAGGGGTTTCCACGTTTACATTATCGATGTTATACACGGTCTCGTCGAAGGAGGTGTAGGCGTTGAGGTTCTCGCCGAACTTCACGCCGATGGTCTCGAGGTACTGCTTCAGGTGGTCGCCTGGGAAGTGGGTGGTGCCGTTGAAGCACATGTGTTCAAGGAAGTGTGCCAAACCACGTTGGTTGTCATCCTCCTGAATGGAGCCCACCTTCTGTGCGATGTAGAAGAAGGCACGCTTCTCTGGCCACTCGTTGTGACGCAGATAATATGTCAATCCATTGGGCAACACACCTTTGTGTACTGCTGAGTCCATCGGCAGAGTCATGTCTTGTGCCGAAGCGGAAACTAAAAGTGAAAAACTAAAAACTAAAAGTGAAAGTATCTTTTTCATTATATCAATCTGTTTAATCAGCCATCTGTGGTTAAGTGTTATTTCTTGTCCAATGCATGCTTGGCATAGTCCACGGTATAGTGGAGTCCGCGACTCTCTTTACGTTCGAGTGCTTGACGGGTGATGAGATAACCAACGTTAATCATGTTGCGGAGTTCGCAGATGTCGCGAGTGGGCTTCACACGTTTGAAGAGATGTTCGGTCTCTTCGTAAAGCAAATCAAGGCGCTCCCAAGCACGGTGCAAACGCAGGTCACTTCGTACAATACCCACATAGGTGGACATAATCTGTCCCACTTCCTTCACGTCCTGGGCAATGAGCACCTTCTCCTCGTTTGTCATTGTTCCCTCATCGTTCCAAGCAGGAACCTTCTCATTGAACTCATATTGGTCAACCACCTCCAACGAGTTTTTGGCAGCTGCATCTGCATAGACCACTGCCTCTATCAATGAATTGGAAGCCAAACGGTTGCCACCATGCAGACCCGTGCATGAGCATTCGCCGACAGCATAGAGCCGTCTGATACTTGACCGACCGTCAAGATCCACCTGAATGCCACCACACATATAGTGAGCTGATGGTGCCACAGGAATGTATTCTTTCGTGATGTCGATGCCGATGCTGAGGCACTTCGCATAAATGTTGGGGAAGTGATGCTTGGTCTCCTCTGGATCTTTATGGGTTACGTCTAAACAAACATGATCGAGGGCATGAATCTTCATTTCATTGTCGATGGCACGTGCTACGATGTCGCGTGGAGCCAATGACAGGCGTTCATCATACTTCTGCATGAACTCCTCGCCGGTAGGCAAGCGCAGGATGCCGCCATAACCACGCATGGCTTCTGTGATGAGGTAGGCAGGATGGGTCTCGGCGGGGTTGAACAGCACCGTCGGGTGGAACTGCACAAACTCCATATCTTTCACCTTGCCCTTGGCGCGATACACCATCGCGATGCCGTCGCCTGTAGCGATATTGGGGTTGGAAGTCGTGGCATAAATAGCGCCCGTGCCGCCTGTTGCCATCAGCGTCACCTTTGACAGATAGGTGTCAATCTTGCCCGTCTTGGGGTTCAGTACATAGGCACCAAAGCACTCAATGTCAGGTGTTCTTCGTGTCACACGGATACCTAAATGGTGCTGTGTGATAATCTCTACTGCAAAATGGTTCTCCAAAACTTCAATGTCGGGATGACTTCTTACTGCTGCCATCAAACCACGCTGAATCTCGGCACCGGTGTCATCGGCATGGTGCAGGATGCGGAACTCAGAGTGTCCGCCTTCACGATGCAGGTCAAACGAGCCATCTTCCTTCTTGTCGAAGTTCACGCCCCACCGCACAAGATCCTTGATGCCCTGAGGACCGCCCGTCACCACTTGTCTTACCGCTTCAGGGTCACTGATCCAGTCACCCGCAATCATGGTGTCCTCAATGTGCTTTTCGAAGTTATCGACCAGCAGGTTTGTCACTGACGCAATACCTCCTTGCGCCTTTGCCGTATTCGCCTCTTCGAGGGTTGTCTTACAGATGATGGCAATCTTTCCTTTCTTCGCCTCAGCCACCTTCAAGGCGTAACTCATACCGGCTACACCTGAGCCGATAATGAGGAAATCATATTTCTTTGTCATAGTAAACTAAGTGTTGACGTTGCAAAGGTAATTAAAAGTTGGGAGTTAGGAGTTAGGAGTTAGGAGTTTTTTTGCGATAAGGTGTTTTTTTTACGCTGAATCCACTTGAATGATAGACTTTCTTGTGTATCATCTATCAACGCATGGAGAGGACTGGAATCATGAAGATGATGTAACGGAGGAGTTTGCCGATGGTGGACCACAGGACTACGCCCCATACGTTGGCACGCAGAATGCCAAGAGAGATGGAGATGGCGGTTCCGAAGATGGGCAGGAAGGAAAAGGCCGCAATCCACGAACCTTTATTCTCGACATAGTCGCGGGTTTTGCGCAGACGGCGTTCCTTGATGTGCATCCAACGGGAAATCTGCTCGATGCTGCCGATACGTCCGATGAAGTAATTGAACATGGATCCCAGTACATTGCCGATGGTGCCGCTGATAATGGTGAGGAATGGATCCATTCCTGTAGTGGCGAGCAAGGTGCCCATGACCACTTCGGAACTGAAGGGGACAAAGGTGCCAGCAAGGAACGATGCCATCGCCATACCTATATAGCCGTATTCTATGAAAAATTGATTGAGAGAGTCCAAGGTGAGTGGGGGTTAGAGATGAGAGTTTAGAGATAGAAACTGGGTGAATAATTCTTGGGGAAGATATTGTGCAACCAGCAACAGTACGGTCAGCACCATCAGTATGATGCAGTAGATATGGGAGAACTTCGTGTGGGTGAGGGTGAAGAAGTGCCCAAATAGGATGGCTGTGCTGAGAATGAACAAAGGGAGAAGAGTAGAAAAATATTGGGGCTGAAGGGCAATCCAAGTGGCAATGGTCAATCCGTAGATAATCGCAGTATTGTAAATGATGCGAGTACGTGTCTTGTCCATGAATTGGTGGATGATGAAATCGATGGTGCCCGTCAGAAACAGAACTACGATAAATGCATAGAGAAGGATATCAAGCAGATTTAATGCTGTGTAGTCAAACCAATGGAATTGCGTAATCGTTTGTATGTGAGCAAGAAAAAGGGGGGTGGAACTGGTCAGAATAGCGATACCGCCATAGATCCAGTAGGGGAGTAAGGTCGCCAAGATGGAGGAGATGAAGCATCTTAGGGACAAGGCGCGGAAGATTCCTTGGATGAGCCAATAGAAAGGGATAACCCACAACAGTTTTGGGAATGTCAGTGATGCTACAGACAAAGGTAGATAGACAAGAAACGATAATAAGGGGTGGGGAGACTGGTAGGAGGAGAAGAGGGGGAATAAGGACAGCAGCGAAAGGAGCATCACCACAGAGCCAGGCTGGAATTGGTGCCCCATAACAACCACACACAATAAGATAGCAAGCATGCTGCTCAACATACGTGAACTCACTCTCAACAACACATGGGCATTGTTTAGCTCTGCCAACAGATAGACGGCCATGGCGGCACAGAAAGCACTGATGCCCAATGACCAATAACCTTCCTGAAGAAAGCTGGGAACAAATTGCCACAATCCGTATTCGACTGAAGAAAAGGATGCAGACTGTTGGACAGATGATGGTACAAACCAAAGCAAAAATGCCACGCCACAAGTGATGGGCAAGGTGGCTTGGCTGCTGGCAATGGCTTTCTGAAAGTTCAGTCTCACGTCTTTTTTCTTAAAAAGTTGTAAATCGAGTGCAAAGGTACGGAAAAAATTCGTAACTTTGCACCGATTTTTGTACAAATTCATTAATGAAGAAACTTTTCATTGAGACTTATGGCTGCCAAATGAACGTGGCGGACAGTGAAGTCATTGCCTCTGTGATGAAAATGGCAGGGTATGAGACCTGTGCATCCATCGATGAGGCTGATGCTGTGTTGCTGAACACCTGCTCCGTTCGTGAAAACGCAGAAAATAAGATATACAACCGCCTGGAAGCGCTGTATGCCTTGCAAAAGAAAGGCCGTGCTTTCATCATTGGTGTGGTGGGATGTATGGCTGAACGAGTGAGGGAAGATTTGATTGAAAACCACCATGTCAACCTTGTGGCTGGTCCCGATTCTTACTTGTCTTTGCCAGAGCTGTTTGCTGCCGCAGAAATAGGGGAGAAAGCCATCAATGTGGAACTGAGCACGACGGAAACCTATCGCGATGTAATCCCAGAACGTGTGTGTGGCAGCCATATCAGCGGTTTTGTTAGCATTATGCGTGGTTGCAACAATTTCTGTCACTATTGTATCGTGCCCTACACTCGTGGTCGTGAAAGAAGCCGCGAGGTGGACAGCATCCTGAATGAGGTGAAGGATTTGGAACGTAAGGGGTATAAGGAGGTGACCTTGTTAGGACAGAACGTGAACAGCTATAAGTGTGGGGAAGTGGGATTTCCTCAGTTGTTGGGCATTGTGGCAGAAACCGCCCCAGATATGCGTATCCGATTCACCACCTCCCACCCGAAGGATATGAGTGATGAGACCTTGGAGGTGATCGCTGCTCACAAAAACATCTGCCGACATATCCACCTGCCTGTACAGAGCGGAAGTAATCGCATCTTGAAACTGATGAACAGGAAATACACCCGTGAGTGGTATCTTGACCGTGTGGCAGCTATCCGTCGCATCCTTCCTGATTGTGGATTGAGCACAGACATTTTTGTGGGTTACCACTCGGAAACGGAAGAAGACCATCAGATGTCGCTCTCTCTGATGCGTGAATGTGGGTATGATTCGGCGTTTATGTTCAAATATTCAGAACGTCCTGGTACTTATGCTTCCAAACACCTTCCAGACGATGTGCCTGAAGAGACGAAGATCCGTCGTCTGAACGAGATGATAGCCTTGCAGAATGAACTTTCGGCTGAAAGTTACAGGAAAGATGTGGGGAAGATATTCGAGGTGCTGGTGGAAGGCGTTTCGAAACGCAGCAAGGAGCAGTTCTTTGGACGCACACAGCAGAATAAAGTGGTGGTGTTCAATCGTGGCACTCACCATATCGGAGACTTTGTGCAGGTGAAAATAGTAGAATCCAGTTCAGCAACCCTCAAAGGAGTGGATCCAGCCCATGTGCTGGGCGATTCCCTTCAAAATGACGTATGAGTAAGAATAGACAATCGTTTTTGAGTACCCAGTTCCTAACGGCAGCTATCAGCACCACGTTGGTGTTGGTACTGTTGGGCACTATTGTGCTTTTTGTCCTGACAGCACACAACCTGTCCACCTACGTGAAAGAGAACATCAATGTGAGTGTGTTAATCAGTGATGAGATGGACAGCCTCCAGATTGTGAGTATGGAGAATATGCTCAAGCAGGCGCCTTATGCCAAGAGTGTGGAATACATTTCGAAGGAGCAGGCTCTGAAGGAGGAGATTTTGGCACAGGGCATTGACCCTACTGAGTTTATTGGGATGAACCCCTACACGGCCTCGTTCGAAGTCAAGATCAATGCAGAACATGCCAATCCTGATAGTATCAGTGCTGCCGTGAAGGGGTTGAAAGGGAACCCCAATGTAGTGGATGTCATCTATTCGAAGGATCTAATCAAGTCAGTGAATGACAACATCCGTAAGGTGAGTATCATCCTACTCATCATTGCTGCGCTGTTTACCTACATCTCCTTTGCGCTCATCAATAACACGGTGCGTCTGACCATTTTCTCCAAGCGATTCATCATCAATACGATGAAGTTGGTGGGAGCCAGCTGGAACTTTATCCGTCGGCCTTTCCTTGCCCAGAGTTTCACCTTGGGCATTGCGTCGGCAATCTTTGCTGATGGTTTGCTTATCGGTGGACTCTACTGGTTGCATAATTACGAACCGCAGATTGATGCTGTCATAGACCTGAAAGTCATCATCATCGTGTCGGCTGCGGTGTTCCTGTTTGGTATCATTATCACTTATCTTTGTACGCTTTTCTCGTTGAATAAGTATCTGAAGATGAGCAGTAACGACCTCTATTATGTCTGACGAATCCACGCGCTGGGCAACTATCTAACTGTCAACGATCAATAGTCAACAATAATGAAGAACTTTGCATTTACAAAAATCAACTACATCCTGCTCTTGGTGGGATTTGTCATCATCATCATCGGTTTTATTATGATGTCGGGTGATGCAACGACGGAGGAAGCCTTCAATCCAGACATCTTCAGCGATATGCGTACAAAAGCTGCGCCGATGGTATGTCTTTTTGGTTTCCTCTTTGAGATTGTGGCAATTCTTTGGCCACCTAAGAAAGAAATAACTAAAACGGAGAACTGATTATGGATTGGATTCAAGCCCTTATTTTAGGTATAATACAGGGACTCACAGAATACCTACCTGTGAGCAGCAGCGGACATCTTCAGATTGGTCAGCATCTGCTGGGTGTGAACGAGGTGGGAGGTCTCACTTTTGATATCGTGGTGCACGTGGCGACCGTGCTGTCCACATTGGTGATTCTTTGGAAAGAGGTCGTTTGGATATTCAAGGGACTCTTTAAATGGAACGGACGGATGAACGATGAACAGAAATACGCGTTGAACATCATCATCTCGATGATTCCTATTGGCATCGTAGGTTTGTGCTTCAAGGATTATATTGATGAGATATTCCAGGGAAGTCTCATCATCGTGGGGCTTTGTCTCTTGTTGACAGCCAGTTTGTTGGGACTCACTTATTTCTACAGACCCAAGGAGCGCGAGCACATTTCTCCCTTGCACGCTTTCATTATTGGTATCGCACAAGCTATAGCAGTGTTGCCAGGACTTTCTCGCAGTGGCTCGACCATTGCTACAGGTCTCCTGTTAGGCAACAGCCGTCAAAATCTGGCGCAGTTCTCCTTCCTGATGGTCATTCCACCCATCTTGGGTGAGGCGTTGCTGGATTTCAAGCATATTGTGGCACCCAGTGCTGAATATATTGCAGAACATGGTGAGGCCGCACAAATCCCCGTCCTCTCATTGGTGGTAGGATTCTTGGCAGCCTTCATCAGTGGTTGCTTTGCCTGCAAATGGATGATTGCTTTCGTAAAACAATGCAAGCTCATCTATTTCGCCCTCTATTGTGCCATCATGGGTGTCATTGCCATCTGGATTGCGTAGTCCCATGAATCCTCAGGCAGGTGAAATACTCATCTTCAACAAGCCCTATCGTTGGACGTCCTTCAATGTGGTGGCCAAGGTGCGTGGGGAACTCTCGCATAGGTTAGGCGTGAAGAAGTTGAAGGTGGGACACGCTGGAACACTCGACCCGTTGGCTACAGGCGTCCTCATCATCTGCACAGGCAAGAGCACCAAACTCATAGATGAACTGCAGGCACACACGAAGGAGTATGTAGCCACCATCAAATTAGGTGCCACCACACCATCCTTCGATATGGAGACTGCGGAGGATGCCACCTTTCCCACAGAGCACATCACCAGAGCGTTGGTGGAGGAGAAACTCAAGGGTTTTGTGGGACGCATCGAACAAGTGCCACCTACGTTCTCTGCGGTGAAGGTGGATGGAAAACGGGCGTTCAAATATGCCCGCCAAGGTGAAGAGGTGGAGTTGAAACCCAAGATTCTTGTCATTGACGAACTGGAGATACTCCACTTTGGTGAGGTGGAAAATGAAGTGAAAGACCACAGTACAGACCCTCGTGAACGCATCAAGTATCAGAGTGGCAACCTTCAGGGCACCCATCTCTCGCTCACCATCCGCGTAGTGTGCAGCAAGGGCACTTACATCAGAGCTTTGGCACGTGACATCGGACAGGCACTCGGTTCTGGTGCTTACCTCACAGGACTGGTTCGTACCCGTATTGGGCAATACACCCTTCAGGACTGTATGGACATCGAGCAGTTCCCTCAGTGGCTCGAACAGCAGACATTAGAAAACAACGTATAAAATCAATCGTACAACAAACATCGTACAAAAAGATATGAAACTTTCACAATTTAAGTTCAGACTCCCAGACGAGAAGATAGCACTCTATCCTCGCACTTACAATCCCGAAACGAAGTTCTACAACCGCGATGAGGCTAAACTGATGGTGGTGCATAAGAAGACGGGCGAGATAGAGCACCGTATTTTCAAGGACATCATCGATTATTTCGAAGATGGCGATGCCTTTGTCTTCAACGACACGAGGGTGTTTCCAGCCCGTTTGTATGGTAACAAGGAGAAGACAGGCGCTCGTATTGAGGTGTTCCTTCTTCGTGAACTCAACGAAGACCTACGCCTTTGGGATGTGTTGGTTGACCCAGCCCGCAAGATCCGTATTGGCAACAAACTTTACTTTGGTCCTGATGAATCATTGGTGGCAGAAGTGATTGACAATACCACCTCTCGTGGACGTACTCTCCGTTTCCTCTACGATGGTCCTCATGATGTGTTCAAAGAGACGCTGTATAATCTTGGTGAAGCTCCTATTCCTGATGATATCCGCATGCATCGTCCTGCAGAAGAAGAGGATCATGAGCGTTTCCAGACCATCTTCGCACGCCATGAGGGCGCCGTCACGGTGCCAGTCACAGGACTCCACTTCTCTCGCGAACTGCTGAAACGTATGGAAATCATGGGCATAGGACAGGCTTTCATCACGCTTCACGCAGGTTTGGGCAATTTCCGCAGCATTGATGTGGAAGACTTGACCAAGCACAAGACCGATTCTGAGCAAATCTTTGTCAACAAGGAGGCTTGCGACATCGTGAACACAGCCAAGG
The DNA here is from genome assembly GCA_017534815.1 of Bacteroidaceae bacterium. Lineage (GTDB taxonomy): Bacteria > Bacteroidota > Bacteroidia > Bacteroidales > Bacteroidaceae > Minthosoma. The sequence continues at coordinate 14,231 of JAFXVS010000043.1, read as the reverse complement.
AGAATGGTCATAAGGTTTGTGCGGTTGGCACGACCACTTTGCGTACTCTTGAAACGGCAGTGGGTCCTGGTGGCTTCATCAAGGAGTTTGAGGGCTGGACAAATAAGTTCATCTTCCCTCCTTACGACTTCACCGTGGCCGATGCCTTTGTCGTAAACTTCCAGCAGCCGCTCACTACAATGCTGATGCTCGTTACTGCCTTTGGTGGTTACGAAGTGGTGATGAATGCCTACAAGGAAGCCATCAAGGGGGACTATATGTTTGGCACATACGGTGATGCGATGCTGATCATTGATTAACGAGCATCCCGCAGAGCAAATTTATATGGTACATACTGTATATCTTTCACTCGGCACCAATCTTGGCGACAAGGAGCAGAACCTCATGTCCGCCATCACAGAAATAGAAAGGCGGATTGGCCCAATCAGGGCTCAGTCCGCTTTTCTTACTACTGAACCGTGGGGATTTGAGAGCGGAAACTCTTTCCTCAATGCGGCTGTACGGGTGGAGACTGACATCGCTCCTCTTGCCTTGCTGGACGAGACCCAACAGATAGAGCGCGATATGGGACGCACTCAAAAGTCTGTGGAAGGTAAGTACCATGACCGCATCATCGATATTGATATCCTCCTCTACGATGACCTCCATATTCAAACCAAACGGCTGACCATCCCTCATCCCCTGATGTACGAGCGCGACTTCGTGCTTATCCCACTCAGAGAAATACTTCTCCCTAACTCTTAATTCATAATTAAAGAAGACTCTTAACTCTCAACAATGAACAAGACAACTCTCCTTTCCATCTTTACCTTCTTTACGCTTCCACTTATGGCACAAAAATCCACCTTCACCCTCAACGACCTCATCCCTGGCGGATCCTCTTACTATCGGAATTCTGTTCCAGAGAACAAATACCTTACTTGGTGGGGTGATGAATGCATTGAGCAGGATATCCACGAGTGTCGCATCATTAACAAGAAGGATGGCTCTGTCCAGACGCTTATCACGCTGGAACAAATCAACGATATCCTTCAGACTGCTGACCGAAAGATTGTTCGTCACTTATATGATACTTCCTTCCCTTATGCGGAGAAATCCCTCGTCCTCCTCTCCGACAGCAACAGGCGCATCCTCATCGACTGGAAGGAAAAGAATGTTGTCTGGGAAACGGCTCTCGACATCAAGGCCGCTCATCTTGATTGGAACTTCCCTGCTTCAGCCCTCAACTCTCAGTCGTCAACTCTCAGCCCCCAACTCTCCCTCGCCTACACCATAGATCATAACCTTTATGTCCTCACCGCTGATGGCAAGACACACCAGGTATCTTCTGACGGCAGCATAGACCTTATTTATGGTGAGAGTGTGCATCGTGAAGAGTTCGGCATCTCTAAAGGCACTTTCTGGAGTCCTGATGGTGCTTTGTTGGCATTCTATAAGATGGATCAGAGTATGGTGTCGAAGTTTCCACAGGTGAACATCACATTGCCTGAATATCCTGTCAACTCTCAACCTTCATCTGCCACCTCCTCGCGTTGTGCGACGATGTCTCCAGACCCTTATCCGATGGCAGGTGAGACCTCTCATAAAGTCTATGTAGGCATTTTCAATCCTCAGACGGACAAGACCCTCTATTTGAATACAGGCGATCCCACAGACCGCTACTTCACCAATATCGCTTGGTCACCTGATGGCAAGAAACTCTATCTTATCGAACTGAATCGTGACCAGAATCACGGTTCGCTCGATGAATACGATGCCCTCACTGGTGAGAAACTTCGCACCCTCTTCACGGAAGACAACGACAAATACTTCGAACCCCTTCATCCCATCCAGTTCTTGCCTTGGGATGATACAAAGTTTATCTATCAGACTCGCAAGGACGGTTACAACCACTTATATATATATAATGTAGAAGGCAAGTGTCTCCAGCAACTCACCAAAGGCACTTTTGAAGTGTTTGACGTGTTAGGCTTCAACAAGGCACAAAAGACGATTCTCTACGCTTCCAACGAGCAAGACCCCTTACAGCAAAACGTATATAGTGTTGATATGAAGGGTAGGCGAACCCTGCTTGGCAACAAGACGGGTTGGCATAACGCCACCCTCTCTGAGTCAGGCAACTACTTCATTGACAACTACTCATCGCCTACTATTGCCCGCAACATCGACATCGTCTCCACCCTCAACTCTAAATCCTCCCCCCTCAACTATCTCACCGCTTCCGACCCTTGGGACCAGTTCCAAGTGCCAGAAATGAAAGTGGGCACAATCAAGGCAGCGGATGGCGTGACCGACCTCTACTATAGGCTCATCCTGCCCACCAACTTCGACCCATCCAAGAAATATCCCGCTGTCATTTATGTCTATGGCGGTCCTCATGCCCACAATATTGACGCTTCCCGTCATTGGGGCGTGCGAGGTTGGGACATCTGGATGGCACAGCAAGGTTACGTGATGTTCTGTCTCGATAATCGGGGCAGTGAACATCGTGGATTGGCCTTCGAACAGGCTACATTCCGTCAGTTGGGTGTCGAGGAGATGAAAGACCAGCTCTGTGGTGTGGAATACCTCAAGAGTCTTCCATTCGTGGATGGTGATCGTTTGGGTGTACACGGTTGGAGTTATGGCGGCTATATGACCACCAGTCTGATGACCACCTATCCCGATGTCTTCAAGGTGGGTGTGGCAGGCGGTCCTGTCATTGACTGGCACTTCTACGAGGTGATGTATGGCGAACGCTATATGGATACTCCCCAGACCAATCCTGAGGGGTACGAGAAGACTTCTTTGCTCAATAAGGCGAAGAACTTAAAAGGCCGTCTCCTCATCATCTACGGAGGAAACGACCCTATCTGCGTGCCTCAGCACACCCTGTCTTTCATGCGTGCTTGTATCGATGCCGACACCTATCCCGACCTCTTCACCTATCCTGGTGACGAGCACAATATGATGGGTACCGACCGCGTGCATCTGCACAACATCATCACCCGCTACTTTGAGGATCACCTCAAATAACTCTAAACCCTAAACTCTCAACTCTAAACTTTACATTAATCCGTCAAGTGTAGCACAAATCGTACACCTTTCGTGAAGGCGGGGTCAATCTCAAGGTCGCCGTTCATCTTCATGGCCATTTGCTTACAGATGGGCAGACCAAGACCGTCGCCTGTGGTCAAATCGCGTACCTCACGGAAAGGCTTGAAGACCTCCTCGCGCTGTTCTTCATCAATAGTGCTGCCTGTGTTCGACACAAGGAATTGGTGCTTGTGTGCACCCCTCTTCTTATATTCCAAGGTGATGTGCCCACCCTCTGGCGTATAGTTTGCCGCATTCGCTAACAGATGCAAGAGGATGTGTGATACATATTCCCGATTGATTTTCACCATCATCTTGGGGGCTTCAGCCTTCACGAGCACGTCACTCTTCACCTTGTTCTGCACTTTCTCAATCAGTTCCTCGCAGAAGGATGCCAACTGGGTGTCCTCCCGCTCCACCGTCTCTGTGGAGTTTTCCAGTTCGGAGAGCGTTTGGATATGGTCAGAGAAGTCCAGCAAAGCCTTCACCTCAGGGGTGCGGCTGTCCAATTTCTGCAAGGTCGGTGCCAACTGAGCTGAGATGTTGCTGATGAACTTGGCCTGCAAGGCATTGTTCTCGCTGAGGCTGCGGATGGTCTTCTTCTGCTTGCGGGTTTGGTAGATGAAACGCATCAAGGTCAGGGCACCCAACACCAAGACGGCAGCCAGCACAGCCGCCAAGATGCTCAGCCCCACAATCACGGCCTGACGGGCTGTCAGCGAACTGTCCTTCTCGGCGATGTCGGCTTCGTTGTCGGCAATCTGTTGCTTCAATCCTGCCATCTCCTTCGCCACCTTCTGTTCGCTGGCTTCATTCATCTTCTTCACCATCTCCTTCATCATGGCGCTTGCTTTGTCGTTTTGTCCGATAGAGTAGAGATATACGGATTTGTTGTATAGATGGTCGTTCTTCAGCTCAGCGTCATTCGCTTCGTTGGCATACTTCTCCATATTGTTGAGCTGCTCCAACGCACCCTCTTCCTTCTTCAGTTTCGTATAGATTTGGAAACGTTCTCTCGCTGTCTGATAGTGCAGCACAGCCTTTTGGCCATTTTCGGCCTTCGAATCGATGCTCTGGTCTATGCGACGCAACAAGTCCAGTCCTTCCTTGTAGAGGTTGTCGCCTTTGTAGTACAACACAGTGGCTTTCAGTCCACACTCTACTCCCTGTTGTGTCTTTCCCTTTTTGACATAATCTTCATAAGCACGCAAATAAAATGCACGGGCATTCACCTTGTTGCCCTTCCCGTCTTCTCTTTCAGCCTGCATCTCCAAACTGCTTTTCGTTGTTTCCTGTGCATGGACACAAACGCAGAAGACCAATAGGCTCATACTAAAAATAACTAACTTCTTTCTCATATCCTTATCAATTAAAAGGTTTCACGCTGCGAAATTAGCCATTTCTTTCATTTCCTCCAAATATTATCACAGAATATCTTCTGAGAATCTTTCCTTTTTACCCAAAATGCGTCAAAAAGTTATTTTCGAGTCAAAATCTGAGCCCGTGCAGTGTGTTGCACGGGCTCATGGTGAGATTATTGGCTTGCAGAAGGTTAGTTTAGGCTGACAGCCTGTGGAGATGGTGTGGTGGGGGCTTCCAGTTTGGGACTACCCACACGCCGCATAGTCTCACCGAGGTCTTGGGCTAACTCGCTGAAAGAGTTGTAACCTTCGGATTTGATGCGCAGTTCTAGTTGGATGACATTGATGGGGTCTTTGGTATCGACCAGTCGGCAATGCTCAATGGCACGTTGCAGCTTGTTGCTGACGAGCAGACCTCCGTTGACATCTGCCCGTGCCTGATCCATCGGAATGACAAAATTGTCACCGTCCTTGGCTGTCATGTAGCCACCCTCCAGCAGTTCGTTGATGGCCTGTCGCTGCACTTCCAACTTCTCCCAGTGGTCAGTGATGCCATCGGCCTTTTTGAACAGTTCATCTGCCCTCATGAAGCGTTCCTTGCTCTTATAGATGATGGCGTCTGCCACTTGGTTGGGGTTCTCCAACGACTCGAAATGGCGGTTGGGGTCCATCAACCTGCCCACATCTTCTTGTCCGAAGCTCTCTTGATGGTGCGCCACATCCTCTATGACGGTGCGGTCCACTTTGTGGGCGAACTTGTTGGCAGCCTCCTGACTGTGCGCCTCGTAACCCAACGCCTCCTCATGGAGATGCCGGTTGTAGAGTTCTTCGGTGTGTTTCTGCTTGAAATAGACCTTCTCGCCCTTTTTGTTGAGGTAGTAGTAGGTGGTGTCCAAGTCCATTGTGGAAGTGTCGCCACTCTTCAGTTGTTCCAATTTCTTCGAGGAGACGTTTTCTATCTTGATTTCCTCGGGCGACAGGTTGTTTTCCTTCGCTAGTTCTGCAATCACCTTCTTGTTGACCTTCTGGTTGATGCCATCTTCTCCGAACCACTCCTGATTGAAAACCTCTCTCACGTGCTTATACTCCGGACCGAGGTTCTTGAGTTTGTGCATGCCAGTCTTGTCGGCCTGCATCTCTATGATGATGCGGCGTTTGAGGGCAATGTTCTCAGGCGTTGGATTCTCTTCGCACAATTCGATGACGGCTTGCAGGTCTTCAATGTTCCGGTTGGCCCTGGCTTCCGTATATTCAACGGCCTCCTTAAGGTCGCGCTCCGGCTTTATGCCCTTGGTCTTCATCTCAGCCTCGGGTGAGCGTACCTCTTGGGCAGCCTTCGTCTGTCGCTTGTTGCTGGTTTCGATAGCTTCCTTGGTGATGCGTCCCTTCTTGGCTGAGGAGAACTGCTTTTTCGATGGTGTCGGCTCTGTCTTCGGCTTGATGTCGGTAGGTTTGACAGGTGTGCTGATGTTGGGTGTGCGTGGGTTGTATTTCGCACGCAGACCGCTGAAGCCCAAGTGCAGTCCTATCTGTACACCGGTCATTATAATCTGGAACTTCGCCGTATCCTTCGCCATCACCACCAATGATTTCGTGAGTCCGTCTGCCCCCTCGTTCACATAAATCTCTGCCAGATTGAAGGCGGTTACGCCAACGCAGACGACATCGTAAGCCCTGAAGTATGCCTCCGAAGCACCGTATGTCCAGAAGCCCACGCCGATACGTACAATCAGCAAAGGCACACCCAGTTTCTCGTTGAACTTGTTCACGACGTTCACCACTGGTCTGACGTTCGTGTCGATGAACGCTTGTGCAAACATGCGCATCTCGTCGGCCAGCGTGATGGTCACAGGCTCATCAAAAGTGTACTCCTGTCGGGCGGTCAACATGAAGTTGTAGAGGGAGACAATAAAGCGCAGCTGGTCGCGGTCGAATCCGTAGTTGAATTCATAGCCGAAGAGCATGTTGTCGATGTACTTGACGATTGGCAACAACCTTCTCGTCAGTCCCTGACGTTCGATATGCGCAATCAGTCTGTTGAGCTTCTTCTTGATCTCCTCGTCCTCCTTGACGGCCGCCGACCACTCGGCATCGGTTTGGAACGTGCGCCAGGGTTGTGAGCAGAGCAGCACTTGCTTGTCGTAGGCGTACTTCTTCTTCTCATACTCGGTCTCGATGTGGATGATGGCATCGATGCGCGACGGTGGGTCGAGTGCGCCCAACACGCAGCGGAACACACACTCCGTGCCCTTGGGGTCTTTGTTGCTCACTACATCACACTGGATGCCGATGCCCTCCACTTGCCTGTTCTCCGCCTCGTCAACGGCCTTGATGAAGAAACCTTGCGCCGTCGGAACGGGGTTGATGATGACAATCGAGTGGGCTTCCTCGTCGTAGTCGTAGAGCAGCAATCGTCCTGTAGTCTCGGCTGGCACGAAGGTCTTGCCGTTCCGCTTCACGCCGACCAGCAGTTTCTTGTGCTTCTTCGGGTCGTATTCTTCGGTGTAGCATTTCACATCACCAATCTTGAGCACTAAGCCCATGTAGTACCTCGCCAACGATATCCACCCTTCTATCTCGCGACCGCCAGGATGTTTGGCCACCACTTTCAAGGTGAGGGGAATGTAGGTGCCAGGCGTGCCGTTGTCCGTCTTCTCCTCTCGTTTCAGGTCGGTGATGACAGCTTCGTGTACCTCCTTCTTCGCGTTCCATTCCACCTTGACGTTGTAAAAGTCCGTCTTCTTGTCGTCCGAGCCCAGAATAAACGCATCGACATCCTTGCTGGCATCCATGCCCACCACGACGAAGGGCAGGCGCACCTCCTTGTCATAGTGTGCCGGCAGAGTGAGGTTATCCTGTCCGAAGAGCACCTTGCCCGCCTCGATGCGGAAGTGGAGGCGGTTGGTGTAGGAGCCGCCCTCGTTGCCCATGAAGAAGGTCACGATGCCCTCTTCGGGCGGATTCTCTATGTCGGGAGCCGTCACCCAAGCTGCTTTCCACTCGCCCTGCATGCCGTCCTCCACAACCTCCATGTATTTGTCACCCGACGTGATCTGAATCATCTGCGTCATGGCCATGTCGGTCACCTCGCCCTTCTTGGTCTTGCGCACAATGCGGGCAAACACTTGTTTGGGCTGTTCGCCTGCCATGAACGAATCACCAAAGTCCTTGTAGATGTGCATCTCGCGTGGGTCAGGATGCTCTGGGTCTTCCTCGCCCTCCTCTGGTTTCCGTTTCCCCTTGGTCAGCGTGTAGCCCAGCAGACCAATGATGACACCGGCAGGGATGGTGAAAGGCCAGACGCCGTCGAACCCCCATGCCTCGTTGTCCTCCTCCACATGGGCTTCGGTGGGGATGTCATCCTCCACGACTTCAAAATCAATGACGTCATTAGAGACAAATCCTCGCCAAGTATCATTATTTCCAAGAAACAGTCGAAATTTTTCCAAAGGCTTATTCCATCGGTTGGTTCCTTGCACCGTCCAACTGAATTGTGCGACAAACGGCAGATGGGTTCCCTTAAAAGTCTGGATCACATAGTCTTCGCCTCTGTTGTAATTATCTGCCCATGGAGGCTCAGCGAATGCTATAGTTGATATATATTCGAGAGGGTATCCCTGCTTGTGAAAACCTGTGGCTACCACCAATTCGTAGGTCACGTTGATGGTCTCACCTGCTTTCACCTTCCCTTTGGCTACCAAGCCTTCTCCATTTTCATCCACCGTATTCCAGGCATCGTGAAAAACAGTTTTCCCTGGAAATTCCACCATTCCGTTGTCATTGCTGAAAGAAATGGTGATACGATATTGGCTGTGGCAGTTAGGATCTCCCTTTCCCCCTCCTTTGTAATAATGGTCGGTGACAACGGTGTAATCCCTTGACATAGCCACTAATGGCACTGTCAGGAGTACGAGCAGCAGGCTCCATTTTATATGTCTCGTCATGTCCAAAAGATTAGTTCAGATTGTTATGTCGGCAAATGTACATCATTTTGCCTGATCTGCCAAACTTTTCCTTGTTTTTTTTGTGGAGTCGGAAAAAAGAGCGTACCTTTGTAGTTGAATTACTGATGCAATCCATCCCTCAGTTCGCCATTGATAGGAATCTGGAATATATTATGAATTCTCTCCAGACCTTAAAGCTGAAATAATCAGACAGCATTACTGGATGTAAACATAAAGGGGAAGGCTGCAATTGCTGCGGCCTTCTCCTTTTCATTTGCGGAACTGACCTGTCCTTGAAGGGATGGGATTCTTTTGTTTGTCGTATCCGTTTTCAAGGAAAAATATACAAATTTTGGATGGATTTGTATGATTTCTCCGCATAGCGGACTCAAAAAAGAACAAAAATTCGTAAGTTTGCAGCCGAAAACTAAACGAGGGATGTGATGCCCCACCAAGGGTTACGCAAATCAAACCAAATCAATTGATATAAAAAGGGATATTATGAAGAAAAAATTACTTTCAATTCTCGCGCTGTTCTGCCTGACGGTGGCCAGCGCATGGGCACAAAGCCTTTACCTTGATGTGAACGGTACGTCGGCAACGCTGAAGTATGGCAACGCAGGGAGCAAACCCTATTATGACGAAATGTACGATAGCTGGAAGAATCTGAGTGGCACCAGCGAAAAGACCACTGTTCAGACCATCACTGTTGACGCTACGACATGCAAGGACTTCCAGGGAGTCTCTTTTCGATCTCTGTTCGAAGGTTTCACCGCGCTGACATCTGTCGATCTCAGCGGCTTGTACACGCTCGATGTCTCCAACATGAGTCACATGTTCGACGGCTGTTCATCGTTGAGAACGCTTGACCTCAGCAGCTTGGAAACGTCCAACGTCATATCGATGACTGAAATGTTCGACGGCTGCTCGTCGCTGGTATCAGTCGATCTTAGCAGCATCAACACGAACACCACCTCCTCCACCGCCATGTCGAGGTTGTTTAGGAACTGCTCGTCGCTGACGGCCATCTTTGTGGGCGACGGTTGGAAAACCACGTCCAACGACGCCCATATGTTCACAGGCTGCACGAATCTGCCCAACTGGGACGGAACAGAGAATGGATCCAAAGCCAACACGGGTCCCGATGGCTATTTGAACAAGGTGAAGGTGACGGCCAACGAGGGGGAAACGGGCGAGTTCTGGGCTACGTACTACAACGAGTATAAGAACTTAATTGCCCCCACGGGGACGCAGGTGTTCAAGGTAGCGCTCTCTGGCACGGCGCTCACGATGAACAAAATCGCTGACGGCATCATTACCAAGGGTCAGGGCGTGGTGCTGAAGGGCGCGTCGAACAGCATTATCCTGAATGTAAACACAACTGCCAGCGAAGACGGCTACTCGGGCAACAGCCTGCAGGGCACAATGACCAGCATCCCGAATCCGGGCAACGTCTACATGTTGAACTACAAGGAAGCGACGGGCGCAGGCTTCTACAAGCTGAAAGCCACAGGAACCATCGGCGCCAACAAGGCCTACCTGACGTATGACGGCAACGTCGGCTCCCGCGATTTCTTCGTCTTTGACGAGGCGACGGGCATCGAGCAGACGGAAGCTGAGGAAGGCGTGGAAGACGGCGTCATCTACGACCTGCAGGGCCGTGAGGTGGAGAACCCCGCTCCTGGCATCTACATCGTGAACGGCAAGAAGGTATTCATCAAGTAAAGTGAGGAGGACACCGATATGAATAAGAAAGAATATATGAAGCCTGCCATGCAGGTTGATGAGCTGCAACAAGACTGCCTGATGCTGAGTGCAAGCAAGGATGCCTACAACATGAACACGAGCCTGATCATTCCTGACGACGAGGATGATGAGGTGGACGAGGGCTGGTAAATGACTATCCAAAAGAATCAGATGTAACCGCTGGAAATGCTTGACGTTTCCAGCGGTTTTGATTTTGCAAAGTTGGGAGGAATGATTGCTCTTCGGGTTCTTTTCAAAAGGAGAATAGGACGTTTTTTAGTACTTTTTGGGGTAAAAAGGATGATTATTCGAATAAATGTTGTAAATTTGTCCCCAAAATTTATGAAGAAAGATATGAAGACACGTGATTATTGGGTACGGGTGGCGATGACGCTGACCGTGCTGCTGTGCTGCCTGACCAAGGCATGGGCAGACGATGTGACGGCTGAACAAGCGTTGCAGCTGGCACAGGACTTCGTGAACAATCATCAGAAGGCCGCTAATGGCAGCCGCAGGGCAGCTGGTGCTGATCTGCAACTCAATGCGGCAGGGCAGGTGGACGGACTCTATGTGTTCAACGTGGGCAATGACGGCGGTTTCGTCATTGTCAGCAACGATGACCGCACCACGCCCATCCTCGGCTTCAGCGACAGCGGCTTCATCGACCTTGACAAGATACCCAGCAACATGAAGGCTTGGCTGCAAGGATATGCTGATGAGATTGCCTGGTTGCAGCAGAACGGCAGCAAGGTGGCGACAAGAAAGGCACTCGCCAAGACATCATCATGGGAAGTGGGACAGTCCAAGACACCCATTGAACCATTGATTAAGACCATCTGGAATCAGGGTGAGCCATATAATAATTTGTGTCCAGAATATGCGACGGACAAAAAGTCTGCCACAGGTTGTGTGGCAACGGCTATGGCACAGGTGATGTATTACTATTACCAAAAAGGGTCTCCGTCGTCTTCGACTGAAATACCTGCTTATACAGACGGATATGGCCAAGACCATGCTGCATTGCCTGATGTCACCTTCGATTGGGCAAATATGCTTCTCAATTATGTCAATGATGATAAGACGATTCGTGGCACAGATGCTCAGAAAACGGCTGTTGCCACATTGATGAAATACTGTGGATGGGGAGCGAAGATGGATTATAACGAAGAGTCATCTTCCAATACGGGTAAGGCGTTAACCGCACTCAAGGAGTATTTCGGTTATAATAAGACCACCACACAGTGTGTGTCGCGCAGTTATTATTCCTATGCCAACTGGGTCGATCTTATCTATAGCGAACTGAGTCAAGACCGTCCTGTGTTTTATAGTGGCCAGTCGTCTGGCGGCGGTCACGCTTTCGTCTGCGACGGCTACAAATATGAGGACGAAACGGATTACTTCCATATCAACTGGGGTTGGGGAGGTTTGAGCGATAACTATTTCGTGTTGTCAGTGCTCGACCCTGACCAGCAGGGTATCGGTGGTAGCGCTTCCCTTGATGGTTTCCATTACGGCCAGGAAGCTATTGTCGGTCTCCAGCCATCAACTTGGACTGGTACTGTTGCAAACATACCGGTAAATACTGTCAGTCTGACGTTGAACAGTCTGACGCTGAATCACAGCACGGTGGGCGTAGGTGTTCCTGTGACTGCCGCTCTCAATGTCACCAACAACAGCGATGATGCCTATGATGGTGATGTCTATCTGGGCTATAAAGATGGAAGCCATTATTATCTTCTTCAAGGGAATGACGTATCCATCCCATCTAAACAGGCCGAAGACTGCACCATCACTTTCACGCTCGGTGAGGCAGGCACTTACGATCTTTATTTCTTTACACCCGATGGAACTGCTTTATCATATAGTCCTGATGGAAAACTATGGGGTACGTTGAACGTAGTGGAAGAGGTGATACCTACGGATCCCGCAGTCACTTATACAGCTGGTCTGACTGCCGAAGTGAGTTGGACAAATGCCAGTACAGCCACTGCATACGATATTGACGTGAACGGCACCGTGATTGAGAACGTCACCAATCCATACACCATTTCGGGTCTTGTATATGGCACCGAATATAAAGTGAAGGTGCGTGCCAAGGTGGATGGCGTGCTTCACAGATGGATAAAGGTGGGCAAGTTCACGACAGAAGCTCCTCCTGTACCTACCAACCTTGCCGCTACAAACATTACCCCGGTTTCGGCCACAATCACTTGGACAGGCAACGGAACCGATTACAATCTGAGATATAGGAAGGGATTCTATTATGATTTCGAGACGGCAACCCCTTGGGCTGTTGACGACTTTGCTCCTTGTACTACCTATGATGGCGATGGAACCAAAACTGGTGGTATTCAAGGAGTCGCATTCACTAATCAAGGATATACTGGATCTCTGATAGCTTTCCAAAATGGCCCTGTTGATGGGTTTAGTGCCCATAGTGGCAATGCTTTTGGTTGCTTTATGTATACCAGTCGTAACAACGATTGGTTCATCTTACCTGAATTGACCATTGCTGAAGGAGACGTATTCTCTTTCTGGGCTCGTTCGTATACCAGCAGTTATGAAGAACGCTTTAAGGTCGGTGTCTATGGGAACACAGACGGCACCTTTGCGTCATATTTGGCGGGTGGTGCTTCTACGTATGTTGTAGCACCAACAACATGGACTCAATATAGTTATGACTTATCTGCTTATGCAGGTCAGACCATTCAACTGGCCATTAATTGTGTTTCAGAAGACGCTTTCGCCTTCTTCATTGATGACATCTATGTGGGTAATCCAGATGCTTGGACGACGATTACAAACGTGACCTCTCCATCCAAACTCTCTGGATTGGCAGCTGAAACCCCATACGAATACCAGGTGCAGGCTATATGTGGTGAGAAAACATCGGAATGGACAAGTTCGTCCTCCTTTACCACCCTCAGTGGAATTGCTTTGAGCGATGCGGCGGTTAATAATACGAGTGTGATAGGGAGCAACCATACCAATGTGGTGAATGTAGCTCTTGACGGCCGCACCCTTTGGCAGGATGGCGGTTGGAACACGATTTGTCTGCCGTTCGACCTGACGATTGCAGGAAGTGTGCTTGACGGTACAGGTGTTGAGGCTCGTCAGTTGACTGAGGCAAGTATTACAGATAAGACGCTCAATCTGACATTCAGCGGACCTGTCGATGAGTTGGTGGCTGGTACACCTTACATCATTAAATGGACGAGTGGCGACAATATCGTTGACCCCGTGTTTACGAGCGTGACTATTAACGAGGCGATGAATAGTTTCGATAACAAGGCAAGCGGAGATGCCAAAGTTCGCTTTATCGCCAACTACGACAAGAAGGCCTTCGGCACAGTTGATACGAGTATCCTCTTTGTGGGTGAAGGCAACACGCTCTACTATCCTGAAAGCGGTGCCACCATCGGAGCCTGCCGTGCCTACTTCAAGATTGGCGAGGATGGTGCCGCATCTCGTGCCATCACAGGTGTCAACTTCGACTTCGGAGAAGACGATGAAACCACAGAGATTGAATCAGTTGACGACTCTCAACTCTCGACTCTCAACTCTCAACTTTCAGGATGGTACACTTTGAGTGGTGTGAAGCTGGAAGGCAAACCGACAGCTCCAGGCATCTACATCTGCGGCGGACGTCGAGTCGTGATCAAGTAAATTCTTGGTCGCTACGCTCAAAATCGGCAAAAAATCTGATTCAAAATCATCAAAAGATGGGTGTACATAAAAGGGGAAGGCTGCAATGCTGCGGCCTTCCCCTTTTCATTTGAAGTCTGATACTTTATTGTTCTACCAACTCGTAATTGGTAGAGCGGCCTCCTTCGTCTGTCTTGCGGAGGATGTGCTTCTCTATCAGCGATTGGATGTCACGCAACGCCGTGTCTTGCGAGCAATGGTTGATCTTGGCGTATTTCTGAGTGGTCAGTTTGCCCTCGAAGCCATCCCATAGACGATTGAGAATCTTGCGCTGACGCTCGTTCATTTCGGTATCCTTGTGCCGCGCCCAGAACTCGGTTTTGTGCAACACGCGGTCGGTTGTTTGCAATCCGTTAAGTAATGCATTGCGCAATGCACCAATGAACCACATCAGCCACGG
>JAFXVS010000042.1 GCA_017534815.1 Bacteroidaceae bacterium | reverse complement strand
TTCGGGGATGCTTTTCCTTGCCACTTCGTTCACGTTGTAAGAACTCCGGATGGTAGTGAAGACGGGTGCATTGGTTCCTTTCTCGGAGAACTCAGACTGCTTGTATATCTTGATATTACCAATGGTGTATGCCGATGCAGCGTTCTTCAGTGCCACGATACCCCACGGCGTGCGGTCGGGTGCTGGCAATGCCTCATTGTGAGTGAACCAGCCGTCTTCGGCTCCGATGTAGCCGTTGTAGGTGCTCTTGTTGCCGTCGTACTCCACGGCTCCACGCCAGTGGTACCACGAGGCGAAGACGGGCTTGACGCGCACGCGCAGCTTGAAATGTGTGGCCCGATTGTCGTCCACGCCGATGGAGCTGTTGCGGGGCACGCGCCATATCCACGCCGTGCTGGCGGAGAACTCGGTGTGTGTGATGGCGGGGAAGTTGACGTTGGTCTTCTGCTCGCTCTCGTAGTCGTCGTCGGTCAGCTTGACATTGTTAGTCCAGTAGCGGAAAACGGGATAGACGGAGGATGTGTTGCGCTCATACTGTATGGACTTGAGGGTATAGCTGGTCTCACTGGACCACTCGAGACTGAAGCCTACGCTGGCTTCTGCCTTGGGGCCTTCGCTGCCCACCTCGCCGGTGACGGCGCCGTTGAGCCCCCAGCTGAATCCTTTGGAGTAGGATGTCTCGGAGTTCTCATTGTCGGGGATAGGGTGCTGGTAGTATTGAATGCGGTCTTCGATGGGCTGTCCATTGGCATCGAGCAGTTGGTACTCCACGTCCATGCTGTCGAACCAGTAGGCATAGATGCGGCATCTGCCCCAGTTGAACATGCCGCCAGGCCTTGAGCTCACTTCCCAGAGGGGCTTTATGTGCGGGGTGATTTCGCTCTTCACCATGTAGTAGTCGCCCGCCTTGTTCTGTCCGTTGCCGGAGAGCATGTAAGCCGAGCTGACCCAGTACTTGATGGTGACGGTGCTGCTCTTGCTCCATGCGTTTTTCTCGATGGTGCGGTTCAGGCAGACGGGCATGTCTTTGATGAAGAAGTAGCCATCCTCCACATCCAGCTTCATGTCGGCTGTGTCGTCGCTGCGTGTGAGGGCTCTGCTTGAAGCCTGTTTGTTTATCTGCAGGTCAATCTCCTCTATGAAGTCAACAAACGGGTCGAGGCGGGCTTGGAAGTAGTTTTCGTTTTGGTCTGCATCGTTGTCGTAGAGCCATAACGTGTTGTCTGTCTCTGTTTCATTAGGGTGCTGCTCATGGTAGTCCTTGATGGCTTGCTGAACTTCCTCCGAGAGTTCGGTGGCCTCCTCAGGGTAATTGCCGTCGAAGGGCTTCTCTTCGTACATGGTGTAGTGCTTCTGATACTTGTTGTAGGCATAGAACACCTCTTCCATCTGTTCGTTCTCGGAGAAGAGTTCGTCCACGTCGAAGTCATCGTCCCAATAGCCTTCCTCGTCGTCATCATCACTCAGGTAATCGCCCAGGGCCTCGAAGTTAAGTTCGGAGGGTCGCATCATGACGATGAGGCCGCCGCGGTTGTAGAAGTCGTCCAGCTTGTCGATGTTTGCCAAGGCTGTGCTTTGGCTGACGAAGGCCACCTCTGCTTCGTCCAAGTTTGTTGTCTGTTTTGGGAAACGCTGGCGCAGGACGCTCTGGAAGTCGGGGTCTTCATCCTCAATTCCCGAGATGAAGGTGAGCTTATCTGAAGGCTCCCACTCCTCCTGCTTCTGGCGTTCGATATCGGAAATGCTGTTGTTGTTCTCCGGGGGAACTACATCGTCGTCGTCGCTACGGCATGATGTCATCACACTTGTACTGCAGATGGCCAAGATTGCTGCCATCGTCCAAATAAAATACTTTTTCATTTGTTTGAACGGTTTTTATTTTAACGTGAGTTCGACGAATTTAATTGCCTATAAGTTTGGTGATTAGCGAAAATTGTTGCACCTTTATAGTGCTCAAAATACAAAAGTAGTACAAACAATAATCGCTAATGTGCTAATAATTAAACAATTATTTTTTTAAGAAATTTTCATCGAACTCACGTTAATATATAGTGATGTGGCTCTTATTCTTCAGCAGCCTCTTCGTCAGCGGGCTCTTCGTCAGCGGGCTCGGCTGGGGCGTTGACCTCTGCCTGAATCTGCTTGACAACGGCACCGACCTGCTCCATCATCTGATTGCAGCTGTCCAACTGCTCGGGCTTCATGTCGATCATGTAGGGCTCCAAAGCGCGGGTGGCTGCGCTCCATGCCTCACAGGCGGCGTTGAAGTCGTCGGCAGTCTCGTAGGTGTCATAAGCGGTTGTGGTGGTCTCGAATGTGGCGGAGAGCTCCTTGAACTTCTCCCATGCCTTCTGACCTTCGGCGTCCAGACCTTGCTGGATGCAGGATGCCATCATTGCGACGATGGCGAAGGAAATGAGTACTTTCTTCATGATGTTTTGAATTTTGATTGATTAATAAATAAATGTATTAGGAAAGGAATTTCGGTCGTGAATCTTTATTCCCAGTACAGGCGCTGGGGGTTGATGTCCCATTTGTGGTCTTTGGGGAAGTCGTCGCCCTCCCACGCCTTCTTGCTCGTCCACTTCTCGGCTGGGTCAGTCCAGAAGGGGTCGGAGGCGGGCAGGCCGAGGGGAAGGAAGGCGAGGCTGGTGATGTAGAGCGAGCCGTTGTTGGTGTACCAGTCGGCCACGTTGGGGTGCGGGCCGACGAAGCCGATGGTGAGGAATCCGCCGGCGTTGTAGTTCTTGCTCATGGCCTTGGCGGTCTTGGGGGGATTGTCCAGCTGCCCGTAGAACATGCGGTTGGCGACGGCGGTGAGGGCGGCGCGCACCTGCCCGTTGTGCAGTTCCTGTGGCAATTTCTTGCGCCATGCCAGTTGCGCGAGAGGTTGCAGGGCTGCCATACGGTAGGGGATGCTTCGTCCCACCACAGGATAGGTTCCTTCAGGTGAGATGAGACGTTCCAGGATGACTGCCCACTTCTGCATCCGCTTCGTCGCCTCCTGCAGACGGTTCTTCGCTCCTCTCACCTTTTCGTTGGTCTTGCTGAATATCAAATAGCTGTCGTTGGGACGGCGTGCCGCAATCATCTCCAGGCACTCCACGTACATCGGTTGGATGACGTAGGAATTGTAGTAGTCGAAGGCGAAGGAGGGACCGTCGCTGTAGATGCCATCACCGATATACCATTCTTCGACCTTTGCGAGTCCCATCTTGATGCGGTAGGCATCGTAGGAGGCACCGACATACATCAGGAAACTCTCCTCCATCGCCACGAAGAGCAGCCAGTTGGTGTAGGGCGGGTCGTATCGGCGGAGCCCCTGCAGCTCCTTGATGTAGCGGTCTTTCGTCTCTTGGGGAAGGGGCACCCACAAGGAGTCGTAGCCTCGATAGAGCCCCTCCACCAGGAAGGCGCCATCGACCAGCGTCTGACTGCCGTTCTCCCATCCCAGACGGTCTGGTGACTGGGGGTCAACGGCATTGATGATGGCCTTGCGAGTCCATTCGCGCAGCTGGCGTCGCTTGGCACATTCGGGCGTATCGTCGTCGGGCAGGTTCAGCCACGGAGCGAGTCCCGCGAGCAGACGGCCGAACGCCTCCATGTACGCCACCTTCTTGTCGCGGTTGTCCCAGTTCGGCGACAGTTCCAGATTCTTGTTGCCGCCCGTCGTGTCCATCACCTGCTGCAACTTGCCCTCCGCCATATTCTTCATGACCGGTTCAGCCATCTGGTACATGATGTCCACCCACACCTCACGGTCTGTCTTCTGAGCCTTGGGAGCAGCAGACGACGTCAGCACCGTGCATAAAAACAGGATTGTCATGAAGGGTCTCATACGCATCAGTTTAGGATGTTAAGGGGAAGTTTCTTCTCGCTTGGCAGCCGGATCAGTTATATCGTTCAAACTCTGTCACCAGATCGCCATTCATCAGCACCAGACTGTCGGTGGTCAGCTGCATGATCTCGAACGTATCGACCACGGCGGGGCTCTCATCGCCAATCTTCTTGGGCGAGTGGAGCAGCAGCAGGCCGTTCTTCACCTCCCACGAATCGTAGTCGATCGACATATTATAGGTGGCGGCACGACCCTCAGGATTGAGCTCCAGGCTCTGCTCCCTGCCGTCAGCCCCACGCTGCGACCAGATATGCTGCAACGAGGTGAGGTTCACCGCCACTGAGGCAAACACATCCTCCTTCGTGACATTGTAAATCACTTCCAGTTCATCGCCGACCACCAGTCCGCCCATCACTTCCTGACCGCTCTTGTTGATGTAGAGCGTGTCGCCGTCGTCACTGACGAACTCAATGACGTTCATGGACGAGCCGTCGCCGATGATTCCATGCGCTTCGCAGATGGATGGCATCTCATGCACGGGTACGATGGTCACATCAGGAGTCGGATCTTTCTTCTTCTCCTCGCAAGACAGCAACATCAAAGCCATGAGTGCCATCAGCATTACATTTACTTTCTTCATGGGGCATTTCCATTTAGTTTCGCTGGCAAAGGTAGTGTAATTTGTTGGCAATACAAAATAAAACAGAAAAAAAGCGCTGCAGAAGAAGAACTGCAACGCTTTTTCCTGTCTATATCGTCTGTCTATTGTATCAATGACTTACACCAAGTGACGAATCAGCTCCTCCTTGTCACCACACAACATGTCGATGACAGGAATCTCAATCATCGTATAAGCGCCAGGCTGCTGCTTGAAAGAAGCGCGAGCTACATTGACCAACACCTGTGCCGTGAGGGCCGGGTTGTTAATCTTCATGTCGAACTCGAAGAGCTGGTTGTGCGTCTTGCCAGAAACACCCTTGCGCACGAGGTTCACACCGTGACCCACATCGTTGAGGGCATCCACACAAGGAACCTGCTGCACGTGGGTCTCGTCGTTGACGAAGTAAGGATCAGCCTTGATGGCAGCCTCAACGGTCTTGAAGTCTGCACCTTCCTCCAACTCCACATACACCATGCGGCGATGGATGCCTGTGCCTACAGGAATGGTCATCGAGAGAGCATCCTTCACGCCCTCAATGGCACGCACAGCCACAGAGTGACCCATCGAACGGCCAGGACCGAAGTTGGTGTAGCTTACACCCTTGGGGGCGAGGCTCTCCATCAGCGAACGGACGATGGAGTCAGAACCCGGATCCCAACCCGCAGAGATGACGGAAACAGCATTGTTGGCCTTTGCCACAGCGTCCAAAGAACGGCGGAGGTCAACAATCTGTGTGTGTATATCAAAGGAGTCCACTGTGTTGATGCCGAGCGCCAAACACTGCTTGGCGTATTCCTCCACCTTGCGGGTAGGGGTGGCAAGGATGGCCACCTGCACATCCTTCAACTCAGTGATGTTCTTCACTACAGGATAATTGGCGAGTTCGGCTGGCTTGTTAGCCTCACCATTACGACGAACCACGCCCACGCACTCCATATCCTCAGAAGCCTCGATGGCCTCGAGTGCGTACTTTCCGATGTTGCCATATCCAACGATGGCTGCACGAATCTTTGTCATAATTTTGTGTTGGTTTAGAAAAAGGGCAGCAACGTGCATGTTGCTGCCCTCATTATCTTTTACTTATTTTGTCTCTTCAGATGCTTCCTCAGCTTCTTTGATGCGAGCACCCATCACAAGGTATGCGGTAGGAGCTGCGATAAAGAGTGAAGAACTTGTTCCGATGATGACACCCAGCATCATGGCGAAGGCGAAGGCACGGATGCTATCACCACCGAGCACGAAGATCACCAACAGCACGATGAACGTAGATACTGACGTGTTGATGGTACGTGCGAGGGTGCTGTTCAATGCATCGTTGAAGATGCGCTGACGGTCACGCTTCGGATAGTTCTTGAAGACCTCACGGATACGGTCGAAGATCACCACCTTATCGTTGATGGAGTAACCGATCACCGTCAGGATGGCACCAATGAACGTCTGGTCAACCTCGAGTGAGAAACCAATCCAGCCGTAGCAGAGCGAGAACATACCAATCACGAGCACAGTATCGAGGGTCAAAGCCACGATAGAGCCGACTGAGTATGCCACGTTGCGGAAACGGATAAGGATATAGATGAAGATGACTGCGATGGCGAAGAGCACAGAGAGGATGGCACCACGCAAGATGTCAGATGCGATGGCTGGACCCACCTTCTGAGAAGAAACGATGGAACCGCCTGCACGGTTGTCACGATCGAGGAATGCCTCTTCTGACACTGACTTGTCCACCATACCGCCATCCACGAATGCCTGATAGAGCAATGTCTCGATCTTGGCGTCAGCAGCAGCGCTGTTGTCGTTGATGTTGAAGTTGGTTGATACGCGTACATTATTACCTTCTGTACCAATGGCGATTACCGTCACGTTGATGGCTTCACCCTCTGCGTTGTTGGCCTCAAACTGCTTCACGATAGCATTCTTCACAGCTTCTGGCTCCACCTGCTTCACAAACTCAACCTTGTAGTTGCGACCACCAGTGAAGTCGATAGACTGGCTCAAACCACGAATGCCGAAGCTTGCAAGCACAATCACGAGGAAGATACCAAAGCCGACGAATGACTTCTTGTAGCTGCCCATGAAGTTGTATTTCGTGTCCTTCATCATGTTCTGAGAGAACTTCGTGGTGAACTTCAGGTCTTGCCACTTGCCGCGATTGAGGAAGTGCTCGTAAGCGATACGAGTCAACCACACAGCGGTGAAGAATGAGCAGACGATACCGATGATGAGGGTCGTTGCGAAACCCTTGATAGGACCAGTACCGAAGTTATAGAGGATGACACCCGTCAGGATGGTTGTCACATTTGAGTCGAAGATAGCCGAGAAGGCATTGCTGTAACCTGCTGCCACAGCGGCACTGATGTTCTTGCCGCTGCGCATCTCTTCCTTCGTACGCTCGTAGATGAGCACGTTGGCATCGACCGCCATACCGAGGGTCAGCACCATACCGGCAATACCAGACATCGTCAGGGCCGCACCCAGCGAGGTGAGGATACCGAATGAGAAGAAGAAGTTGAGCATCAGGGCGCAGTTGGCCACCATACCTTCACGTACACCATACATCAGCACCATGTAGAACATCAGCACGATGAAAGCGACGATACAAGAGATGAAACCTGCCTGGATGGACTGAGCACCGAGGGTTGGACCTACGATGTCCTCCTGGATGATGCTGGCAGGAGCCGGCATCTTACCTGACTGGAGCACGTTGGCCAAGTCCTTCGTTTCTGTGGTCGTGAAGTTACCAGAGATCTGGGTGTTGCCACCATCAATCTTGTTCATCACGTTAGGTGCGCTATACACGAGGTTATCGAGCACGACAGCCACACAGTGGTTCACGTTGGCCTCTGTGATAGCAGCCCACTTACGAGCACCTTCCGTGTTCATCTTCATGGTCACGATAGGGTTGCCGTAGTTGTCAAATTCGTCTTTGGCATCTGTCACCACTTCACCCTCCAGAGGAGCACGTCCGTTAGGACCTGTCGTGCGGATGGCATAGAGCACAAAGATCTTGCCTGCCTTATCGAAAGCCTTCACACCCCACTTGAGGGAGAGGTCGGCTGGGAAAATCTGCTTGGCCACATCAGAAGTGAGGAGGCTATTGATCTCGGCTGTGTCAAGTGCCTGAGCATAACCTACCGTACAACCGCTCTGTGCACCTGAAGGGGTCAACATAGCGAAGAGAGGATTGTCCTTCTTGGCTGCTTCCGTTGCCTTCTGGGCAACAGCATCTTCACCCTTGTTCACCTGAGCCAGCACGCTGGTGGCGTTCTTGCTGGAGTCAGCCTGCTCTGCCACAGGTTCTGCCTCAGCCACAGCCGTGGTGTCTGCCTGAACAGTGTCAGCTGCTACAGTGCCGCCATTGCGAAGGGCAGCGTTCAACTGTGACAGGTAAGGAGCCACCTGAGGAGCATCGTAAGTCTCCCAGAACTCAAGGTTTGCACTACCCTGAAGGAGTTTACGAACACGCTCTGGTTCCTTGATACCAGGAAGCTCCACCATGATGCGTCCGCTCTGACCTTCAATCTTCTGAATGTTGGGCTGAACGACACCAAAACGGTCAATACGTGTACGGAGCACGAGGAATGAGTTGTCAACTGCCTCGTCAACGCTTTCGCGAAGAACCTTCTCCACCTCAGCATCCGTACTGTTGGTATTCACCTTGCCCTTCAACTGCTGAGTGGCGAAGATGCCCGCAAGTGGTTTGCCTGGAGCGTTCTTTTTATAAGCCTTGACAAAAAGTGTGATGAAATCGCTCTGACTCTCCTGCGCTTCCTTCGCTGCTTCATTGACAGACTTGAGGAAGGCTTCGTCAGTCTTGTGGTCAGCCAACGCCTTTACTACATCTGGCACACTCACTTCCAGAATGACGTTCATACCGCCCTTCAGGTCAAGACCCAGGCCGATACCAGTTTCGCGACAGTCCTTCAGTGTGTAGTTACCCAGATAGAATGGAGTCGAGTTCAACGAGTCCAAGTAAAGCTCTGCTTCCTTCTCATCCATCTTAGCGGCCTTGTCCTCCACATATTTGGTGACAAAGCCGAAAGAAAGGTAGAAAAGGCAGATGAGGGTCAACGCCACTGCTAAAAACTTTACAAATCCTTTGTTTTGCATTTTTTTGAATGATTAAATATTTTGATTGTTATTATTGTTCTCTATGTCACTTTATTTCAGCCCACAAATGCCTCAAAAGCACGCCTCTCACACATATTTTATATATAAAAGCGCGTAGGGTTCAAGGCACTTCACGACAATTCAAGGTGCAAAGTTAGAGTTTTTTTTACAAATAGAAACAAAAACGCATTAAAAATATTCATTTATGAGCTCTTTGTGTCTCACTTTTACTCCAATTTGATAAAACAGTAGATGGGATAATGGTCACTATCCTTGATAGAATTATCTACTTTGGCACCATACGCCTTGATGTTTGGGCTCACCATGATGTGATCCAGACGGAAGTACATCCCACTCCTATTGTAGCTGATGCCTGGGCCGTTGCCGCTCCGTGTGTAGGCATCGTCCAAAAGTGAGGTCAGGCGATGATGAACATACGACACGGGGGTCGCATTGAGGTCGCCACAGAGCACGATGGAACGTCCTTCGTTTTTCTCCAGAAAAGCCACAACAGAATCCACCTGAAGCCCTCTGATGGAATCGTGCCCAGCGATTTTCTCTGTCAAACCCTGATACTTCGTCTCTGAGTCGTTCTCCTCTGGGTGCTTGTAATTCTTGATGATGGACTTGTAGTCATCCTTGTCATTGGGACTCAGTCTGTATGACTCTAAATGATTGTTGATGAGCAGCAGGGTGTCCCCCTTGATGCGCATCTGATAGACGAAAGAGTGGTTCGCTTTTGTTGGATAAGTGATTTCCATCACCGAATCGATGGGGAACTTGGAGAAACACGCAATGTAATTGTCTGTCACCAGTCGAAAATCTTGATAGGGATACAATTGTGAAATGCTGTCCAATGCATTATCAATCAGCATCTTCATTCCTTCCTGAACACAAATCACATCTGCCCCGCTCTCCAAGAGATAACTCAAAATATGATTTTCCTCCCAAGATACAGATTTGTCCTCGCCAAATGCCATCACGTTGTACGACAGCACCTTGATGCTGCCTGCTGGAGGCTCGCTGGGATAGTTGATGGGAAAGTACGCCCTGATGCTGCCTGCACACAAAACCATTCCCGCCAAGGGCAGAATCGTCCATTTCCACTTGAACACCAGCCAAAAGAGCACAAAGCAGACGTTGATGGCCAAGAACACCGGGAACACCAGTCCCAGATACGACCACTGAGGGTAATCCTGTGGCGGCAGGGAGGACGTGTAGGCACAAAAGTTCATTGCCGCAATCATCAGCAGATTGATAGTCGCAAAGATGAACAACGGAATTTTCTTCAACAATCTCATCCTTCTCCCCTCATCTTCTTGCTGGCGTTGAAGAGTGTCGCCTTCTCAGCCTCTGACAAATTCTGGTAGCCATTCTTGCGAATCTTGTCCAGAATGCGGTCTATCTCCTCATTGTCCTGACGTTTCTGTTCATTATACTGATGATCCTGAAAGTTCATCTCACGCACATTCGTCACGCGCATCTTGGGCTTGCGTTTGCCACCCAACCAGTCCTTCCACGAACTCTCATCCTTCTGATAATGCGAGCCCGATGTCGAAGACCTGTAGCCGCTGTTCTGGGCACGCTGCTTCTCCTGCATCCTCCAGATGAACAGGATGATGGCACCCACCAAGATGCCGCCCAAGTGAGCAAAATGCGCCACACCGTCAATCGACGTGATGCCCAAGTACATCTCCACCACCGTATAGAAGCCCACCAGATACTTCAACTTGATGGGGAACGGAATCGGGATGATGAACAACTTCGCATTGGGGAAGAAGAAAGCCGCAGCAGCCATCACACCATAGATGGCACCCGACGCACCCACCAATTGGGCAGGATTGATGAGACCCACCCAGGTAATCAGCTGATTCACCAACGCGGCACCGATGCCACACAATATATAATAAAGATAAAAACGCTTCGTGCCCACCTGCTGCTCCACAGCGTTGCCAAAAATCATCAGCGACCACATGTTGAAGAACAAGTGCCACCAACCTCCATGCATGAACATGTAGGTGATGTACTGATAAACCGCAAAACCCTCCCCGCCTATCGGGTGAAGCGCATTAAAATTCAGAAACCAGTCCGTATGCCCATCCAGAGGAACCATCGGGGTAAGCCAGTAAGCCATCACATACAAGACCACATTTATTATCAAAATTACCTTAACGGCAGGAGTCATTCTCATACACTCTTCTGTTTTTTTGTTGTAACTATCTCACTTTGTGAATTTCGGGTGCAAAATTAGAGTTTTTCTTCCTATTAAAGGGCAAAAAACGTGAAAATACAAGTTTTTTTTGCATTTTTCATGATTTTTTTACGAAAAATGTTTGTTCTCGAAAATTTATCTCATATATTTGCAACGAAGTTACGAGCGGAAACGCCCTAAACTCCACAAAAATCACTGATTTGATTGGATTTTTTATTACCCAATACAAAACTTTATTATTAAAACCTAAATTAAATTAACTTTATGAACAAAACAGATCTCGTAGGCTCTGTAGCTGCAAAGGCAGGTCTGAGCAAGGCTGACGCAAAGAAGGCCGTTGATGCATGTGTTGAATCTATTATTGGTGCCCTCAAGGGTGGTGAAAAGGTTGCCCTCATCGGTTTCGGTACATTCTCTGTAGTAGAGCGTCCAGCTCACCAGGGTATCAACCCATCCAACAAGCAGCCAATCTCTATCCCAGCAAAGAAGGTTGCTAAGTTCAAGGCTGGGAAAGAACTCGATGCAGCCATCAAGTAATTGAACTTTCCCCAAAAACCAATAGGAGGTAACGCCCGCAGGTGTTCACCTCTTATTTTTTTCCACTAACCGCTAATCGCTCAACTTTATCAACGCTGACGGCTGATCACCTGAGTCATGCAATGGGCAGCACCAACTCCCTCGACAAGTTCATCCAACTTGACCCAATCCACCTCCACATCATGCTCTTCCAGCCGCTGGGCATAATCAGCAGAGAGTCCTTGACGCGCCACGATGTGTCTGGGAGCGATGCACAGAAAGTTGCAGGCAAAACGCTCCTGATCAGCCGGGGGGACTGGAATGATGGCCACTCCCCGCTTCTGCAGAAACTGCACCAGACTCCCATCAGTCTCCAGCACATGATAAGGACGAGTGCCCGGCTTGCGTGCATAGATGTCTATCGCCACATAATGGGACTCTCCCCTCTCAGCCTCCAACCTCGCCTCTGACAGCGCAACCAAATCCTTGTCGATGATGTTGAAGTAAGTGTCGAGGTGCATCTCGCTGCTCTTTCTCAGCGCATCCTTCACCACCACAAGCGTGTCGTGACCCACCACATCAGCATTCAGCAGTTCCAGAATAGCAGCCCTGTTCGTTCTCAAGCCCTCGCCCACAAACGATAACGTGCCAAAGGGCAGATAGTCACCACCCTCCATCCTTGCTCCCTCACCGCTGATGGCATAGACCACATGATTGCCCAGATATTGGTAACACAGCCGCACGAGGCTGGGTTCGTGTTTCCTGTGCGCCACAGCCATCTTGCAGATGACCTGTCCACGAGGCGTTGAGATGCTTTGGTCACGCGTGTAATACAAGCCCTTCAGAGGAGGTGTCTCGATCATATACCTGATCAGCCCCTCCTTATCCAGCCCACTGACATCCTGCGTGAACATCGTCTGAGCCAACGTCCTCAGCTGCGTCATCGGCATCATCTCCAGCACATCCGTCAGTTCAAACACCTGAATGCCATTTGCCCTCAGACAATCCATATATTGCA
>JAFXVS010000041.1 GCA_017534815.1 Bacteroidaceae bacterium | reverse complement strand
TTTTGCAATGCCAAACGGGTCGTCTGACTCGATTGCTGACGTGCTTTCTGAATGATTTGTGCCACATTCTGCACACCAGCCTCTCTGGTGATGTACACACGATGCGTGTCTCTGTCACCTATCGCCAGCATCGCTCCCTCCTTCAGGGAAAACTTATCTGGGAGTACAAGCTTCTCATTCTTGGCAGCAGGTTTCCAGTCATTGCCCACAAGGCGTTCCACAGAACCCTCCAGATTGTGAATGTAATATTGCGCAGCCTGCACAGTCGATGGCAGGACTATCATCAACACTGATAATAAAGCATAAAATACAGTTCTCATCGTTCTCATTATTATTATAGGTCTTTTACTCGTAATAGTCCAAGAATGCCGTTCCACAAGTCGAGCGCCAAAAGCCCCAGAGCAATCAGAGCCAGCGGGAAAGACAATTCAATAATCATGTGGCAATGAACAAAGACGACAGCGCCAATCACCACCACCAACAGCAGCATGACCACCTGGAAGATACGCATGAAGAGATTGCCTGCACGATAATTCAGCGAGAGGGCACTGGCCACCACAAAGCAGATGCACAGCAGCAATCCCAACAGCCACTTCGCCCACTGAGGAATAGGCGTCAGATACTCCCCGTTCAGGATAGTGGACAACGCATGGGCATGAATCATCAGACCAGGTGTGTATTCACCAATGGGCGTGATGTGGAAGTCCTGCGGATCATGGAGCATACCAATGAGCACCACCTTGTTCTCCAACATCTCAGGATGCTGAAGCACCTCCGACGGATTCAGGATATCATACTCTCTGGCATCATAATTGATGTGGAGAGCTTCCCCACCCTGCTGTTCCAGCACCTGCTTCATCCGTTCAACAGCTTCAGGTCGAACCCGCTGAGCCAACGCTGTGGCGATGTTCGATATACGCCCCTGATTCGTATCGTAATAAGGACGGAAAGTGCGCACCACACCATAGGGCGAATCAATGTCCACATTGACGATGCCTCGCTTCTCCAAAGGCGTCTCATCAAACATATACGCTTCTTTCGTCACCCAAGCAGCCGTATCAGCCAACTCCTCAACACCCATCGGAAGCACGAGCGAGGGCGTTTCGAGCAACGTCAACAAAACGAGAGAGTCACCCTTGTTGGGAAAGCTAAACATCACATCCAGCCCTATCACCGCAGGTTCGCAAATGGATATCTCGTTCAGCAGCAAGGCAATTGACATTCTCGACAAGCTGTCCACAGGAATGATGACCACATTACTGTCCAATTCCCGTTCGTTGCGAGAATTGACCACCTGTTGATAAAAGTCCGAACTCTGGTAATCAATCACCCGTTCAGCAGGACCCACCAACGCATTAAAGTCGTAGGTCATCAGACAAGAAAGTCCGATGGCGAGCAAGAGGATGCCCACAAAATTGATGGCAATCTTCTTGATTTTCTTCCTCTTGCCAGACTCATTCCCGTTTGCGTCTTTCATACCCGTTTTCAACTACAAACTCCTATTAGGTTTCAGATTTCGGGTACAAAGTTACGATTAAGTGAGAACAATACAAAAGGAAAATCATTTTTTTTCACTTTTATTGACTCCGTCGAGCTAAAGGTTGTCGAACGAGAGTAACTTCGACGGAGTCAACGGTAGTGAAAACCGAGAGAAGAACAAAATAAATGTGGATTTATTTTTCATTAACATCGTCGAGCTCTATGTTCCGGGACGCCCTTTGTTTTCGTGTTGTTTTTGTACTTGCTTCGCACAAAAAGGAGAGAATGAGGAGGATAAATGGGGGTGGTGGAGAGTTTTTGGGGTAAAGTTTGCTGTTATTTGGAGAATTAGTTGTACCTTTGCAAGGTTTTGGGCTCAGCTGAAGAATCTGATTCACACAGCGTGGGCCATGAAGGTGAATTCAATAACAAAAACATATAAGATGATAAAGATTACTTTTCCAGACAATTCCGTGCGCGAGTATGAGGCTGGCGTGACGGGTTTAGAGATTGCTGAGAGCATCAGCCAGAGACTGGCACAGGACGTGATTGCGTGTGGTGTGAACGGTGAGACGACGGAGTTGAACCGTCCCATCCAGGAGGATGCCACGATTGCGCTCTACAAATTTGAGGACGCTGAGGGCAAGCACGCTTTCTGGCACACTTCGGCTCACTTGATGGCTGAGGCTATCGAGGAATTGTGGCCAGGCACCCAGTTCGGTATCGGTCCTGCCATCGAGAATGGCTTCTACTACGATGTGATGCCACCTGAGGGTGTGAAGTTGAGCGACGCTGACTTCCCCAAGATCGAGAAGAAGATGCAAGAGCTGCAGCAGAAGAAGGAGGCGCTGGTGAGGAAGGACATCTCGAAGAAGGATGTGATGGAACTCTTCGCCTCGAAGGGTCAGTCGTACAAGAATGAGTTGATTGCGGAGTTGGAGGATGGTAAGATCACCACCTACACGCAGGGCAACTACATCGACCTCTGTAAGGGTCCTCACCTGATGACCACTGCTCCCATCAAGGCGTTCAAGCTGCTGGCATTGGCTGCTGCCTACTGGCGTGGTGATGAGAAGCGTCCGATGATGACCCGCATCTATGGCATCTCGTTCCCCAAGAAGAAGATGCTGGATGAGTATCTGGTGGCGCTCGAAGAAGCCAAGAAGCGTGACCACAGAAAGATTGGCAAGGAGATGGAGCTGTTCATGTTCTCTGAGCGTGTGGGCAAAGGTCTGCCCATGTGGTTGCCCAAAGGCACTGCCGTACGTCTGCGTCTGCAGGACTTCTTGCGCAAGATTCAGAAGCGTTACGGCTATCAGGAGGTCATCACGCCTCACATCGGCGGCAAGAACCTCTATGTGACATCTGGCCACTATGCACATTATGGCAAGGATTCGTTCCAGCCCATCCATACCCCAGAGGAAGGTGAAGAGTATCTGTTGAAGCCCATGAACTGCCCTCACCACTGCGAGATTTTCGCTTGGCAGCCACGCTCTTACAAGGATCTGCCTTTCCGCTGCGCTGAATTTGGCACCGTCTATCGTTATGAGCAGTCGGGCGAGTTGCACGGACTGACCCGTGTACGTTCCTTCACTCAGGACGATGCGCACATCTTCTGCCGTCCAGACCAGGTGAAGGATGAGTTCCTGCGTGTGATGGACATCATCGGCATCATCTTCAAGGCGTTGGACTTCAAGGATTTCGAAGCTCAGATCTCGCTTCGTGACCCAGAGGACAAGGAGAAGTACATCGGCTCTGACGAGGTGTGGGAACAGGCACAGAACGCCATCATCGAGGCTTGTGCCGAGAAGGGTCTGCCCACTCGCACAGAGTTGGGCGAGGCTGCCTTCTATGGTCCTAAACTCGACTTCATGATCAAGGATGCGCTGGGTCGCCGTTGGCAGTTGGGCACCATTCAGGTGGACTACAACCTGCCAGAGCGTTTCCAACTCGAATACACGGGTGCTGACAACCAGAAGCACCGCCCTGTGATGATTCACCGTGCCCCATTTGGTTCGATGGAACGTTTCATCGCTGTGCTGATTGAGCACACGGCTGGCCACTTCCCTCTCTGGCTCACACCAGACCAGGTGGTGGTGCTGCCCATCTCAGAGAAGTTCAACGACTACGCCAAGGAGGTGGCTGCCCAGCTCAACGCTCAGGATGTGCGCACCATTCTCGACGACCGCAACGAGAAGATTGGCCGCAAGATTCGTGACAACGAAATCAAGCACATCCCTTACCTGCTTATCGTGGGTGAAAAGGAGGCAGCTGATGGGACTGTAAATGTCAGAAAACAAGGCACTCAGCAACAAGAAACGATGAAAATCGATGATTTTGCAAAGAAAATTCAAGAAGAAGTCCGTCAAATGACAGAAAATTTCTAAATAATTTTGCCATTTCTCTGTTTTCCACTAACTTTGCACCCGATTTTGATAAAAAAACAAAAAAACTTAACTCAAAAAATACCGAAGGAAGCAAGCCAACCGAATGAAAGGTGACAACAAAAAACAACAGTACAGGGTCAACGAACAGATCCGTGTACCAGAAGTGAGAATCGTAGGTGACGGAATCGAATCCACCGTGATGCCAACCCGTGAAGCCATACGCCTCGCAGAAGAAAAGGAAGTAGATCTCGTAGAAATCTCTCCCAATGCGCAACCTCCGGTATGTCGTCTCATCGACTACTCCAAGTTCCTCTACCAACAGAAGAAGAAGGCGAAGGAACTGAAGGCGAAGCAGGTGAAGGTGGAAGTGAAGGAAATTCGCTTCGGTCCCCAAACCGGCGAAGCAGACTATGCTTTCAAACTGAAGCACGCACAGGAATTCCTGAACGACGGCAACAAGGTGAAGGCTTATGTGTTCTTCAAAGGACGCTCCATCGTCTTCAAGGAACAAGGAGAAGTGCTCCTGCTCCGTTTCGCCAACGACCTCGAGGAACTCGCCAAGGTGGAGAGCATGCCATCGCTGGAAGGCAAGAAGATGTTCCTCACCCTGTCACCCAAGAAGGCTGGTGCTCCCAAGAAGAGCCAGCAACGACGCGACAACGAAGCTGCTGAGGCAGCAGCCAAGGCACAGCGCGACGCTGAGAAGGAAGCCGAGGGACCTAACCCCAACAGTCCTTTCGCAGGATTGGCTGAAAAGTTAGCAGCGAAGGAGGGTTGAAAGTTTAGAGTTTAGAGTTTAGAGTTTAGAGTTTAGAGTTCAGGGTTGAAAGAAAGAAAGTGGTGCGTAACGCCCTGGTATATGCGTTGCCACACATTATTAATAATTAAATATATAAAAAAATGCCAAAAATTAAAACTAAGTCCGCTGCAAAGAAGCGTTTCACGCTTACTGGAACCGGCAAGATCAAGCGTCAGCACGCTTATCACAGTCACATCTTGACTAAGAAGACGAAGAAGCAGAAGAGAAATCTCGACCACAGCACGATTGTCGTGAAGGCAAACCGCAAGCAAGTGCTCGATTGTCTCGCACTCCGTTAAAAATCCAGTAAGTAATCAACCAAAAGTTTAATCGAATCGTTAGCCCGAAAAGAACGTAAACGAACGTCGCTAACATTCAAAAAGCAAACAAAATTATGCCAAGATCAGTAAATCATGTAGCATCACGCGCTCGCCGCAAGAAGATTTTGAAGCGCGTAAAGGGTCAGTTTGGCGCTCGCAAGAACGTCTGGACCGTTGCCAAAAACGCCTATGAGAAAGGCCTCACCTACGCATTCGCAGACCGTCGTCGCAAGAAGCGTGAGTTCCGTTCCCTCTGGATTCAGCGTATCAACGCAGCCGCTCGCATGGAGGGTATGTCTTATTCTCAGTTCATCGGCGCCCTGCACAAGGCAGGTATCGACCTCAACCGCAAGACACTTGCATACCTCGCAGTACACAACGCTGAGGCATTCAAGGCTATCGTTGAGAAGGTAAAGTAAATCAACATTAGTAAATAAAAAGCATCTTTCTCACGGGAAAGGTGCTTTTATTAGTTAAAAACATAATCAATATGAAAGCATTTGTATTCCCTGGTCAGGGCGCTCAGTTCACAGGAATGGGCAAAGACCTCTACGACACCAATCCAAAAGCAAAGGAATTGTTTGACAAGGCCAACGAGATTCTTGGCTTCGACATCACGAAGATCATGTTCGAAGGCACTGCTGAAGAGTTGAAGCAGACAAAGGTAACGCAGCCTGCTGTGTTCCTCCACTCTGTGATTTCTGCCATTTGTTTGGGCGACGCTTTTGATGCAGATATGGTGGGTGGCCACTCTTTGGGTGAGTTCTCCGCACTCGTTGCAGCTGGTGCCCTCTCTTTCGAGGATGGTTTGAAACTTGTTTCCCAGCGTGCTCAGGCTATGCAGAAGGCTTGTGAGGCTGCTCCTTCCACAATGGCTGCCATCATCGGTTTGGACGACGCCAAGGTGGAAGAGGTTTGTGCTTCTATCTCCAAGCCCGGCAACATCGTAGTTCCTGCCAACTACAACAACCCTGGTCAGTTGGTGATTTCTGGTAATGTGGAGGCTGTGAACGAGGCTTGTGAAGCTTTGAAGGCAGCAGGTGCCAAGCGCGCACTTCCACTCCCTGTTGGTGGTGCTTTCCACTCTCCACTGATGCAGCCCGCCAAGGACGAACTGCAGGCTGCTATCGAGGCTACGAAATTCTCTACGCCTAAGTGCCCTGTTTATCAGAATGTAGATGCTCAGGCTCACACCAATCCTGAGGAGATCAAGCAGAACCTCATCGCTCAGTTGACAGCTCCTGTGAAGTGGACTTATGAGGTACAGGCGATGATTGCCGCTGGTGCCACAGACTTCACAGAGTGTGGTCCTGGCAAGGCATTGCAAGGCATGATTGCCAAGATCAGCCGCGATGTGACTGCTCACGGAATTGCATAATATGGAAAAGCTCATTATCTACCAAGTCTTCACACGCCTCTTTGGAGCCAATGCCAACAAGAATGTGAGCAACGGCACAAAGAAGGAGAATGGTTGTGGCAAGATGGCCGACTTCACGGGTGCCGCTTTGGATGAAATCAAGAAGTTGGGCGCCACGCACATCTGGTACACAGGTCTCATTGAGCACGCCACGAAAGCCGAC
Organism: Bacteroidaceae bacterium; assembly: GCA_017534815.1. Lineage (GTDB taxonomy): Bacteria > Bacteroidota > Bacteroidia > Bacteroidales > Bacteroidaceae > Minthosoma. The sequence continues at coordinate 17,344 of JAFXVS010000041.1, read as the reverse complement.
TACTCGCAGTATGGCATCGAGCGTGACCACCCTGCTGTGGTGAAGGGAAATGCTGGTAGCCCTTATGCCATCAAGGACTATTATGACATCGACCCTGATCTAGCGACGAAGGTGCCTGAACGCATGAAGGAGTTCGAAAGGCTCGTCATGAGGACGCACAAGGCCGATTTGAAGATGATCATCGACTTCGTGCCCAACCATGTGGCACGTCAGTATCATTCTGACGCCAAACCAGAAGGCGTGCGTGACCTTGGCGAAGATGATGACAAGACGGAGGCCTTCCATCCTCACAATAATTTTTACTACATGCCTTGCACGGAGTTCTCACCCAACTTCTCGTTGCACGACGATGAGATGGGCGACTACGTGGAGAGGCCAGCCAAGGTGACAGGCAATGACTGTTTCACGCCCTGGGTGAGCCAGAACGACTGGTATGAGACGGTGAAGCTCAACTATGGTGTTGACTATCAAGGCACTCGCCAACTCATCTTCTGTCCATCGACACCCAGCACCTGGCTCAAGATGCGCGACATCCTGCTGTTCTGGGCAAGCAAGGGCATTGACGGATTCCGTTGTGACATGGCAGAGATGGTGCCCTGCGACTTCTGGGGGTGGGTGATTCCACAGGTGAAAGCCAAGTATCCAGACATCCTCTTCATCGCTGAAGTCTATAATCCCCATGAGTATCGCAATTACCTGAATCGTGGTCATTTCGATTACCTCTACGACAAGGTGGGACTCTACGACACCATCCGTTCCGTGATGGGCGGCAACTCTGCCACCAGCATCACTGGGGCTTGGCAGGCTGTCGATGACATCCAGAGCCACATGCTCAACTTCCTTGAGAATCACGATGAGCAGCGCATCGCCTCCAAGTTCTTTGCTGGCAACGCGGAGAAAGGCAAACCAGCCCTGCTTGTCAGCGCCTTGATGCGCACCAACCCAATGATGATCTACTTTGGTCAGGAGTTGGGCGAACAAGGCATGTATTCAGAAGGTTTCAGCGGACAGGACGGACGCACCACCATCTTCGACTACTGGACGATCGACCTGATTCGCCGCTGGAGGAACAACAACAAGTTCGATGGCACCCTGCTGTCGAAGGAAGAGAAGGATCTGCAGAAGTACTACACGAAGGTGCTGAACCTCTGCAATACGGAGAAAGCTATCCGCGAGGGTCTGTTCTTCGACATCATGTACGTGAACTACGGACAGGGCATGAACGAACATCGTCAATATGCCTTCCTCCGCAAGCAGGACAAGGAACTGATCCTCGTCATCGCCAACTTCGACGATCAGCCAGCACGTTCATGGGTGAAGATTCCTGCTCATGCGTTCGAGTGCCTCGACATCCCTGTCAGCGACAAGGAACGTGAGTGTAAAGACCTGCTCACAGGCAAGAAAGAAAAGAAGGCGCTCATCCCTGATGGCACCCTCTATGTAGAACTTCCTGCCAACGGAGGCAAGGTGTTGAAATTCAAACTTTAGAAGTTATAGGCAAGGCCTAACGTGAAATACTCCTTAAACTGGAAGAAGCCGAGAGTGTCATCGTAATACTTTCGGCTTCTGTTGTCATCGAAGCGCCATAGCGTATAGACCTCGCTGGAGATGTACTTGTTGAACTGGAAAGAAAGCACATTCTCCATCTCCGCCTCCACATACTCGTAAGAGGTGAAGTAGAAGCAGCGGCACTTCCATGTCAAGTCCTTCACAATCGTAATCTTGGAGTTGAACTCTATCTTCGAACCGAAGTCCTGCTGGAAATCCTTGCCCACCATATTGTTAGAACGATGAATGTCCTCATCATTATCGTCGATGAGACGCATCTTGTAAGAGAACGGCAAGAGCGCCAATGAGAAGGTGTTGCCATTCTTGAACTTCGGCTTCCAGTCCATACCAAGTGAAACATACACATCTAACGGAGCCAGAAACTTGGAGTAGGTACGTCGGTCGTTTGCCTTGTGACCAGGCAGGAACTGCGTCTTCGCCTCTGCCGACACCGTATAGAACCAGTTCTTGGCAGCCTTGATGCCCAGCTTGGAGTTGAGTTGAATCTTGTCGTTGTTGGACAAGTAACGATGAATGGAGTCTGAAGTGGCTGTCACGAAACCCAGACGGAGGTCAAGTTTATTGTCCCAAGTGACACGCTTCTGGTCGTTGTAGTTGGCTTCCAAGAGAAGACTGGAGAGCATCGTGACATTATTATTACCACCCTTGTACCAGTTCTCAGAAAAGTAGTTCTGTGTGAACTGCAAGGAAAACTTGCCGCTGGTCTTCCAGAAATTCGGCTTGACAATCTGGATGTCCACATCAATGCTGTCCAGCACGTCAGCCACATCCTTCACACCCTCCACCTTATTATAGATGGAAGCCAAATCTTCCGCCTTCGTGCTCGCTACCGACTGCTCATCAACCGTTGTCTGCGCAGCAATCTGTGCGTCGTGATAGTGGAAAAGATGAGGTTGTTCAGCATAAGCACGGAACAGAATCTCGTCTATCGATGCATTCATCTGCTGACGATCCTTGATCAGGTCAGTTGTCTGCAGCGGGCTCTCCTGAACAGGATAACCTGAGAACGCACCATCCTCTGGCAGCGCATAGTCCAACTTGAGCTGCTTCTCCATCACAGAACGGTAAAACACGCCTGGACCAAACAATCTGTAGAAGTAAGGGGACATCGGCGCAGCATCAGAATCTGCAGGCATAGCAGTCACCTTCGCACGAATCTGCTGCATCTCTCTCTTGTATTTCGAGACGATGGACGCAGCATCCCTTGCATACGTGGCCGCATTCCCAGAACGCTGGCCGAACGCCTGCAAAGGCATCAGCAGCGCCATCAGCAGAAACAGATGGAACAAGTATTTTGTCAAAAGTGGAAACAGGTATTTATTCATACACTTTACTTCATATTTCATGCAAATTTAAGGCTTTTTACTGACAAAATCATTACACATTCGCAATTTCGACGATAAAAATTTCCTACATTCGGGAAAAAGCCCTAAATTTGCACTCCGAAATGGGTCTGAGGTCACCTCGTTCCCACTGAAAGACAACAACAAACAAGATTATAAACAACTAAATTTTCAACGACTATGCCAAACGGTAAGAAGAAGAAAAGACACAAGATCTCAACTCACAAGCGTAAGAAGAGACTGAGAAAGAACCGCCACAAGAGCAAGTAAACGGTAAGCAAAAATGACCAGCGAACTTATCATCGATGCACAGCCAAAGGAAGTAACCATTGCCCTGCTCGAAGACCAGAAGCTCGTTGAGTTCCAAAAGGAAGGTCAGGACAGCAAGTACTCCGTTGGCAACATCTACGCCGGGAAAGTGAAGAAAATCATGCCGGCACTCAATGCATGTTTCGTCGATGTGGGTCATGAACGCGAAGCATTTCTGCACTACCAAGATTTAGGCAAACATTTTCTCTCTCTGGAGAAGTACGTGAAGCAGGTGGTCAGTGACCGCCGCAAGCTCGCGCCTATGTCAAAGGCTGCGAATCAGTCATCGCTGGAGAAAGTGGGAAGCATTCAAGACGTGCTCGAACTGGGACAGGAAGTGATGGTGCAAATCATCAAGGAGCCCATCAACACCAAAGGTCCCCGACTGACATCGGAAATCTCTTTTGCAGGACGTTACATTGTCCTCATCCCCTTTGACGACAAAGTCAATGTCAGTTCGAAAATCAAGTCAAAAGAAGAGCGAGCCCGTCTGAAACAACTCATTCAAAGCATCAAACCCCGAAACTTCGGAGTCATCGTCCGCACAGTGGCAGAAGGCAAACGCGCTGCCGAACTGAACAACGAGATGAGCTTGCTCGTCGAGTCATGGAACGATTGCCTTGCGAAGATTCAAAAAGCAACAAGTCTGCCAGTACTTGCACACGAGGAAACTGGCCGCACTGTCTCCATGCTGCGTGACCTCTTCAATCCCTCCTATGAAAGCATCCACGTCAACAACGAGGAAGTCTTCAAGGAAGTGAAGCGATACGTCAGCCTCATCGCACCAGACAGAGAGAAGATAGTCAAACTCTACAAAGGCAACGTCCCCATCTTCGACAACTTCGGAGTGACGAAGCAAATCAAGTCAGGACTTGGGCGAACCGTCAGTTTCAAGCATGGCGCCTACCTTATCATCGAGCACACTGAAGCCCTGCACGTCGTTGACGTCAACTCAGGCAATCGCAACCGCGGACTCGACAATCAGGAGGAGAACGCCTTCGCAGTCAACATGGAAGCCGCCGAGGAACTTGCCCGTCAACTTAGACTCAGGGACATGGGAGGCATCATCGTCGTCGATTTCATCGACATGGACAGTGCCGAGCACAACCAGAAACTCTACGAACACATGACGCAGATCATGAAGAGCGACCGTGCCCGTCACAACATCCTTCCACTGAGCAAGTTCGGACTGATGCAAATCACCCGCCAGCGAGTACGACCCGCAATGGACATGCATGTAGAGGAAGTCTGCCCCACCTGCTTCGGCAAGGGAGTCGTCAAACCCTCCATTTTGTTCACAGAAACACTGGAGCGCAAAATTGACTACATCGTCAACAATCTTGGTACGAAGAAATTCAAGCTCTACGTCAACCCTTACGTAGAGGCTTACATCACCAAAGGCCTCATCAGCCAGTATCTGAAGTGGCAGATGAACTACGGCTTTGGTGTCAAAGTTTATCCGAGCCAGGAACTGGGTTTCCTTCAGTACAAGTTTATCGATTCAAAGGGTAATGAGATAGACATGACAGAAGAGATGGAAACACGTTAACGCCGCTTTTAGGATGCCCGTTAACCCACCAAGGCTCTACACTTCGCAGTGTCAATGACACACAGCATCTAAAAGGAGAAGAACTTCACACGAAAGTTCTTCTCCTTGTTTATCTGACTTTCAGAAGGTCGCCCGTCACAGGGATGTAGGTGTCATCCTTGAAGTTCATCTTGTAGAGGGCATCAAGACGGATGCCATAGAACTGGGCGATGGAGTACATAGACTCACCAGCCTTCACCTTGTGCCAATAGTCTTTGTATTGGGTGTCTGCCTTCTTCGCCTTCTTGCCGAGGAAGATGTTCATGTCAGGCTGAGGAGGATAGGACTCATCGATTTCGTTGAACTTAAGCAGCTTCTTCTTCGGTATCTTCGTCTCTTTGGCAAGGGCGTCCCATGTGTCACCTTCGCGTGCAGTGATGCACTGGATGCCGTTGACTGTTCGTACAGAGTGGCGGACAGGAAGGAGGGCGGTGTAGTCAGGTTCAGTACGCTTCTTGCGCTTACGGAGACCGATGCGATCTTCGTCATAATCATCGAGTTCATAGGTCTCGATAATATTGATGAGCCGGTCAGCGTAGGTGGGGGATGTAGCATAACCACAGGCCTTCAAACCACGTGCCCATGCCTTGTAGTCGAGGGGATTAAGGTCGAAGAGACGCTTGTAGCGATCCTTCAACAGGAACTGCGAATGATCCTCATAACTCTCAGCGGCGTTCTTGTACTTGCGGAAGTGTTCGCCCTTACGGTCATCATCGCGAACCACATAAGGGCCGTTCCACCCTACCCCCACTTTGATGCCGAAGTGGTTGTTGGCATTCTTGGCGAGGAAACTGGTACCAGCCCCGCTTTCGAGCAGTGCTTGTGCCAGGGTGATGGATGCAGGAATCTTGTAGCGGTGCATCTGTTCGATGGCCGCATCTTTATATTGGTCGATATACTGCTGATACGTACTGTTCTTCTGTGCGAAGGTTAGGGATGAAATGGCAAGTGCCAAGGTCATCAGGACTGTTCTCAAATATCTCATTAGAAGGATTGAAGAGTTGAAGAATTGAAAGATTGAAGTAGGGTTTCGGTTGCAAAGATACGAAAAAAGTTTAGAGTTTAGAGTTTAGAGTTTAGAGTTTTTTTCATTCAGGCGTCATTATTCTTGCAATAATCGATGAGTTGAGCATATAAAGCGTTGTTTTGCAACAGTTTTTCATTACCAAGGATGAAGAGTTGCTTGCGTGCTCTGGTGATGGCGACATTGAGTTTCCTATCCACTGTGCCTGAAGGGGTTTCAGTAAGATTGGAGAGGATGTCGAGCTCATAACGCTGGGTGATGGTGGTGCCATAGATGATGATGTCGCGCTGTGACCCTTGATATCGTTCGACTGTGTCGATGACGATTTCTGCTGCCACATCAGGGAGTATTTTGGCGATTTCTGCCCTAACCAACGCAATCTGTCTGCGGAAGGGAACGATGATGCCCAACTGACGTTGCGGGTCGAAGGGAAGGGAGTTTTGCGCATGCAGGGAGAGGATGCCTTTGACCAATTGGGCAATCATCCTTGCTTCCAAAATATTTGCCTTGGGCAGACGGTCTTCGAGCGATGGTCGGGGGACGTTGATGAAGGCACAACGATGCGTGGCGATGAGGTGCTCAATCGGATGCTCCACATTATTATATAGATATGGGAGCGGCTCAGTCTGATGCGGAAGGCCGACAGGAAGGAGTCTTCCATCATAAAAAGCATCGGAGGCGAAGGTTGCAATAGTAGGGTGCATACGTCCTTGATGGTCGAGCATGGACACGACGTCATCGTTGTCGCGGTTCTGTTCGTAGAGGCGCTCAAAAAGGGAGTTGCGACAGTTGGTCAGACCTATCTGATGCAGCAAAGGCGATTGCACTTCAGACTTATCCTCACCCTGCACGACGACAGCAGGCAACTGCTTATGGTCGCCAATCATCACAAAGCGATCGATGGCGGGAGAGGTGAGTATGCCCAGAATCTGAGGTTCCAGAATCTGCGAAGCCTCATCAAAAATGGCGACATGGAAGTGCTTGAGTCGGAAAAGTGCAGCATGGCTGTTCATCGAGGCAACTGTGCTGACGAAGATGGAAGTGTCTTGTATCTTTTGCATGACCTGCTGACGATTGGTCAAGTCAGCAATGACATTGGCAAGCAGGTGTTCCCGATAAGCAGGTGCGCATGAAAGTTCCCTACCCAAACGGACATAACTGGGGCAAGTCTCGATGGTTGAGAGCATCTGGCATATCTCATCAACAGCTCTGTTGGTATAGGAAAGCAGGAGGATGTTATGTCCCTGACACAGTTCCTCTTCCACCATACGCTTGAGTGCCACAGAGGTCTTGCCTGTGCCTGGAGGCCCCATCAGTAAAAAGAGGTCATCCTTGGTGGGCTTTCGCTGACAAAGCAGAAGGTCACGACGGCTCTTCTCACAAGTCAGCAAAGAGAAGAGACCGCTGTAAAGGCTTCGAAAGTTGGCATCCACATGATCATGCTCCAAGGCATAAAGGTCGGACTTGCTGAAGATATCCTTGTTGCGCTGCGTATTCTTCAGCAGCAGCCAGATGCGGTCAGAATCATAAGCCTCCACGTTGCAACGGAACACCTGTTGCGTGATAGCAGAATCGGCATCGGAGTTACGTTTATAGAGGATGACAGCGTCGCCAATGCGGAAGTTGGGCTGACACGCTTGATCATCAGAACGTTCCAGACAAAGCGCTTCCACGCCATCCTGCATCCTCAGGTCAGCGAGACGCAAATCGAGGAAAATGTCCCCATTCTCCATCTTGGTATTGATGTCGGCACTCCAAAGGGAGGACAAGGCACGGGTGGAATCAGGACGGGTGTCGCACATCTTGCTTTCGGCCTGCTCACGCTCGATGAACTGGAGGAAGGTATAGAAGTACTCTGCCGTCAGTTCGTCCATGTTGTGCAGGGCATCCGTGACAGGTTTGATGTCGGGCAGGCACCACCCTATCCAGAATTTGTCCTTGCAATCAGGATTGCGTCTGAGGGCTTCTGGCGTGAGTTTCGGCACCCACTTTCTTGCCTCGCCCTCCAACAGACCACGCTCCATCGTCACGATACTGTTTCGGATGTCCATTGCCCGAAACACCATCTCTTGATAACTGCGTTGTTCCTGCAAACGAGGATATTTGGAATAGAGCAAGTTGCCCATCACATCCGTCTGCTTCACATCCATGTTATAGTAGAGGATTTCCTTGTAGAGGAGCATCTGCATCAGATGATCTTCTTTGGAGCGGTTCTTGTATTCATCCCACTTGCCAGATTTGAGCTCAATGAGGAATTTCTTGCCGTCTTCCAAGTCGATGAGACAGTCCATACGTCCTTGCAGACCCAAAGCTTCGCAGAAGAAGGAAGGCTCGATGTGGATGTTCACTTTCCCTTGCTGCATATAAGGCTGCTGCTCCAGTTCGCTGACCACCTGTCGGATGTTCGCAAACTGTCTCTGGGTCTCTTCGAAGAACTGCGCATTGATGTCTGGGCAAGCACAAATGTCTATCGCCTTGTCTGCAAAGACCTTGTGCATCGAGGTCAGATAGTCAGCATCAGGAAGATTGAGGATGTCATCGAGGAACTGGTTGGCGAAGTCACCCAAGAGCGTATGAACGGTACTTTCCGATGGTTTGAACTTGACAATGAAGTGATTGAAAGCGGACTCACCCCAGCCCTTGATGCAGCCTGTCACACTGGTGGTGTCGAGCAGGAAATCGGGTTCCACAATGATGTACTGCGGATGATAGATGCTCTCATCATCGATGGTGAAGGAGAGGGCATTGAACTGCATGCCGGGCTTCAGCAACTGTGCTGCCTTGAGTGTGTGTTGATTGGCTGTGACATCGACACGGAAGGGAGTTTCTGACGGCATCTCCCTCGAAAAAGCCTCGATGTAGGGTTCTTCGATACGCTCCACGATGAAACGGACGCGCTTCTGACGCATCATCGTCCTCAGCCGCTCCTTGGGCACTGGAAGTTCTTCCACATCAGGCAAACGTCCCACCAACGCCACAGGGATGCGTGTGTTGGTGAAATGTGCCAATGCCTCAACAAAGGCACGCATATCGACGAGGAAGGTGTGCTCATCCACCTCCATCTTCAGATGGGAGACCTGACGGGCACGCCAACGAAACGAATCCACTCGATGCAAGGGGTAGTTCGTCAGTCGGCACACGGCCTGAAGTCGAGAAAAGAAATCGTTGTATTCGGCTGGCAATCCCGCTGTCTTCTCAATGCACACCCGATGCAAGGTATCGTAGAAATATCGATACTTCTGCTTCAGCGTCTGCTCTGAGAAGAACACCTCCTGAATGTCCTGCCAGACACCATCCATCATGCGTTCAACTGTCCAACTATTTCGCCGACAGACTGACAACCATGCGCATCAAGCCACTCGTTGATGCCTTGAGCCACCTTCACTGTCACGGTGGGGTCGATGAAGTTGGCTGTACCAATCTCGATGGCAGATGCACCAGCCAAGAAGAACTCGATGGCGTCGTGGGCATTCATGATACCACCCAGACCCACTACTGGGATGCTGACCGCCTTGGCCACCTGCCACACACAACGCACAGCCACCGGCTTCACCGCTGGTCCCGACATACCGCCTGTCGCAATGCTCAGTACAGGTTTACGCTTCTCGATGTCTATCACCATACCCATCAACGTATTGATGAGAGACACTGCATCAGCACCCGCATCCTGCACAGCCAAAGCGATGTCGGCAATGGAGGTGACGTTCGGGGAAAGCTTCACAATCAAGGTCTTGTCATACACTTCACGTACTGCCTTCACTACGGTTGCAGCCCCCTCAGTGGTCACGCCAAAAGCCATACCACCCTGTTTCACGTTAGGACAAGAGATGTTCAGTTCTATGGCAGGTATGCCTTCCAATGCATTCACTTTGGCAGCACATTCCGCATAGTCCTCTGGCGAAGAACCGCTCACATTCACAATCATATTGGTGCGGATGTCCTTGATCTCAGGATAGATGTGTTCGCAGAAATAATCCACACCTTTGTTCTGCAAACCCACACAGTTCAACATGCCGCTGGCAGTCTCCACCATACGAGGATAATCATTGCCCTCACGAGGATGCAGCGTCGTACCTTTCACAATGATACCACCAATCTCTTCAAGGTTCACAAAATCAGCAAACTCCAGCCCATAGCCAAACGTACCAGAGGCCGTCATGACAGGGTTCTTCATCGTGAGCCCTGCTATCTTTGTCGTCAAATCAGCCATTCAGTTCTTCTATTTTTTCTATATTTCCCAAGTCAAATCATTGATATCAAACACAGGCCCTTCCTTGCACACACACACATTTCCCTTCACCGTCTTCTCCACACAGCACAGACAAGCACCCAAACCACACGCCATCATATTCTCCAGACTCACCTCGCAAGGGGTGTTCGTGGCTTTGGCATACCTTGCCACACTCACCATCATCGGCTTGGGACCACACACGGAGATGCGATCAAACTTCTCCTTATTTAATAATGTATGTTGTGTCACAAAGCCCTTCTCTCCTGCTGAACCATCCTCTGTGGTCACATACACAGGGGCTATGGCCTTGAAAAGTTCTTGCTCCAGGAGGTCACTTTGGCTCCGTGCTCCCAACAGGAAGACGGGTTCAGCACCCTGCTCCTTCAGATACTTGCCATAATCCAACAGCGGAGCCACACCTACGCCGCCTCCCACCAGCAGCACCTTCTCACCCTGCTTCTGCACAGGAGAGAAACCATTGCCCAACGGGAAGACCACATTCAGCGTGTCTCCCACTTTCAGTTCAGCCAACTTGTGAGTACCCTGCCCCACCTTCTTGATGAGCAGCCACAATTCATTCTTCTCCCTATCCACATAATTGATGGAGATGGGGCGACGGAGGAAGGTCTGAGGACTTCCCTCCACCTTCACTTCCACAAACTGTCCTGGCACACTCTCTGGCAGCGGCTCCTCATCTGTCAACTTCAGCAGCACATACCACTCATGCGGGAACTCCACCGCCTTCACCTTTAAATCCTTAACGTATTTCTTCATAATCTCTATACTCTAAACTCTATACTCTAAACCCTACTAAATTCCCCATGCACCAGGATTACATTCCCTCTCCAACTCATTTTCCTGCTTATCATCCAACTGGAAGAAGAAATCCATCTTCGTTTCCTTCTCCACCTTATCTACCGACACAGCATAGTCGCGCATATCACCGCTGCAGGACTTGTTGGGGAAGATAAAGCCAATCGCCTTGGGCACACGTCCCATCGTCAGCACCACCTTGAAGAAGCGGTCCGGCACAGCAATCTTGATGTCCTTGCGCTGTCCTATGGTCTTTGGATGGTCATTGTCGAAGATGGGGCCACAGCAGATGTAAACCGTGCCGTAGTTCTTTGCCCACGAACGGCATTGAATCTCCAAGTCATTCCAAAGACCCGTGTTCAAATTATGGTTCTGCGGACAGATGTTCGTCATACTGAACGACTCATCCATCGCCTTGTTCGTGTTTTTGTTGTCACCAGCCGGACACATATGACCGCGGTCATAACCAGATCCATTATAGTCAAAGGTCTCCACTCGTGTACGGTCATTCATCACAGGGTCACCATGAAAATTGTCTGTACGCTGCACCTTGCCATACGCCCTTTCTGGCGTTAAACTCCAGCACACATAATATGGACAGAGTTTGACCACATCATACGAGATGATGAACTGCGATTTGAACAACAGGAACTCCTGACTACCCATCAACTCATCGGGCTGCTCCAAATTCTCATAAGGCGTGACAGCCAGTTCAGCAGCCCGCTCTTCCTCCGACTCATAATATTCCCCAGCATCCAGAGCAGCCTCAGCCTCCTGAGCCGCAAAAGCCGCATTACGTTCAGCACTACTGGTGGACTGTCCTGTGCCATTCACCTCCGAAGGAAGCCTGTCACCCTTGCACGACCACAACTGATTGACACCTGCCACGACGCCAATCAGCACGAGGCAAGTCAGTAAAATTGATAACGGTTTTTTGATTGGTTTCATCTATTTTTTGAACTATTTTATCCTTCCAACCCACATGAATTGTGATTTTCCTTGCAAATTTAAGAAGAAAAATGGAGAAACCTTGCTTGTGTAATAAAAAAAAGTATTACCTTTGCATCGCTTTTAACAAAAGGCACGGTCTTTTTGCTATTTGCCTTGCCGAATTGGCTCAGTTGGTAGAGCAACGCATTCGTAATGCGTGGGTCGGCGGTTCGAGTCCGCCATTCGGCTCAAATGAATAAAAACTAACAGTTAAAAACTAAAAACTAAAAGTAACAGTATCCCCATCCTTATGGTCGGTAACTTACACTTTTAGTTTTTAGTTTTTAGTTTTTAACTTTATGATGAAGAGTGTCACGAACATAGAGAAAATCATCCTTGGTGTCGATCCTGGCACCAACGTGATGGGCTATGGCGTGCTGAGTGTGAAGGGAAACAAGGCTGAACTGATGGCGATGGGGGTCATCGAACTCAAGAAATACGCCAGCCACTACCTCCGCTTGGGCAAGATCTATGAGCGTATCACCTCCATCATCGACTCCTACAAGCCCGACGAGATGGCCATCGAAGCTCCCTTCTTCGGCAAGAACGTGCAGTCGATGCTCAAACTCGGACGAGCCCAAGGTGTTGCCATCACAGCTGCCATCATGCGCGACATCCCCATCACAGAATACGAGCCCCGCAAAATCAAGATGGCTATCACAGGTAACGGTTCTGCCTCCAAAGAACAAGTGGCAGGTATGCTTCAGCGCATGCTCCACATCTCCAAAGAAAACATGGACGTGCAACTCGACGCCACCGATGCCCTTGGTGCTGCCTATTGCCACTTCATCCAGATGGGGAAACCCGAAGTGGAGCACAAATTCAGTTCGTGGAAAGACTTCATCAACAAAAACGCCGATAAGGTGCACTCATAGCCATGCACAAATAAAGATTTTACGCCTTACACGTTTCACGTTTCACTAAAAATCCGTACCTTTGCATCCATTATGGATTACAAGTCAAACAACATAGCAGCAACAGGTGTCAGGATTGAGCTGACACACTTCACGGCAGGCGAGGTGACCGAACTGCACGCCATCGTGCATGTGGAAGGTCGTGGCGAGATGTTCGAAAGTCAGTTGGCACGTCTGAAGAAGGGCGAGGAAGCACTGATGGAGATGGACGAGACAAAAGATGCCAAGGTGGTCTTCAAACGCTATTTCCTCAGCGACGCCACCAATCAGGCACCCCTCATTGAGGAGCAGAACACCTGCACCGTTTCCTACATCCAGCAGCCTCCACTCGATGGTTCCAAGGTGGCTGCATGGATCTATCTGCAAAAGGGAACAGCCATCACCCAGCAGCACGGTTCTGCAGTGGTCAGCCACAACGGCTATCAGCACATCTGGACGATGGGACTGATGGACACCACCGTCGAGTCTTCCTACATGCAGACCTGGAAGACCCTCCTGGCCTATATCGACACCCTCAAGCAATTTGGCGCAACCCTTGAGCGCAACTGCATCCGCACCTGGTTCTTTGTGCGTGATGTGGACACCCAATACAACGGACTCGTCAAGTCACGTCGGGAATGCTTCATGGAACAAGGACTCACACCCGACACCCACTTCATTGCCTCCACAGGCATTGGCGGCACACCAGCTGACCCCAAAGCACTCGTGCAAATGGGCAGTTATGCCATGACAGGGTTTGAGCCTGAGCAACAGCGATACCTGTATGCGCTGACCCATCTGAATAAAACCTACGAATATGGCGTCACCTTCGAACGTGGCACCCTCATGCAGTATGGCGACCGCAACCACGTCTATATCTCAGGTACAGCATCCATCGACCATCATGGTGAGGTGCTCCATGTAGGCAACGTGAAAAAGCAGACCCTGCGCATGTGGGAAAATGTCGAGACGCTCCTTGCAGAAGGTGGCATGACTTATGACGACGTGATGCAGATCATCGTCTATCTGCGCGACTGTGCCGACTATGAGATTGTCAAGCAGATGTTTGACGAGAAATTCCCCCACATGCCCTACGTCATCACCCTCGCTCCCGTCTGCCGTCCCACCTGGCTCATCGAGATGGAGTGCATGGCAGTGAAAAAAGCACAGAACGACAACTTCAGAAACTTCTAAAAAAAACGCTGATCGGCACTGCCAATCAGCGTTTTCTTAAGCTCTAAACTCTAACCGCTATCCCATCAACTCTTCTCATTCCTAATTCCTCACTCCTAATTCCTCATAACCTATAACCAATAACCACTCTCCCAAATCTTAATTGACTCCGTCGAGCTAAAGGTTCACAGATCTCACGGATTTCTCAGATAATTCTTCTTCCAAAAGTGAATAGACATATCCTGCACTTTGGACATAGAGTTTGGTGTGGGGGTCGGACAGTTTGGCGAAAGTCTGCGAACTATATAGTCTCGCAAACGCGTGTTCAATAGAGCACCCCGTTTCTTCAACAAGAATAGCCACAAGCTCTTCTGTCAGCTTAAGCTTCAAGAACTCCATTCGTTTCATTCCTGTCATAATCTCTTCAATTTACTAATGGCTAATTCTGTACAGAAAGCATATTGGAAAGTGATGCCCCGCATATGTTTTAATTTGCGTAGAAAACGCTCCCTCGTAATGTACCCACCTCTAAATAGAGCCACCTGCTCACCAACCTTATCATTGGCGATAGGGCCATATACAATATCATATTGATGGCAAAAAGCAGGTTTCTTTCTGCTTCGATTGGCGAAGATGAAATCAGCCCACTCTTCGGAATAAGTGTCGAAACGTAGAACCTTCAGTTCTCCAGAACACATCAGCTGTTCATCAAAGAAAAATGTAGTGACACATGGCTGACCTCCCCACATTGTAATGGCAGCATAAGCACGTTCCCACGCCTGCTGCTCATCAGCAGATAGGTAGAATGCTTTGCCAAAATCCTTAAACGGACGAGACTTAGACAAATCAATCGTTTCAATATTGACATTACTGCCATGATACAAATTCATCATATGCATCCCCCCTGACGATGACAAAATTCGTCCAAATCCTCTACGACCTGTTCATAATCCTGAGTATGGAGAAAGCCATAATGGTCAACAAGTAGTTTAGCACCACCATACTTATGAATATACTGGTAAGCCACTGGTTCGCTATAGCGATGTTTCTTTGCAAACAAAGCTACTATCATCGCCACAAATCCAATTATATCCAATGTTTTTTGTGCCATATATCAAAAAATTAATCAGCCGCAAAGGTAGAAAAAGAGCGCTGAACGGCCAAATAATTTCTTGAAAAAATGTCCAAAAACGTATTCTTCCCCTTCTTTCAACACCCTTTACATGATTTTATCTATGATTTTCTGAAGATTTTGAGCACCGCGACCCCACTCATCACACCCCGCATGGCTCTCTAAACTCTAAACCCTCAACTCTAAACTTTACCAGCCCTCCACTCTCATTCCTCACTCCTAATTCCTCTCTGCTCTAAACTCTAAACCCTCAACTCTAAACTTTACCAGCCCTCCACTCCTCACTCCTCACTCCTAATTCCTAATTCCTCAATAACCACTAACCATTCATTCAACAAAATCCATCCAGACCTCACAATTCTCCAGTTCGGAATAGTCCTGGCTCTGATTGTCACCCGTACAGAGCATGTCAGCATAGTTGCTCATGGTCCAGTCCCCGAAGAAGCCAGTCCGCTGGTTCAGCAACAGGAGTTGGGCGTCCATGTCCTCCCCCATGCCCTCGGACAGGTCATTCCGCTGTCTGAGGTGGCAGTACACTTCAACGGCTGCATCGGTCAGGAATTCCATGTCGGTCATCTCGCCACCATGAGACATGTGCTCAAACCATGTCTCGTGTTCTGACTTGATATTCGCCAAACAACTGAACAGCGCCAGCAAGTTCCCGATTGACGCTTCTATATGACCATCCTCCACCTGTTCCGCGATTCGGGACAAGATCGGTGCCAGTGCATGGAAGACGGTATCAATATCATTGTCCGATTTTGCCTTCTGCCATGCCGCTTTCATTTCCTGCTTCAGCGATGCATCAAATGTACAGACAGGTTTTCCTGCCAAATTCCTCATCCTGTCCACTGCCTCCAGCACAAAGTGCTCTGTCACATTTCCATCCTTGATTTCCTTGTCGATGGCATCAAATATCCTCAGGCACACCGCATTCAGCTTAGGCAGTGCCGAGGCGTCTTTTCCTTTGATGAACTGGTCACAAAGTTCCCAATACGTTTCCACCATCTCACGCCCCACCAATTCTGGTAAAGCGACATTGATGAGGTCAAAACACAGACAGCTGTGTACCATCTCGGCATGAGCCACGTCCAGCCCCTCCAAGATTTTCTTTACATCATTCTTCTCCATATATTTCTCTTAACTCTATATTCTCAATAACCTATAACCTTTAACCACTCTCTAAACCCTCATCACTCCTCACTCCTAATTCCTCACTCCTCACTCCTCATTCCTCATTCCTAATTCCTCACTCCTCATTCCTAATTCCTCCCCCCTCTCAACTCTAACCTCTAAAAAACCTCCAGAAGAAGTGCCATATCCTGAACACAGGTTCCCAGAGGCATTCCGAGGGGAAGTAGCGCATCATGCGGAAGTCACGGCAGATTCGCTGCCAGTTCTTCTTCAGTGCGTTGTCCGCCTTGATGTTCTGCTCATCATACTGGCCGAAGTTACCACCACGCATGATCTCAGACAAGAGTACCCTGCCAAGCCGCTCATCCATCGGTGCAATCAAATACTCCTCCTCCAATCCCAACACCTCATGCAACACCCACATCACCGCCATAGCAATCTTCCACAACCCCAACCGCTTCAGCGTCATTCCTAATTCCTCATTCCTCACTCCTAATTCCTCATTCCTCACTCCCAATTCCTCTACTCTCTCAACTCTAAACTGATTATTTTTTTCACCCTTCAGTAGGAAAAAATAATCAAGAATTTGTCTCAATCCAATTCCCTCATGAAATAAATGGCGAGAAAGATGGCTCATCTGGTAGATGCGATTGAACGCGTTGGTCGGCACACAGACCTTCCCCACCTCATCAGGCAGTTCCACCTCATGAGAGAACTGTTCATCCGCCACCTCCTCAAACCACTTCTGCATCCGTCCATTATGAATCAAGTTATTCATGAAAGACGGTCGATAATGCATCTCCACCTCCACCCCATCAAACTCTCCATAATCAATATGATGATAAACCGCCCTCGCCTTAGGATTCCGCTCCTTCACATACCGAATCACCTCCCTCACATTCTCCTCTATACTCTCAACTCTTAATCGTATCTTTAGCACGCTTGGCTCGCCAAGAAACTCTAAACTCTCTTCGCCCTCATTCCTCATTCCTAATTCCTCATTCCTCACTCCCAACCCCTCATTCCTCATTCCTAATTCCTCATTCCTCTCACCTTTCCTCACCCACACTTCCACTTCCCCCGACATCCTGCTGTACACATTCGGATACAGCAAGTTGTTTCCCTGTCCTTGCAGGATGCAGCCC
>JAFXVS010000040.1 GCA_017534815.1 Bacteroidaceae bacterium | reverse complement strand
TCTACTCCTATAATCTGCTTCCTGCACTTTGTCAAGCCTGTCTATACCCCATACAATACAGCCGATAAATCCTACCACAGATGCCACCCAAAGGAGGAACCAAAGCACACGCTGCATCGCACTCATCGACTTCGTCTTGCCAAATGAACTGGTTGCTGCATGGATGGAGCAATAGAGCAAAATGCCAATAGAGGTCAACAAAGCGGTACCTGCAAGAACTACAGGAAGATAGATGGCTTGCAGCTCATCCTCGTTGATGATGCTCCACCATCTGTCAGCCATCGTTCCACTTGCCACCAAGAACGCCACGAAGAAGCAAAGTACAGCGATGAAGGCGATGGTGAAGGAGGTGCTCAGACCTACACAGATGATGCCCACGAAGATGTCCCAACCTGATCTGCCACTCTTCTTCTTCTCCTTCGTTTCTGTCGATTTCTGCACCTCAGCCACCAAGTTTTGCGGAGTCACTTCCTTGCCCTTCATCTGCAACACATCTTCAGCTGTTTTCGCTGTGGGGACGAACATAACCACCAACAGGTAAGCCACAATTGGAAGTATCGCGAAGGGAATGGAAAGGATCAGGAAAGGCAAAGCAAATATAATTCCCAGTATTCCAAAATCAAAAGGAAGGGCTGCGAAAGGAAGAGTAAACGTCAGCGGCCAGAATCCTACCACGCAAATCCAAAGGACACAAAGAATCACAAAACCCCAACGCCAAGCGTCAGCACTACCGCCATAGTAATGCGCACAACCCGACAGCACACCTGCCACCAGCTTGTTTTGCGGGTCACGGAAGAACTTCTTGCTGTTCAGAGGTTTCTTGGGCTGATCCGAATAGCCAGAAAGATTGGTATTCCCTTTGGAAGAGTCAGCAGTTGCCTCTCCTCCAGCAATTTCTTCCACCTGTCCGATTTGGTGGATAATATCCTGCACATGCTCAATGGTGATGGCTTCAATGCCTTGTGCTTTCAGATTGTCGAAGAGTTCAGCCACACGCTCCTCGATATCGTTGGCGATTTCCTCACCGCCATCCTGCTTCTTGAAATAGTTGCGCAGTGCATCTATATATTGGCTCAGCAGTTCGTAAGCATCCTCATCAATTTGATAAAGTCTGCCACAAAGATTGATTGTAATATTCTTTTTCATTGTTCTTCTTTTTTTCTACTATTAATACTTTTTTTGTTACCCCTAAGGGAAAATTTTGTAGCCCTTAAGGGTTGATTGATTTTGAGGGCTATTCGATGGGCAGCCTCATGTCTTTCAGTTGATGCACCGTACTTTCCAGTTCACCCCAGGCAGCATCCAACTGCTCCAGGATTTTCCTGCCTTCGTCGGTCAGTACGTAATATTTTCGAGGAGGCCCTTGTGTGCTCTCCTGCCATTCGTACCCCAAGAGGCCATCGTTTTTCAGTCGTGTGAGCAGGGGATACAGGGTGCCCTCCACCACCAACAGATTGGCCTCTTTCAGACGCTGGATGATGTCCGAAGTATAGTATGCCTTTTCATTGAGCAGCAACATTATGCAGTACTCCAGCATCCCCTTCCGCATCTGCGATTTTGCATTGTCCACATTCATAAGACGTTAGTTGTTTGATGGTTTAGTTGTTTTGTTATTAACGTTAAGTAGATTTCCGCTGCAAAGTTAGGTAAAACATAAATACCTTGCAATACATAGTACTGTATTTAACTCTAATTAACACAAAAAGAGAGGGGGGGAGGCACAATCAGCCAAAAAAAGAACCCACTCATGCGAGCAGGTTCTCTATTCATTGACTAATTAGCGGAATCATATTTACCATTTGTCCACCCAGCGGATGACGGGCACTTCGTGGTCGTCAAATTTGATGGGAAGCCAGAGGTGCATGCTTTGGGAGAGGTGGCGAGGATTCCAGATGTCTGCCATAAAGATAGTTTTGCCGTACATCTGGTAGATGTAGGTGCCTTGTGCTCCGAAAGTCTTGTTGGCTGGTTCGTTGTTATAGCCTGTGGCTGTGCCGATAAAGGGGGATGGATGCTGTTTCCAGGGACCCCAGATGCTCTTAGCACTGAACATGCGAGCCTCGTTGGGTGACCATCCTGTGCATCCTGAGCAGATGAGCCAATAGGTATCGTTGTGCTTGAAGATGCAGGGGGCTTCGTTCTGCCCACCTGGTGCCACCATATTGTATTTGCCCGTGAAGTCGAGATAGTCGTCTGTGAGTTCGCTGACCAGTAGGGTGAGGTTCTCCTGTGAGGAGGTGATGTGGTATGCTTTACCGTCGTCGTCCACATAGACAGTCATATCACGGCTCATCTGTCCTCCCTTCATGTCACGCCACAGATACATGCCTTTCTCCACCTCACGACGCCAAGGTTCTTTCCACCACTCGTCCGATTTCCATTGCGAGGCATCCGTCTGCTGAGCTGCCTTGATGGCTTGCTCATTCATGTCGAACGGCCACTGATTGGCATGTATGCGCTGACTGCGGAGGAATTGGAAGGGGCCTGTCGGTGAGTCACTTACAGCAAAGGCGACACGTGCTGCATCGTAGCCGCGTCCTTTCAGTTCGAGGTGGAAGAGCATCACGAATTTCTTGGTCTTAGAATTATAGAGCACTTTGGGACGCTCCATGATGCAGCCCTTCTCAATGTCGTGTCCGGCCTCTTGGCTGGTTGCCAGCGCCACACCCTCGTTCTTCCACGTCTTCAGATCGGCAGAGGAATAGACAGAGATGCCCGTTTCCGTGCTGCCACCACTGTAGGGACGGTTCTCGCCGTACCAATAGTAAGTGTCACCATACTGGATGATGTTGCCGCCGTGGGCATTGATGTGATGGCCGTCGGTGTCCATCCACAACTGACCGTTCACATGTTCTTGTGCTTGTGTGTGAGTGGACAGAAGCAGAACCATGCAGCACAGGGCAAGGCTCTTTGTCCGCTGTAATACTTTCATATCGTGTAGTGGGGGATGATGAAGCGTTATTTCTTCAGTACCACGTTGATCATCTTGCCTGGCACGACGATGACCTTCGCCACTGTAAATCCTTCCATCCACTTGGCCGATTGTGGGTTGGCAAGTGCGGCCTTCTCAGCGTCTTCCTTGCTGACATCGGCTGGGAACTCCAGTGGGAAACGTGCTTTGCCGTTGAAGGCCACCATCATCTTCACGGAATCCCCCTTCAAGTAGTCCTCGTTGAAGGTAGGCCAAGGAGCATCGCAGACGGTGGTCGTGTGTCCCAACAGGTGCCAGAGTTCTTCGGCGAGGTGAGGACAGAACGGAGCCAAGAGGATAGTGAGCGCTTCCTTCACTTCACGGCTTGCGCTCTTCAACTTCGTCAGTTCGTTGAGGCACACCATAAAGGCGGCGATGGACGTGTTGTAAGAGAATACTTCGATGTCGGCAGTCACCTTCTTGATGAGGGTGTGGAGGGCTTTGAGTTCTTCCTTCGAGGCAGCGGCATCGGTTGCGTTGATGGTGCCATCCTCGTTGGTCATGAACTTCCACAACTTCTTCAGGAATCTGTGGCAGCCGTCGATGCCGTTGGTGTCCCAAGGTTTGCTCTGCTCCACAGGACCGAGGAACATTTCGTAGAGACGCAGGGTGTCGGCACCAAACTTCTCCACAATCATGTCGGGGTTGACCACGTTGAACATCGACTTCGACATCTTCTCCACAGCCCATCCGCAGACATATTTGCCCTCGTCGTTGAGGATGAACTCGGCGGTCTCATATTCTGGACGCCAAGCCTTGAAAGCCTCCACGTCGAGGATGTCGGCACTCACGATGTTCACATCCACATGGATCGGCGTCACCTCATAGCCTTCTTTCTTGTCGAGGGAAACGAAGGTGTTTGTGTCCTTGATGCGATAGACGAAGTTGCTCCGACCCTGAATCATGCCCTGATTGATGAGCTTCTGGAAGGGCTCTTCCTTGCAGGAGATGCCGAGGTCGAAGAGGAACTTGTTCCAGAATCGGCTGTAGATCAAGTGACCCGTAGCATGCTCGCTGCCACCCACGTAGAGATCCACATTCTGCCAGTACTCGTCAGCTGCCTTGCTCACCAATGCCTCGTTGTTGTGAGGATCCATGTAGCGCAGATAGTAAGCGGAACTGCCAGCAAAACCAGGCATCGTATAGAGTTCGATAGGAAAGACGGTCTTGTTGTCAATCTTGGCATTCTCCACAATCTTCTTGTTCACCTCGTCCCAAGCCCAGACAGTGGCATTGCCCAGTGGTGGTTCGCCCGTTTCGGTAGGCAGGAACTTGTCCACCTCTGGCAGTTCGATGGGCAGATACTCCTCTGGAACCATCGTTGGGATGCCGTTCTTGTAATAGACTGGGAAGGGCTCGCCCCAATATCTCTGACGTGAGAAGATGGCGTCACGCAAACGATAGTTCACCTTCACACGACCGATGCCAGCCTCCTTCACATACTTCTTCGTGGCGGCAATGGCTTCCTTCACGGTCAGTCCGTTCAGCGAGAAGTCGATGTAGGGCTTCACATCCTTGCGAGGTGAGTTGCAGACGATACCCTCTTTGGCATCGTAGCTCTCCTCACTCACGTCAGCACCCTCAATCAGCGGAATGATGGGCAGACCGAAATGCTTGGCAAACGCATAGTCGCGACTGTCATGAGCAGGCACAGCCATGATGGCGCCTGTGCCATAACCGGCCAGCACGTATTCTGAAATCCAGATAGGATTCTTCTCGCCAGTGAAAGGATTGATGGCATACGAACCCGAGAACACACCCGTCACCTTGTGGTCAATCATGCGCTCCCTCTCCGTACGTCCCTTTACATATTTAATATAGGCATCCACCTCAGCCTTCTGCTCAGCCGTCGTCAGCTTCTCCACCAACTCACTCTCAGGAGCAAGCACCATAAACGTCACGCCGAACATTGTGTCGGCACGGGTTGTAAAGATGGTGAAGCTCTCGTCAGAGTCCGCAATCTGGAACTCCACTTCAGCACCCTCCGACCTGCCGATCCAGTTCTTCTGCGTTTCCTTGATGGAATCGCTCCACTGAATCGTCTCCAGACCGTCCAGCAATCTCTGAGCGTATGCACTCACGCGGAGGCACCACTGTCTCATCTTCTTCTGCTCCACAGGGAAACCGCCGCGCACACTCACGCCGTCCACCACTTCGTCATTCGCCAGCACCGTGCCCAAACCGGCACACCAGTTCACCATCGTCTCGCCCATGAAAGCGATGCGGTAGTTCATCAGCACATCGCTCTTCTGCTTCTCATCCATCGCCTTCCATTCCTCGGCCGTGAACGAGAGATTCTCCGTCTGAGCCACATCCAGACCCTCCGTGCCCTTCTCCTCAAAGCGCTTGATCAACTCCTCGATGGGCTGAGCCGACTGGCACTTGTTGCAAAAGAACGAATTGAACATCTTCTGGAATGCCCACTGCGTCCACTGATAATAGTCAGGCGCACACGTCCTCACCTCCCTGTCCCAGTCGAACGAGAAGCCGATCTTGTCCAGCTGCTCACGATAGCGGTCGATGTTCTGGAACGTCGTCTTCTCCGGATGCTGCCCCGTCTGGATGGCATACTGCTCAGCAGGCAGACCGTAGGCATCATAGCCCATCGGGTTCAGCACGTTGAAGCCCTGCAGACGCTTATATCTTGCATAGATGTCACTCGCGATATAGCCCAGCGGATGTCCCACATGCAGACCCGCCCCACTTGGATAGGGAAACATGTTCAGCACATAAAACTTAGGCTTGTTCTGATCCTCGACAACCTTGTAGGTCTTCTCCTCCACCCACTTCTGTTGCCACTTCTTCTCAATCTCTCTAAAATTGTATTCCATTTGAGTTCAGTGATTTAAATTTCGGGTGCAAAGGTACGGATAAGTGAGGACAATACAAAGAGAAAAAGCCTTTTTTCTTTCTTTTGATTTACTTCATTATCTTTCTTAAGAACTATCTGCTTGTGCAATACCTCTGATAGGTCTTCATCACCTCGAAACCATAGTCGAGCAGGGTGGCGGATTCGGTGAAGCGTGATGTGTAGCTCTTGCTCTTCAGCAGAATCAGGTAGAGTGTCACACCGTCGCGAGTGGCTGCCGACGCGAGGCAATTCCCCGCCTGACGTGTGAAGCCGGTCTTGATGCCGATGCATCCATCATACTTCTCGAGCAGGGCGTTGGTGTTCTGGCAGGGCAGGTGACGTCCGTCCAGCAGGGGAATGTCCGCCGATGCCGTACCGACAATCCTCGCAAATGCTGTGTCCTGCATGCAGTAGCGGGACAGGCGGAGCAGGTCGTTGGCGGTGCTGTAATTGCTGTCGTTGGGCATGCCGTTGGGGTTGGCAAAGTGCGTGCCGTTCATGCCGAGATACTTCGCTTTCTGATTCATCATCCCGTAGAACGTCAGGGTGTCGCCTCCGACAAACTTGGCCAAGGCGTAGGCGGCATTGTTGTCGCTCAGCATCATCATCTCCCGAATCATGTTGCCCACTGTATAGCCATCGCCCACCTTCACCCGGGCATCGCTCGTCGTGTACACATCCTTCGTGATTTCGATGGAATCCTCCAGCCTACCATTCTCCAGTGCCAGCAGACACGTCATCATCTTCGTGATGCTCGCCATATACATCCGCTCGTCCGCGTTCTTCGCGCTGATAACCAAACCCGTCGAGTCCTCCACCAGTACCCATGCCTCAGCCGAGAGTGCATCCAGCCGTTCCTGCCATTGCGCCAGACTGTCCGCCATCCATCCGTTCATCCCCTCAGCATGAGGCAGCACCCGCAGTAGCGTGCTGTCTATCCGTCCGATCCGCTCCAGCCGGACTTCCTCCTCACTCCGTTGCGACTCATCCTCTCCATTTACCTCCCGACAGCCGGCACATATCCCGACAGCGAGCAGTCCCAGCACGGTTAAAATGCTCATTCCTCTCTTCATGATGGCTTTTTGTGATTTAGTTGACACTACTTTCAGAGAAATAATAATCCCTCAGCGGCTTGATGACCTTCTCGCCCTTCACACTGATCGCCTCGCTCAGTTTGATGTCTGCGGATGATGCGCCCACCTTGATGACAAAGTTCCCCGGAGCTATGTTCCATTGCCGCTGAGCCTCGTGGCTGTAATAGCCAAACTGCTCCATGTACAATTTCACTGTCACCTGTTTGGTCTCGCCGGGAGCAAGCGTCAGCCGGGCAAATCCTTGCAGCTGAATCAGACGGATATTCGGGTTGTCATCTGCGGGAGACAGATAGATCTGCGCTATCTCGTCGCCCTTCACCTTCCCCGTGTTCTTCACATCGAAGGTCAGGGTGATGGCTTCGTCGGTCGTGGCCGCTTCCTTGTTCACTTTCAGGTTCGAATACTCGAATGTCGTGTAGCTCAAACCATAACCGAAGGGCCACTGGATATTAGGCGTGGCATAGATGGGACCAGGGGTCTTGAAGGACGGATCAACAGCTACGGGCGATGGGTTGTTATAACAGAGCGGCTCGTGAAGCTCTTTGTTGGGATAGCTGATGGCGAGTTTGGCCGATGGCGACACCTTGCCATAGAGGATGTCGGCGACAGCATTGCCACCCTCCTCACCCGGATACCATGCCTGAATGACGGCGGCACACTTCTCCGCCAGTCCGGAGATGACCTGCGCTCTTCCGCCGAAGACCACGAGCACCACGGGCTTTCCTGTGGCGATGAGTTCCTCAACGTACTGCTCCTGACGGCCTGGCAGACGCAGACCCTGACGGTCTCTATTCTCACCACAAAGCATCACATTCTCGCCCACAGCGGCAATGATGACGTCAGCGTCTTTGGCCATGCGCAGCGCCTCAGCCTTGTCGGCCTTCTCACCCGAGTCCACCTTGCGATGCAGCAGTTCGTACTCCCATGCACGTGCATCGCCGTTCTTCACAAAGTCGGTCTCGATGCTGTCCGTCCAGTCGCAGCCACGCGAATACAGAATCTCCACACCCTCGGGCTTCTGCGCCTTCATGCCTTCGAGCAGCGTCACCACATGAGGATGGTCGAGGTCTTCCGTTACTCGCTTCCAGAAGTAAGTCATGGAAGGGAAGGAATAGTCGCCGCACATCGCCCACATGGAATTGGCATTGGGACCCGTCAGGAGGACTTTAGTGGAGAACGGAGGATCTTGGCGCTTAGGCAGTTGATCGTTCAGCGATTGGAGCATGGAAAAATAATCGTTCAGCGGCAGGAATCCCTTGTTCTCGAGCAAGACGATGGACTGCGTGGCGATGTCGTAGGCCGTCTGACGTTCCTCCGGACTATCCAGCACAATCTTCTCCTTGCTATACAGGTATGGATTCTTGTCCAAAAGACCGGCACGGAACTTATACCGCAACACGTCCTTCACCGCACGTTCGAAGGCCTCTTGTTTCACCAGCCCCTTGTCCAGACCCTCCTGCAAGAACTTGTAGTTGTCGCCATGCGGGAAGTCCACATCGTTGCCGGCATTGATGGCCGCTGCGGCTTTATCAGCAGGACTATTGCCTGGCAACTGGTCGATGGCCGTATAGTCGCTCACCACCATCCCGTCGAAACCGAGGTAGTCGCGCAAGATGTCCTGCAGAACCCAACTATTGGCCACACAATTCTTCTCGTCGGACGATGTCGGCGACGTCTTCATCGCATGATACCCCGGCATGACCGCCTTGCTCCCAGCCAACCGAATCATCGTCTCGTGAGGCATCAGAATCTCCTCCATCAGCTCCTTCTCGTCAGCATCGCCACCGCCTCCATAGCCGAGGTAATGCTTCGAGCAGGCACCCACGCCCTTCTTCAGGTCGCCCTGCTGCAGACCCCTCACAAACGCCGTGCCCATCACCGCCGACAGGTATCCGTCCTCGCCATACGACTCCTCCAACCGGTTGAAACTCGGCACCCTGCACACATCCACCATCGGCGAGAGCGACAGCACCCCGCCCATCTTCCGCATCGCCGTCGCCGTCTGACGCGTCTTCAGTTCCGCCAACTCCGGATTGAACGAGCATGCCTGTCCGATTTGCTGCGGATAGATCGTCGCGCCCCGCGTGTTGACCCCCGACAGCACCTCCTCGTGAATCAGCGCCGGAATCCCGTTAGGCGTATTCTTCATCAGCCACTCCTGAACGGCCGCCACACGGTCGCGCAGTTCCTCCGGTTCCCGCGGCTTCTGACTGGCATACTGCGAGAAGTGCCCGATGCCATTCGGAATCATCTCGCGGCACTTCGCCTCATCCAGCCGCCCCGTCTCGTCGAACAGGTCATCCATATACATGCTCCTCAACTGAGCAATCCTTTCCTCCTGCGACATCCTCCCGTAGAGTTCGTCAATCTGCTGCTCCATGTCCGGAGCACCACAACCAGCCAACAATGCGGCCACGCCGATCATTGCCAAATTCTTGAATTGTCTGTATCTCATCATGTGTTCCATTATTTATTTTTATTACAACCTAAATCTTCCTACATCCCCATCCTGACGGACACGCAACCGCCGATAGCCCGGCGCCAGATTGAACTCCCGCTTGAACGTCAGGTACAGGTTGTTCGCCGACCCGATGCCCGAGCGCTTCGCCACCTCCGCCACCGTCATGTCCGTGTATCTCAACAGCTCGTCCGCCAGCCTCACCTGATACTTCATGCGGAAGTCGATGCCCCTCATGCCCGTCAGCACGAACACCATCGAGTCGATGTCCGTCAACCTCAGCCCGTGCTGGTCGGCAAACGTCTGCACCTCCAGCCCGCCCTGCGCCAGATATTGCAGATAGGCATCAAACATCCTGATGCCCGTCGGCGCCGTCCGCCGCTCCACATCCACATACCTCACCGCGCCGTCCTCCGAGTACTTCCTCTGCTGTCTGAACGGCGAGATGTATAAGTCCTCGAACTTGAACTGAGGCTCATCCTTCAGTTTCCGCTCCGTAAACTCCCTGGGGATGCCAAGCCATCCGCCCCGTTTCTTCGCCTGCCTATACTTCCAGGCATTTCCATCTCCGTCTCGTCCCATAATTCTCTATGTTTTTGTCTGCCAAGCAGAATTTGGGGGCAAATATACACATAAAAATCCATCCCACCAAACATTTCCCCCAAGAATATCTACCCATAATATAATCTAACTCGCGTCTTAGATTGTTTACATCCCCCTATGATATAATCTAATCCACGTATTAGATTGTTCATCCATTTGTATATATAATCTAATCCACGTATTAGATTGTTCTCCTATCTGTATATATAATCTAATCCACGTGTTAGATTTTATCCATCCCCCTATGATATAATCTAACACGCCAATTAGATTATATCATCATATTTTATAAATTTCCCCCGAATGTACGGAGAGATTTGAGAAAAAAGTCGTATCTTTGCGACCGAAAACGATTAGATACAAACATTATGGCAAGTAATTCGGACTTTGTAAAGTATGTGGCGGACCAGTGCGCCGGGGCTGGCGAGATCAGCGTAAAGAAGATGTTTGGGGACTATGGCATCTACTGCGACGGGAAAATCTTTGGACTGATTTGTGACGACTGCTTCTATCTGAAGCCGACGGAGGCGGTGCGCCCGCTGCTGAGAGAGGTGGAACTGCGCCCGCCCTACGAGGGTGCGAAAGATTATTTCCTGATTGCAGACGTGGATGATCACGATTACCTCTCCATGCTCGTCCGCGAGACGTGCAAGGCACTGCCAGAACCGAAAAAGAAGGCTACAAAATCAAAAAAACTTTAATGATATGAAAATTGGAGACCGTGCGCCCGAGGTATTGGGCAAAGACGAACAGGGACGGGACATCCGTCTGAGTAATTACAAGGGCAAGAAGCTGGTGCTGTACTTCTATCCAAAGGACAACACGAGCGGATGCACTGCTGAGGCTTGCAGCCTGAGAGACCGCTATGGCGAGCTGCAAGGGGCTGGCTATGAGGTGGTGGGTGTGAGCAAGGACTCTGCTGCATCACATGTGAAGTTCAAGGAGAAGCATTCATTGCCTTTTCCGCTGATTGCCGATGTGGATCATACGCTCTTGGAGGCGATGGGTGCTTGGGGAGAGAAGAATATGTACGGCAAGAAGACGATGGGCACCATCCGCACCACCTTCATCATCAATGAGCAGGGCATCATCGAGAACATCTTTGCTGGCAAGCAGGTGAAGACCAAGGAGCATGCCGAGCAGATATTGGGTATGTGAGTGGCACAGAATGTGATAAAATCCTAACAGAACCAACATGAAGAGCGCCGCAAATTTCTCTGCGGCGCTCTTTATATATATAATAATGTGTATTAGTCTGCCAGTTTTGCCTTGATGAACTCGCGGTTCAGACGGGCGATGTTGGCTATTGACTCGTTCTTAGGACATACTGCCTCGCAGGCGCGGGTGTTGGTGCAGTTGCCGAAGCCCAGTTCATCCATCTTCGCCACCATTGCCTTGGCACGCTTAGCAGCCTCAGGGCGACCCTGTGGCAGGAGTGCCAGCTGGCTGACCTTGGAGCTGACGAAGAGCATTGCCGAGCCGTTCTTACATGCTGCCACGCAGGCACCGCAACCGATGCAGGTGGCGCAGTCCATTGCCTCGTCGGCATTCTGCTTTGGTATGAGGATGGCATTGGCATCCTGTGCCTGACCAGTGCGGATGGAGGTGTAGCCACCTGCCTGGATAATCTTGTCGAAGGCATTGCGGTCAACCATGCAATCCTTGATAACGGGGAAGCCTGCTGAGCGCCAGGGCTCGACGGTGATGGTGTCGCCGTCGTTGAACCTGCGCATGTAGAGTTGACAGGTGGTGGCGCCACGCTCGGTCTTGCCGTGAGGCGTGCCGTTGATGTAGAGTGAACACATGCCGCAGATACCCTCGCGACAGTCGTGATCGAAGACGAATGGTTCCTTACCCTCGTTGATAAGCTCCTCATTGAGCATGTCGAGCATCTCAAGGAATGAAGTGTCATCGGGCACGTTCTTCATCTCGTGTGAATCAAAATGCCCCTTTGCCTTCGGACCATCCTGCTTCCAATATTTGATTGTAAATGAAATATTCTTAGCCATAATTAGTTTTTGTAGTTACGTGTTTGTACCTTGATGATTTCATACTCGAGAGGCTCCTTGGTGAGTTCGGGTGCAACGTCATCGTTACCCTGATACTCCCATGCGCCCACATAGAAGAAGTTCTCATCGTCGCGCTTTGCCTCGCCTTCCTCGGTCTGGTGCTCCTCGCGGAAGTGACCGCCGCATGACTCCTCACGATGCAATGCGTCGTAGGCGATGAGCTCGCCCATGAGGATGAAGTCACGGAGGTGGATAGCCTTGTCGAGCTCCACATTAAGACCTTCCTTGGTACCTGGCACGAAGAGGTTCTCATCAAACTCCTTGCGCAGTTTCTTGAGCAACTTTAAGCCTTCTTCAAGTCCTTCCTTGGTACGTCCCATACCAACGTGTTCCCACATGAT
>JAFXVS010000039.1 GCA_017534815.1 Bacteroidaceae bacterium | reverse complement strand
TCAGGAAGTGCTGCTTGACCTGCAAGAACCGATGCGAGGATTGCGAGAACTGCCAGATGTGCCGGTTGCTGGGCGTGAAAGTGGCTGCCAAGGACTTGTGCTCCAGCTGGAAGATGGCTGAGTGCTATCAGCAGGTGGGCAGGAACAAGGGCAAGATCAAGAAGAAGGAATACCTGATGTTCGTGCTGGCGCAAAGAGAGGAGGAGGCTGAGGCTATCGAACAGGGCATCTTGATGGAGGAGGACTGCAAGACGGCTGAGGAGCTGAGGGCGATGTTTGAGGAGGGGTTTGGAAGTATTTATGCTGAGTAAACTAATAATTAAAAACTAAACGTAAAATGATGATGAAAATCAATGTTCAAAATCAAAAGGAAGTCCTGAGCCTACTGGAACAGGGACGTAAGGTGGAAGGTCGCCTCTGGATGGAACTGAATGAGGACGGCAAGTATGAAATCTTCTTTGGCAGGTACAACCGCAAGCCACAGGGTTACAGATGGAGGGACAAGCTCATCTGCTATCTTGAACACGGCAGGGTGATGGAGTCTCCAGAGCGTATCAAGGTGTACGAGAGTGTGCCCAAGAGGCTTGGCGCGGCTGGCATAGGCCATGTGCTGCAACGGGAGGCGAAGGATGCCACGGCGGCCTTGAGGGATTGCGAATTGGAGGAGGTCATCTTCTGTTAAACCACTAAAATCTGATTGACCATGATTTATCACATTACTTACGATGCGGACAGGCGCAAGGTTGCCTGTCCCGTCAAGAACAGACAAGAACTGCTGGCTTTGCGTGACTCTGAGAAGAACCTGAGGATTCTGAGGGAGTACCGCAGCGGCAAGGTGGAGGTAAAGGGAGACCTGCTGCAATTGGCATACAACGCTTGGCCTGTAGATGGGAAACTGGCAGGGTGCAAACACTACAGTTCGACGTTCTTTCACGACATTGACTGTTACGACAAGGAGCAGTCGGAGGCTTTCAAGCAGCTCATCCTCTCGAAGAAGGAGGCGATAGGCTTGCTGATGCTGGAAAAGTCACCCAGCGGCGGTTGGCATCTGGTGTGCCGACGTGAACGGGGCAAGACCATTCTGGAGAATCAGGTGAGGGTGGCAAGCATCCTCGAGATCGAGATGGACACGAATGCGAAGGATTTGCAGCGTGTGGTGTTCTCAACCAGCGGGTCGGAAGAGGATTTGCCTTTCTTGGACGATGCCATCTTTGAGGAACCGATGACGCAGGAGGAGAGTGCAGCCGAGTACGAACTGCTGAGGGAACGTGTGCGCAAGGACTTGGAGGAGGTTCCAGCAGGGGCGAAGAAGGCAAGCAAGCACTATCGGCCGTGGGAGGAGGATAAAGTTGAGAGTTTAGAGGTTAGAGTTGAGAGCAGCCATGCGGGATGTGTGGAACCCCCTACCTCTAAACCCTCGACTCTAAACCCTCAACCAATACAGGCTGACGAGCGTATCAGGTTTATCGCTGAGGGTGTGATGAAGGAGAAGGGTCTCCAATGGAGCGATTTCCTGAACGAGGGAGGTAGGCACACGACGGTGAAGGTGTTTCTGGGCGGTGTGGTGCAATTGCTCAACAAGGCTGAGGTGAATGGCGTCTTGTCTGAACTGATGCCCAAGAATTGGCAGGATGCGAACATCCAGACGCTGGTGAATGACTTCTATGCCAAGTACTACAACCCCAACCAGAAGCTGTGCAAGTTTCAGGAGGAGCTCTTCACGCAGAGTTTGAAGATGGAAGAAGGAAGAGAGATGATGGAAGATGGTGCTCAGCCCTCAACGCTCACCCCTCCAATCATGCCGAAGAAGTTGCCCAAGCTGGTGGAGCTGCTGACCTCGAAGACACCTGCTGAGTACAAGCCCGCTGTGGCGAATGCGATATTCCCTCCCTTGGGCACCCATCTGCATAACGTGCAATTCGAATATACAGACCATGTGGAGCATGAGGCAACGCTGATGAATTGTCTGATGGCTGAGACAGGTGCTGGCAAGGGCTGCATCGACCAGCCTATCGAGCACATCATGGCGGACATCAAACGGAGGGATAAGGAGAATGAACGTCGTGAGGCGGAGTGGAAGAAGGACTGTCAGAAGAGGGGTGCGAACAAGGACAAGATGGTGAGGCCAGACGGGTTGGTCATTCAGATGATTGACCCAGATATGACCAAGCCAGCACTTGTGACCCGCATGGACGAGGCAGAAGGACACTTCGTGTATGTGAAGCTCAATGAACTGGACTTGTTCGAGCAGTTGAGAGGTCAGACAGGCAAGCAGCATTTTCAGTTGATGTGTCTGGCGTTCGACCCTGGGGCTGAATACGGACAGACTCGTGTGGGTACACAGAGTGTGACGGCCAGACCCCAATGCCGCTTCAACTGGAACGCCTGTACGACGGTTCAGAAAGGTCGCAAGTTCTTCAGGAATGTCTTGACCGATGGCCCCATCAGCCGCATCAACTTCTGCACCATCCCTGAACAGGAGATTGGAGGTGAACAGCCTATCTATGGCAAGTATGATGCAGCGTTTGACGAGGCCTTGAAACCTTACATCGACAACCTCTGTAGCGCAAGGGGACTCATCGAGTGTCAGCAGGCATGGAGGCTGGTCAAGAAGCTGCAGGCTGAATGTGCTGAGTTTGCAAGACTCTCGCAGAATCAGGTGTATTGGAATCTCTCGCACAGGGCTTGTGTCATCGCATGGCTGAAGGCTTGTGTGCTCTATGTGGCGAACGGTCAGAGGTGGGAGAAGACGATAGAGGACTTCATCCGCTGGAGCTTGAACTACGACCTATGGTGCAAGATGGAGTTCTTTGGCGAGGACATTGAGAAGGCCAATAGGGGTGATGAGCGAATCGGTCGCCGTGGCCCACGCAACCTCTTGGAACTGCTGCCTGACACCTTCACCTTGGAGGATGCCAAGAGAGTGAGAAGGGAACAGGGGCTGAGTGCCACGCAAAGGGAGACGGCTCACATGATCAGAACGTGGAAAGCCAGAGGCTACTGCGCACAGAGCACAGAGCACAGTTTTCAGAAGAGCCAATACACCAGCCCACGCGCTGGGAGAAAGTCCTAACAACTAATCAACTAATAAAACAACAATTAAAAAAGTAAAGGATTTATGATCAAGAATGGATTTATCAAAGAGGTCTGTGAACCCAGAACATTTACAGACAGAGAAGGAAAGCAGAGAAATGCTTATCCAGTAGTGTGCGACTTCCCCTACATGACCCAGAGCGGCAAGGAGGTCATCGACGAAATCGTGGCTGAGCTGTATGCCGACAACCCTGACTACATCGAGCAGGTGAAATTGCTGGCTCAGCAGGGCAAGAGGTGCGAACTCACCATCTACCTGTCTGTCTCGATAGACAGCAACGGCAGGAAGTGGCAGCGCATCAAGTTGAGCAACATCAAGCAGAATCTGGAGGGCTGAGCCATGAAGTTAGCGAAAAAGGACATCGAGGCCATCCTCTGGCTGCTGAGAGAGTTAATCAACGTGTTTCTTCAATTGAAAAAGAAAGGTAAGAATGAAGACAAAAGGACTGCCGAGGGGACTGCGGAATCACAATCCCCTGAACATCAGGAAGAGTGACCAGCTTTGGCAGGGTCAGACAGGGAATGACGGCGCGTTCTGCATCTTCCTCGAAAACAAGTGGGGCTACAGGGCTGTGTTTCGCATCCTGAACACCTACAACGTGAAGTACCGCATCTTCTCCGTGAGGGAGATCATCAAGCGGTGGGCACCACCTGACGATGGCAACAACACCAGAGGATATATCCAGAGGGTGTGCAGCCTGACAGGACTGGGGGAAACGGACATCATCGCCGTGCAACCCAGCGATGGCGACCCCTACAATGTGGTGATGCTTGTCTGGGCAATGGCGATCGTAGAGAACGGCGACAGGTACAGGAACCTCATTGACTTGGGCGAAATCGCCAAGGGGTATGAATTGGCCTTCCGTTGATAAGCAAGTGTTATGTCGTTAATGATTTGTAATGTTTTCATGATTATTAGTTATTTTAAGTGCGAGGAAGCTGGTTCGTGAGAATCGGCTTCTTTTATAGGGGTCTGATATATTCATTGCGATTTTTTTCGTTGCGAAAATTTTCGCAATTGATAAATAATTGTGAGACAATGGGATAATCGGCTTATTCTTCTCCCAGCTTAGTCCTATCTTAGTCCCATCTTGATTCCACCCAATGATTTGCCACTTTTTTCATGCTGTATGCCATTTTCTGACAAGGGACTGCCCATTTTTTACACGCTATGGGACAAAATAACATGAAAAAATGCAGTTTTTGGGGGATGAGGGGGGAATATGAGGAAAATAAACGCTATCTTTGCATGATTTTGTGCTAAAAATTATTCAACTAAAATATCAAAAAGACAATGAAAAAAATGATGATGATGGCAGCCGCTGTTGCTGTGACTGCCATGACTATGATTTCTTGTGACAAAAATGGTAGCGCCACCCTGAAGGATGGTGTGGATTCACTGGCTTATGACTGCGGCGTGTTCCAGTCTGAGGGTCTGAAGCAGTATGTGACGATGCAGCTGGGCATTGACTCTGCTTACATCGATGACTTCATCAAGGGTATGAAGGAAGGTGCCCTGAATGAGGCTGACCCCAAGAAGGAGGCTTATCTGAGCGGTCTGGCTGTGGGCAAGGATGTGCAGAATATGGCTAAGAGCCTGACTCAGCAGGTGTATGGCGATGACTCTACCAAGAGCGTGAATGTGAAGGTGCTCATCGCTGGTTTTGAGGCTGGTCTGAAGGGCAAGGATGGCCGTACTGCTGAACAGGCTTACAATGACTTCAATGCTAAGTTGCAGCCAGTGCGTGAGGCTCAGTTGCTGAAGGACTTTGGCGACAACAAGGCTGCTGGTGAGAAGTATCTGGCTGAGAACAAGAAGAAGGAAGGTGTGAAGGAGACAAAGAGCGGTCTGCAGTATAAGGTGCTGGTGGAAGGTACTGGTGCGCTGCCAACTGACACTTCCAAGGTGGAGGTGAACTATGAGGGTCGCCTGATTGACGGCACTGTGTTTGACAGCAGCTATGAGCGCAACATGCCTCAGACCATCGACATGAGCATGCCTGGTGTGATTCAGGGCTGGGTTGAGGTGCTGAAGATGATGCCTGCAGGTTCGAAGTGGGAGGTGACCATTCCTCAGAATCTGGCTTACGGCGCTCAGAACCAGGGTCCTATCAAGCCTTTCTCTACACTTATTTTCACTATTGAAGTACTTAAATAGTTTAGAGTTTACAGTTTAGAGGTTAGAGAAGATAAAGTTAGCGTTAACGTTAAGGTTAAGGTTAAAAGAAAAATGAAGAAGATACTCACATTTACTTTAGCAGCGTTTGCAATGGCAAGCGCTGTTTTCGCTCAATCAGAGAAAGAGTTGGCTGCAGTTGAAAACAAGGCTAATGCAGCAGTTGACAAGGTGGCAGCCAAGGTAAAGAAGGTGCAGGATGCTGCTGCCCTGAAGGCATTCAAGGAGAAGCAGAAGGCTGAACTGGCTGCTTTCATCGAGGCTCAGAAGAAGGGAACTCAGGTGGCTGCTGCTGAGAAGGGAACCTTCAATTTTGTGAAGCCTGCTCTGTCCAATGTGGACGAGGAGACAGCTTATTTCTTTGGTATTGCTCAGTCGAA
This sequence comes from Bacteroidaceae bacterium, assembly GCA_017534815.1. Lineage (GTDB taxonomy): Bacteria > Bacteroidota > Bacteroidia > Bacteroidales > Bacteroidaceae > Minthosoma. The sequence continues at coordinate 17,687 of JAFXVS010000039.1, read as the reverse complement.
TGGTCTGAAGGAGTATGCCACAGGCCAGTTGGGTGTGGAGGAGCAGTTCCTGAACCTGTTTGCTCAGGGCATCCTCAATCGTGCCAATGCTGACCCCAACGACAAGGAGGGTGCTGCATTGAATGCTGGTCAGGATATTGGTGATAGAATTGTGAGCATGACGCAGCAGTTCTCCAATGACTACTACACGCCAGATGAGGGCAAGACCGTGAGCCCTGTCCTTGTGGCAAGTGGCATCGTGGCTGGTCTGATGGGTCTGAATGATGTGCCTGTGGATAGTGCTGCTCAGGTGTTCCAGACTCGCATGAATGAGCGTCAGGCAGCCAACAAGGAGAAGCTCTATGGAGCCAATCGTGAGGAAGGCAAGAAGTTCTTGGAAGAGAACAAGACCAAGCCTGGTGTGGTAACTACAGCCAGCGGTCTGCAGTACAAGATTATCACTCAAGGTACTGGTGAAAAGCCCACAGCCAACCAGAAGGTGACGGTTGACTATGAGGGCAAGCTCGTGGATGGCACTGTGTTTGACAGCAGCTATGAGCGTGGCAAGCCAGCCACCTTTGGTGTGACACAGGTGATTGCAGGTTGGACTGAGGCTTTGCAGCTGATGCCTGTAGGCTCTAAGTGGGAACTTTACATCCCATACGAGTTGGGATATGGTGAACAAGGTACTGGTAACATCAAGCCCTTCTCTACCCTCATCTTCACTGTTGAACTGAAAGAGGTGAAATAGTTTAGAGTTTAGGGTTTAGAGTTTAGAGATTTGAATATAGGGTTGAGAGTATATCAAAAATGAAAAAATACAATATCATCAATAATGTAGTCGGTTGGGTGGTGTTCGCCATTGCTGCATTCACCTACTGCTCTACGATTGAACCCACGGCCAGTTTCTGGGACTGTCCTGAGTTCATCACCACTGCCTACAAGCTGGAAGTGGGTCACCCTCCTGGCGCACCTTTCTTCATGCTGGTGGGCAATTTCTTCTCCCTCTTTGCCAATGATGCTTCGCAGGTGGCCAAGATGATTAACACCATGAGTGCCCTGCTGAGTGCTGGATGTATCCTGTTCCTCTTCTGGAGTGTGACGCATCTGGCCAAGAAACTCTTGGTGAAAGATGACGAGGAGCCCTCGATGGGTCAGTTGCTGGCTGTGATGGGCAGCGGTATTGCTGGTGCCCTCATCTACACCTGGTCAGACACCTTCTGGTTCTCGGCTGTGGAAGGTGAGGTTTATGCCTTCTCCAGCTTCTTCACCGCTTTGGTGTTCTGGCTCATCCTCAAGTGGGAAGACAATGCTGACCAGCCCCATTCAGACCGCTGGTTGGTGTTCATTGCCTATCTGGTAGGTCTTTCCATTGGTGTACACCTCTTGAACCTCCTTTGTATTCCTGCCATCGTGCTCGTCTATTACTACAAGATGAGCAAGAATCCGACAGGCAAGGGTTCACTTCTCGTGTTGGGTGTTTCTGTCATCATTGTGGCAGCTGTGCTGTATGGTATCGTACCAGGCATCGTGAAGATTGGCGGATGGTTTGAACTGCTGTTTGTCAATGAGCTGGGTTTGCCTTACAATATCGGTCTCTACATCTACCTCACCCTGCTGGCCATTGCGTTGGTATGGGCACTTTGGGAGACCACCCAAGCCAAGAGCGAGAAGCGCATGTACATCTCCTTCATTGTCTGCACAGCCCTGTTAGGTATTCCTTTCTATGGACATGGTGTAGCCTCTGTAGTGATTGGCATCATCGTCTTGGGCATCATTGCTGGTGTGCTCTTCTTCACCAAGAAAGCCACTCCACGCATCCTCAACACAGCCATCCTCTGCATGACCTTGATGACAGTAGGCTACAGCTCCTATTCAGTCATTGTCATCCGTTCCACAGCCAATCCTCCAATGGACCAGAACTCACCTGAGGATGTGTTCACATTGGGTGAGTATTTAGGTCGTGAGCAGTATGGTGAGCGTCCTCTCTTCTTTGGTCAGACCTACAGGTCACAGCCAGAAATCAAGGACAATGGTGATGGCTACTTGACTTACGCCACTGTGCAGGGAGCACCTGTCTATCAGCGTAAGGACAAGGAGAATGAGAGTGAGAAGGATGAATATGTAAAGATTCGTGACAAGTTCTCCCTCAAATACCCCACCAACCAATGTATGCTCTTCCCTCGCATCTACAGCGATGAACCCCTGCATGTGCAGGCTTATGAGTCTTGGTTGGGTGATGTAAGCTACCATTTAGTGGAATACCAGATACCAGGTCGTGAAACGCAGACCATAGAGATTCCTGGTCAGGTGGACAACATCCGCTTCTTCCTCTCTTATCAGATGAACTGGATGTATTGGCGCTACTTCATGTGGAACTTTGCAGGTCGTCAGAATGACCTTCAGGGCAATGGTGAACTGGAACACGGCAACTGGCTTTCAGGCTTTGACTGGCTCGACAATCTGCGTCTGGGCAATCAGGACATGCTCCCCTCTGACCTGAAAGAGAACAAGGGACACAATGTCTTCTTCTGCCTCCCACTCATCTTAGGTTTGCTGGGCTTCTTCTGGCAGGCATTCCGTGATAAGAAGGGCATTCAGCAGTTCTGGGTGGTGTTCTTCCTGTTCTTCATGACAGGTATCGCCATTGTCATCTACTTGAACCAGACACCTCTCCAGCCACGTGAACGTGACTATGCCTATGCAGGTTCATTCTATGCGTTCTCCATGTGGTGTGGTCTGGGCATTGCAGCCATCTTCGAACTGCTTGGCAAGTGGCTTGGCAAGAAGATGGAGAAGCGTATGGCAGGCATCATTGCCGGTGCTGTAGGTCTTGTACCTGCTGTAGCTGTACCTTTGCAGATGGTGAGCCAGACATGGGATGACCATGACCGTAGTGACCGCTATATGTGTCGTGACTTTGGTTTGAACTATCTGGAGACTATCCCTCATGATGGTGTCATCTATACAAATGGTGACAACGACACCTTCCCACTTTGGTATAATGAAGATACAGAGGGTAAGCGCACAGATGTGCGTGTTTGCAACCTCTCCTACCTGCAGACCGACTGGTACATTGACCAGATGAAACGTCCTGCCTACTCAGGAGAAGGACAATCTACCCCACTCCCCATCTCATGGAAACGCTACCAATACACCAGCGGCAAGCATGAGATGACAGATGTCAATCCTGAGGTGTCCCTTGGTGGAGGTACATTGACCATGAAAGACCTCATCAGAGAGGTAACCATACAAGACCCTGAACTGGCCAAGCGTCTGTGGGGCGATAACCCCTTCGAACTGAAGACAGCTATCCACAAGTTCCTCCTGAAGGACTACGAAGGCCTCTCAGAAGGTGACAAGGAGCTGGTGGAAGCACTTCCTGCCTGTCTGCCCAGTGACACCCTCTATGTGACTGTTGACAAGGAAGCAGTGAAGCGTTCAGGCATGATGGCACCTACCGACACTTTAGGCAATGCAAGCATTCCTGACCAGATGGTCATCAGTCTGGAAGGCCAGGGACGTGTGTCAAAGAGCTTCATCATGATGTTGGAGATGATTGCACAGAGCAACTTCTCACGTCCACTCTATATGTCCACCACAGTAGGTTCCAGCAATTATGGCAACCTCTGGCGTCACTTTGTCTTGGAAGGTATGGCTTGGCGCATCACCCCATTCGTCTTCCCAGAGAACACCATGATGCGTGGTGTGGTGCATTCAGTGGCTGATACAGAGAAGATGTACGACAACATGATGAACAAGTACCACTATGGCAACTTGAAGCAGCCCAACCTCTACATCGACGAGACCACAATGCGTATGTGCTACACCCATCGTCGTTGGTTTGCCACCCTCATCAGCAGTCTGGTGCAGGAAGGCAAGAAGGACAAGGCACTCAAGGCATTGGAGAAGTGTGAGACAGAGATTCCTGCCTACAATGTGCCACACGACCTCAACAGTGCTTCCCTCGACATTGCTGATGCCTTCATAGCATGTGGCAAGCCAGAGAAGGCACAGCCCATCCTCGATTCGATGGAGAAGCATTCAGTAGAGTACATTAGGTGGTATCTGTCACTCAACAACGTCTATTTTGCCAACAGCGCTCGTGACTGTCATCAGGAGATTTATGCATTGGCATCAATTCAAGACCTCTATAACCGCATGGCCGAATCCAACCCAGCCAAGAAGGCTGAATACGAGAAGAAGGCCATGAAAATTGAGGACAACCTGCAGCATCTCTATGGAGCTTTCATCTCGAAATGTGATGCAGTAGGTATCCAACTGTAGTAATGATTATTGAACAACCCACCAAATGGTTGAGGTGGCTCTATCCCAGTGCCATCTGGAGAATGGACCCGACGGAGAAGGCAGTCTATCTGACCTTCGACGACGGGCCCATCCCCGAATCAACCCCCTGGCTGATTGAGACGCTGGATCGCTACAATGTGAAAGCTACTTTCTTCATGGTGGGTGACAATGTCAGGAAATACCCTGAACTGCTGGAACTCATCCGTTCCCATGGGCATAGGCTGGGCAACCACACCTTCAACCACATTGGTGGCATCCTGGTGTCAAGCAAACGCTACCTGCGCAATGCCAATGAAGCTGACAAACTAATCAGTTCCAACTTATTCCGTCCACCAAGAGGATGGATGCGTAATGCCCAATATATTCGTCTTCGTAGGCACTACACCATCATCATGTGGGATTTGGTTACACGTGACTATTCCAAACGCCTCACCCCTGAAGAAGTGTTTGAGAACGTGAAGAAATACACACGTAACGGCTCCATCATCACTTTCCACGACTCCCTCAGAAGTATCGACAAACTCAAGAAGATACTTCCTAAATGTATTGAGTGGCTACGTGATGAAGGTTATGAGTTCAAAATCTTCGACGAGAATCTGCACCATTCCCGTCACTTGAAATAGAATACAGAGGGTTATTCGTCATCATCAAGGATGATCTTAGCCTTTCCACCTTTCTGGATCTTCTCCTCAGGCTTATCTGTCACGCAGATGGGCACCTCCTTCTTGATGCTTTGGTCAAGGGAAATGAGGGTCTCTGTGGAATCGACACCTGTGATACCCTGAATCTTGCGGTTGAGCAAATCCATCAGTTGCTCATTATCACGGGCATAGAGTTTCACGAGCATCGTGTAAGGACCTGTGGTATAGTGGCATTCAACAATCTCAGGAATCTTGTTGAGCTCGTTCACCACACGTTCATACATGGAACCCTTTTCCAGACGGATGCCCACATAAGTGCAAGTCTTGTAGCCCAGACTCTTGGGATTGATGACATAACCAGAACCAACAATGACATTGGTGTCAATCAGACGCTGCACACGCTGATGGATGGCTGCACGTGACACACCACAGACAGCTGCGACATCCTTGAAGGGAATACGTGCATTGGCGGAGATAATCTCCATGATTTGCTTGTCAAGCTTATCTATCTTTTCCATATTAAAGAACAAATTGTAAACAAAAGTAGGAGTATTTTTTCTATTTGTCAAAGAAAAATGGGAGAAAATGCAGAAAAAGGTAAAAAATAATGGAAAAGTGCTATCAAATGTGAGATTAAAGTGTTATTTTTGCAAAGTATAAGCGGAATTTGATATCATCTAATAAGGATACATTTATGAAGACTTTGGTTTTTGCCAGCAACAACGCACACAAGTTGGAAGAGATTCGTGCCATCTTGGGTGACCAGTATGAAGTGAAGAGCCTCAAAGACATCGGTTGTGAGGTGGACATCCCAGAAACGGGCACCACCTTTCGAGAGAATGCCTTGCAGAAAGCGTCGTATGTGAAGGAGCATTTCGGCTTTGATTGCTTTGCTGATGATTCAGGCTTGCAGGTGGAAGCATTAGGTGGAGAACCAGGTGTGTATTCTGCCCGCTATGCCATGAAGAACGGTGTGCAGTTTGAAGGCAGCAAAGACGAAGCCAACATGGATGTGCTGCTCAACAAGTTGGCCAATGAAAAGAATCGGAAGGCATGTTTCCGTACATCTGTCGCTTTGATCTATCAAGGTGAGACTCACTTCTTCGATGGCACTGTCGAGGGACACCTCATCCATGAGAAACGAGGCAACGGAGGTTTTGGCTACGACCCCATCTTCATTCCCAATGGCTATGACAAGACCTTTGCCGAACTGGGTAACGAAGTAAAGAACGGCATCAGTCATCGTGCCAGAGCAGTCGCTCAATTGGCTGATTTCTTGAAGAGCTGACAACAATGTTGAAGGAGAAGAAGGTGGATTTCTTGGATAATAAAACAATACAATATGGCAAAAGGCAAGGATGAACTGACCCCGATGATGAGGCAGTTTTATGATTTCAAGGCGAAGCACCCAGATGCATTGCTGCTGTTTCGTTGTGGCGACTTCTATGAGACCTACAATGAGGATGCGTCAGTAGCAGCTGAAATACTGGGCATCACGCTGACCAAACGAAGCAGTGTGGCTGGTACGTCAGCTAATGGTACAGCGATGGCAGGTTTCCCTTATCATGCGCTGGATTCGTATCTGCCGAAGTTGATCAGAGCAGGGAAGCGTGTGGCAATTTGTGACCAATTGGAAGACCCCAAGTTGACCAAGAAGCTGGTGAAGAGGGGTATCACGGAACTGGTGACACCAGGTGTGGCATTGGCAGATAATGTGTTGAGCGTGAAGGAGAACAACTTCTTGGCTTCTGTTCATTTTGGCAAGACGGCATGTGGTATAGCCCTGCTGGATATCTCGACGGGCGAGTTCCTTTGTGCAGAGGGAACGACAGACTATGTGGAGAAGCTCCTGACGAATTTCTCTCCAAAGGAAGTGTTGTTTGAGCGTGGGAAGCGTCAGATGTTTGAGAAACTTTTCGGCAATAAGTTCTTCACCTATGAGTTGGATGACTGGATTTATACGGATGATGCAGCTCGAAAGAAACTGCTGTCACACTTCGGCACCAAGAACCTGAAGGGCTATGGCGTGGAGCATCTGAAGAATGGCATCGTGGCTGCTGGAGCTGTCCTTTATTATTTGGAGAAGACGCTGCACACACATATTGCCCACATCAGAAGCATACGCCAGATTGAGGAGAACCGCTATGTGAGGATGGACAAGTTCACAGTGAGGAGTCTGGAACTCTTGGGCTCGATGAATGAGGGAGGCAATAGTTTGCTGTCGGTTATTGACAAGACAGTGAGTCCAATGGGAGCCAGAATGCTGAGGCGTTGGGTGGTGTTTCCGCTGAAGGATGTGAAGCCAATTGTGGAGCGTCAGAATGTGGTGGAATACTTCTTCAGAGAGCCAGAACTGAGGGATGCGATTGAGGAACTGCTGCATCAGATTGGTGACTTGGAACGTATTGCGAGTAAGGTGGCAGTAGGACGAGTGAATCCTCGTGAGATGGTGCAATTGATGCAGGCGTTGAAGGCAATAGAACCCATCAAGAACCTCTGTTTGCAGGCTGACAGCGAGAGCCTTCAAAGGATGGGTGAGCAATTGGATGAATGCTGTATGTTGCGCGACAGGATAGAGAAGGAACTGACTCCATCGCCACCAGTGATGCTGAACAAGGGTGGTGTCATTGCGGATGGCGTGAATGAGGAACTGGATGAATTGCGTCGGATTGCTTTTTCAGGCAAGGACTACCTCGTACAGATTCAGCAGCGTGAGATTGAGGCGACAGGCATCCAGAGCCTGAAGATTGGCTTCAACAACGTGTTTGGCTACTATATGGAAGTGCGGAACACCTACAAGGATATGGTGCCACAGGACTGGATACGCAAGCAGACATTGACCCAGGCAGAGCGTTACATCACGCAGGAGCTGAAGGAATATGAGGAGAAGATATTAGGAGCTGAGGAGAAGATTCTCGCCTTGGAGATGCAGTTGTTCGCGGAGCTGGTGACGGGTGCTGCGGACTTCATTCCACAGATTCAGACAGATGCCCATGTGATTGGTCAGATGGACTGTCTGCTGTCTTTTGCGATGGCAGCACGGGAATATCGCTACAACCGTCCTGTGGTGGACGAGGGTCTGGTCATCGACATCAAGCAGGGGCGTCACCCTGTGATTGAACGTCAGATGCCTGTGGGCGAGGAATATGTGGCGAATGACCTCTATCTCGACGCTGACAAGCAGCAAATCATCATCCTGACTGGTCCCAACATGGCGGGTAAGTCAGCATTGCTCAGACAGACTGCGCTCATCACCATTCTGGCACAGATAGGTAGTTTTGTACCTGCCGACAGTGCAAGAATAGGTCTGGCAGACAAGATCTTCACCCGTGTCGGGGCTTCTGACAATATCTCAGTGGGCGAATCAACTTTCATGGTGGAGATGAATGAGGCTGCGAGCATCCTGAACAACCTGAGCCCGCGCTCTTTGGTGCTCTTCGACGAACTTGGACGTGGCACCTCGACTTATGACGGCATTTCCATCGCTTGGGCCATTGTGGAGCACATCCACGAAAACGCCAAAGCCCGTGCCAGAACACTCTTCGCCACTCACTACCACGAGTTGAATGAGATGGAGAAGATGTTGCCGAGGGTGAAGAACTACAATGTGAGCGTGAAGGAAGTGAATGGACGCGTCATCTTCATGCGCAAACTTGTCAGGGGTGGCAGTGAACATTCATTCGGCATCCACGTGGCAAAGATTGCAGGTATGGCACCCAATGTGGTGACGCGAGCCGAGCAGGTGCTGAAGGAACTGGAGGCAAACAATTCAGGCGATGGCATCAGCCGACCCAAGACAGAGAGCATCCAGACGGTGAGCAAGAGCGGCATGCAGCTCAGTTTCTTCCAACTTGATGACCCGGTGCTCTGCCAAATCCGTGACGAAATCAAGAATCTCGACATCAACAGCCTCACTCCTTTGGAGGCGCTCAACAAATTGAACGAGATCAAGAAAATCGTTAACGGAAAATAGCTCATGCGCATGAATGAAAAAAACACCCCAGAATGCTATGTGTGACATTCTGGGGTTCAATGTGTGTATATGATATGATTAGTCTGCCTGTTCCTCCGTTTCTTTATCATCATCAGCCTTGGATTTTGGCACGAAGTCGCTGCCTGAAATCTTGGCCATGACTTTCTGCTCAATCTCCTCTGACAGTTCAGGATTGTCAATCAGCATCTGCTTGGTAGCATCGCGACCCTGAGCCAGACGGGTATCGCCATAGCTGAACCAACTGCCGCTCTTCTTCAAGATGCCTGTATCCACACCAAGGTCAACCAACTCACCACTCTTGCTGATGCCCTCACCATACATGATGTCGAACTCGCAGCGACGGAATGGAGGAGCCACCTTGTTCTTCACAATCTTCACCCTGGTCAAGTTGCCGATAATCTCATCACCATTCTTGATTGGTGTAGCCTTGCGCACATCAATGCGGACACTGGCATAGAACTTCAGAGCATTACCGCCAGTGGTCGTTTCAGGATTGCCGAAGGTAACACCAATCTTCTCACGCAGCTGGTTGATGAAGATGCAAGTGGTGTTGGTCTTATTGATGGTTCCAGTGAGTTTGCGAAGCGCTTGGCTCATCAGACGGGCATGAAGACCCACTTTGTTCTCACCCATATCACCCTCAATCTCCGCCTTTGGAGTCAGGGCTGCCACAGAGTCAATCACGATGATGTCAACAGCACTGGAACGGATGAGCTGGTCTGCAATCTCCAAAGCCTGCTCGCCGTTGTCTGGCTGACTGATGAGCAGATTGTCAATATCCACGCCTAACTTCTCTGCATAGAAGCGGTCGAAAGCGTGCTCAGCATCAATGAAGGCAGCCACGCCTCCTGATTTCTGGCACTCGGCAATGGCATGAAGCGCCAGGGTCGTCTTACCTGATGACTCAGGACCGAAGATCTCGATGATGCGTCCCTTTGGATAGCCACCCACGCCCAATGCAGCGTTCAGTCCGATGGAACCCGATGGAATCACATCAATGTGCTCCAAGTTCTCCTCGCCCATCTTCATGATGGCTCCCTTGCCGAAACTCTTCTCTATCTTTTCCATTGCAGCCTGAAGCGCCTTCATCTTCTGCTGCTGAGGCGTCATGTTCGCCTCTTCCTTTTGAGTTTTTGCCATAGTTTTGTATTTTGTTTTATTGTTTTATTTGATAGTTCAATGCTTTTGTCGTGCCCTCCTCTTCTTTATTCTCTTGGCTGACTCTGCCGAAAAGATTGTTGAGGATGAACTTGACCCGATGAGTGCGACGGCAATAGTCCTCGAATGTCTCTCGGTAGGGGTCAATCTTTTCTTTCCATTCTTTGTATGGCGACAACTGGAAACAGGGCAGCATCTCAATCACTGAGTTCACGTGGTTGGCAGCGGCATCCTTATGGCCAATCGACATCAGGTTCTCCCGTTGTGGATAGATGCAAATGATGTCATTCTCCTCGCAGAACTTCACAGCTGGCTTCACATACTCATCATACATCTGCAGAATCTGCTCCATCGAGAAGTTATTGTAGTCCGATTCGCCTATCTTCTGGATGGGTCGGAGCTGGATGACGTTGGGTTTTATGTCAGCAAACACCTCCGGCAGCAACGTCAGATCCTGAATGTTATCCGCATTGATGGTGTAGTTCAACCTGACCTTCAGTTGTGGATGCTCTGCCTTGACCGTCTTCAGATAATCCAGCGTCTGGAGGAACTGTGCAAACTTCGCATTTGGCATCATGTCCTCATAGACCTTCTCTGACAGGCCGTGTGCCGAAAGAATCAGCTCGTCAAGTCCATTCTCCACTAACTGCTTCATCCGTTCAAGCGTCAGCAACTGCCCGTTGGTCGTCATGGAGATGTGCGGCACCCCAGATTCCGATGCCAGACGAATGAGCTCATCCAAATACTTGAATGTCGTGGGTTCGGCTCCACATCCAATCTGTAGCCTCAACACCCTGTGGAAAAGGGAACGCGCAATCGCTTGAATGTCTTCCTCAGTAAAAGTCCCATGCATGTCCTTTCGGGCTTCAGGGTCACTGAAATAGCACATCCGGCAACGCAGATTGCAACTGAGTGAAGGGTCGAAAAACAGATTGACGTACCTGCGCTTCAACAGATGCAGCGCCAGTATTCCCATCAATTTTATCCTCGGACTCCTAATGCGTCGGTACAGTCGGATGATTGTGTAAATATCCATGCTTATGGAATAATAACTCTCCCTGCTATCTTGGAATTACAGTTCCAAATCTCCATCGAAAATCTCGTGCCAAGGCAGTCCTTGCTTGTTCAGCTGCTCCATGAAAGGATCGGGGTCGAACTCTTCGACATTCCACACACCTGGACGCTTCCAGATGCCCTTCATGAACATCATCGCACCAATCATGGCTGGCACACCTGTCGTATAACTTACGCCCTGCATGCCCGTCTCTTCGTAGGCAGCACGATGTGAACAGTTATTATAGACGTAATAAGTGCGCTCCTTACCATCCTTCAGACCACGAATGCGACAGCCGATTGAGGTCTGTCCTTCGTAGTTCTCGCCCAAATCCTGTGGATTGGGCAGTACAGCCTTCAGGAACTGGAGGGGCACAATCTTCACCTTCACAGGACCGCTTCCATCAGCAGCCTCAGCCGTATATTCAATCTCATCGATACGTGACATACCGATATTCTGAATCACATCCAAGTGCTTCAAGTATTGTTCGCCGAAAGTCATCCAGAAACGGGCACGCTTAATGGTCGGATAGTTCTTCACCAACGACTCAATCTCCTCATGATGCAGCAGGTAAGATTCCTTTGGACCAATCTCAGGATAGTTCAGCGGCTGGTGAATCTCCAGCGGCTCAGTCTCCACCCACTTGCCATTCTCCCAGTAAAGTCCCTTCTGAGTGATCTCGCGAATGTTGATTTCTGGGTTGAAGTTCGTGGCAAATGCCTTGTGGTGATCACCTGCATTGCAATCCACAATGTCAAGATACTGAATCTCATCAAAATGATGCTTGGCAGCGTAAGCCGTGTAGATGCTCGTCACACCTGGGTCAAAACCACAACCCAGAATGGCAGTCAGACCTGCCTGCTCAAACCTCTCCTTGAACGCCCACTGCCAAGAGTATTCAAAATGAGCCTCGTCCTTTGGCTCATAATTCGCCGTATCAAGGTAACTCACTCCACTCTGCAGACAAGCCTCCATGATGGTCAAATCCTGATAAGGCAATGCCAGATTCATCACAAGATCAGGCTTGTACGCATTAAAGAGCGCCACCAGTTCAGGCACATTGTCAGCATCCACATGTGCAGTCTTGATGCTACCCTTCGCCACCAAGCCTTTGTCCTCTATCGCCTTTGCCAAAGCCTTACACTTCGATTCCGTACGGCTGGCAATCATGATGTCAGTAAAAACGTCGCTGTTTTGAGCGACTTTGTGTGCAGCTACTGAGGCTACGCCTCCTGCACCAATGATTAGAACCTTTCCCATATATTATATATGTGTAGTTTTGGATTTGGGTACAAAGATAGTAAAAAGTTAGGAGTTAGGTGTTAGGAGTTGGGATTTTTTTAGTGCTTTCGCCCAAAATCTGCTGGAATTTCTCCCCATTCTTCCGTTGGCCACTTGATGATGGGGTTCTGATAGGTGTTGTTCTTCAACCAATTCTCTGCTCGTTCAATGAGTTGATGTAACTCTTCACTCTTCTCATTCCGTTCCAATGTGGTCTTGCACTTCTTCCGCTTCACCCACAACTGCGCATTCACGCTGTCGCTGTAGATGGGCATCGTGTTCAGTCCCTTCTGCTTCAGCAATGCTAATCCGTGTACAATAGCGAGGAACTCCCCGATATTGTTCGTGCCCCAAACTGGACCATAGTGGAAAATCTCCTTGCCTGTACGCAAATACACTCCTCTATATTCCATCTTTCCAGGATTTCCGCTGCAAGCTGCATCCACAGCAATGGCCTCGTTGATGGCAGCTGGGGGAAGTTTGGGAGAAGTTGAAGCTGTTTGCTGAGTGTCCTTTTCGCCGTCCTTAAGGTCTTTAACGTCTTTAAGGACTTTAAGGTCTTTCATCTTCTCCTGAAAAGCCTCATATCCCATCTCGAAAGCTTCCTCGGCCTCTTCTTCCGTCTTGAAAGACTGATACTTCGCACCCGAGAAGCCTTCCACAGCCTCCTTGCAAGCCTCCCACGTGGTATAAACCCCATCTTCAGCTCCGTCCCACACTACATAATACTTTTGTTTTGCCATTTGTTTTCTTCTTTTCGCCACAAAGGTACGACTTTTGGTTGACAGTTGATAGTTGACAGTTGAAAAATATACAAAAAAGTGGCATCCGAATCGTTTCGAATGCCACTTCCAATATAAATGATAAACTATTGTTCGTTGATGTATCCTTTGCTTAGAGCTTTGGACCAGCAGCAACAAGTGCCTTACCAGCTTCGTTAGTGGTGTACTTGTTGAAGTTCTTGATGAAGCGGCCAGCAAGATCCTTAGCCTTTTCTTCCCAGATAGAAGCGTCAGCATAAGTGTCGCGTGGGTCGAGGATAGCTGGGTTCACGTTTGGCAGAGCTGTTGGAACCTCGAAATCGAAGAATGGAATCTTCTTGGTCTCAGCCTTGAGGATAGAACCATCGAGGATAGCGTCGATGATACCACGAGTATCTGGAATAGAGATACGCTTGCCAGTACCGTTCCAACCAGTGTTCACGAGGTAAGCCTTAGCACCGCTCTTCTCCATCTTCTTCACGAGCTCCTCAGCATACTTAGTTGGGTGCAACTCGAGGAATGCCTGACCGAAGCAAGCAGAGAAAGTTGGAGTAGGCTCAGTGATACCACGCTCTGTACCTGCGAGCTTAGCAGTGAAACCAGAGAGGAAGTAGTACTTAGTCTGCTCTGGAGTGAGGATAGAAACTGGAGGCAGCACGCCGAATGCATCAGCAGAAAGGAAGATCACATTCTTAGCATCTGGACCAGCGCTCTTGCCATTCACCTTCTGAGCAATGTTGTTGATGTGGTCAATAGGATAAGAAACACGAGTGTTCTCAGTCACGCTCTTGTCAGCGAAGTCAATCTTGCCGTCTTCAGCCACAGTCACGTTCTCGAGAAGAGCGTCACGCTTGATGGCACCATAGATGTCAGGCTCATTCTCCTTAGAGAGGTTGATCACCTTAGCGTAGCAACCACCTTCGAGGTTGAACACACCCTCATCATCCCATCCGTGCTCGTCGTCACCAATGAGGAGACGCTTAGGATCGGTAGAGAGCGTAGTCTTACCTGTACCAGAGAGACCGAAGAAGATAGCGGTGTTCTTGCCTTCCATATCAGTGTTGGCAGAGCAGTGCATAGAAGCGATGCCCTGAAGTGGGAGATAGTAGTTCTGCATAGAGAACATACCCTTCTTCATCTCACCACCATACCAAGTGTTGATGATCACCTGCTCACGGCTCTTCGTGTTGAAAGCAACACAAGTGTCAGAGTTCAGACCCAGCTCCTTGTAGTTGTCAACCTTAGCCTTAGAAGCGTTGAAGATAACGAAGTTTGGCTCAAACTTAGCGAGCTCAGCCTCAGTAGGCTGGATGAACATGTTCTTGATGAAGTGAGCCTGCCAAGCAACCTCCACAATGAAGCGGACAGCCAGACGGGTAGCCTCATTAGCACCACAGAAAGCATCAACCACATAGAGTTGCTTGTTAGAAAGCTCCTTGATGGCGATCTCCTTCACCTTAGCCCAAACATCCTCAGTCATTGGGTGGTTGTCGTTCTTGTACTCCTCAGTAGTCCACCACACGTTGTTGTGGCTCTCATCGTTGTCCACGATGTACTTATCCTTAGGAGAACGACCTGTGAAGACACCAGTCATCACATTCACTGCACCGAGTTCAGTCTCCTTACCCTTCTCGTAACCTTCGAGAGCAGGATTGATTTCAGCCTTGTAGAGCTCCTCATAAGAGGGGTTGTGTGCAATCACTGAGCTACCAGTGATGCCATACTTTGTCAAATCTAATGCCATAGTACTTGTTGTGTTTAAAAATATTGTTGTGAAAAATTTAGTCTCTTTTTACCATTATATCGCTTAACCAATTCCTCCATGAAGTCCTTCGGACTCCGCAGAGTTCATCAAAATCAGCTACAAAGGTACGCATTTCTCCGCTATGGGCAAAACCACCAGCCCGCTAAATGTCATTTTTTTCAATAATTAACAAAAAAATAGGGTAAAATTTATTATTTATTCGTACCTTTGCATCCGATTTCCATCAATCGGGATGTGGCGCAGTTGGTAGCGCACTACGTTCGGGACGTAGGGGTCGCGTGTTCAAGTCACGTCATCCCGACCACATAAGAAAACCCATCGCAACTCATGCGGTGGGTTTCTTTTTGGTAGATTCCCTGCTCTGACCAAGACAGCCTTCCGATGCCTGCAGCTTGATCCAATGGTCGCTGTCGCTCAAAATCTTCAGAAAATCGAACCGAAAAATCATTTTGTCACCCTTTCATTCTTTTTGCTAACACTTTGAACGGTTCATGATGAGTCTGTTCAAACCCCTCAAAATACCCCCTAAAAATTACCCAGTTAGGAAAATATTTTTTCCCAAGTGGGTGCTGATTTTTATCCAACTGGGCACCCTTATAGCCCTTTTCCCTAAATGTAAGTTTTTGCGACTAAATGATGGCAAAATGTCAAAAAGAAGCCCATGCAACCATCGCTGCATGGGTCACCTGTGGGCTCAAAATTTTCAGATAATCGAACCAGAAAATCTTGATAAGAGAATTTATTGGAGTTTATTCGTGAAGGGATATAAAAACAGAAAGCGGTGAGTCCTTGATGGATTCACCGCCCTTTTTATGGTTGTTTGAATGCTTTTGTTTTTCTCTCCTCCGGAGGAAAACTCAAGTGCCAGATTGCACTGAGTTTTTTACGGAATGTCTTCAATCTCAAATTATTTGAAGATTGAAATGTTGCTTGCGATAGCGGCTACGGCTACGATTGCAACTGCGATAATCGTCATAGTTTCCATAAAACAATCTCCTTTCTTTAATCAATTAATAATACTGTTTAATGTTTAACTAAACCAATTCAATTAACTAAATCTTTTTACCTTTATATGTTGGAGCCTTGCGGCTGGAAGTTCTAAAAATTGGAGGAGGGCTTTTCACAAAGACCTAACTCCTAAATAACAATCTTTTACTAACCTAAATCTAATACCTTTACCAAAACCTATATGATAGAAAACTAACCTGTTTGCTTTTATCTTTATTTGTCGTCTTTTTGTGCGTCTTGGGAAGGGCTCTCTTGCCGTTCCTTTTGTTTGACGATGCAAAGGTACGGGCTTTTCAGATTATGACCAACTATTTTGCGAGAAAATCGATGGGAAAAGCCACTTTTGTTGATATAAATCAATAATTGTGTACGCACACACCCAAAAACACGGATTTTTCTGTGTGCGCACACAGTTTTTGGGAAGGAGTGTTTTGGGGTGAAAAAAGGAGGTGCGAGGGAGAAGGGTCTGGAGTGTGTTTTTGCAGGATGCTGAGGGAGTGGTTGGGGGATTGGTTGGTGAGGGGTTTACGTACATATTTATATATAATAAAGGGGCGATTGGGGGATGAAATGGGGGTGAAGAGAAAAAAATGAGGCTCAAATGCAAACATTTTTGGGAAAAGGCTTGGGTGTTTCGGAAAATAAGGGTATTTTTGCAGTTACATGATTTTGCGAAACACTACAAAACTCAAATTAATAACTTAAATTCTTAAACATTTTATGTGGTTATGTAACTCTTCAATCGGAAGGAAAGTGATCATGTCGGTGACCGGCTTGGCGCTGATTCTCTTCCTGACGTTCCATGGATGCATGAACGTCGTTGCTCTTTTCAGCAAAGAGGCGTACAACCAGATTTGTGAATTGCTGGGCTCCAACTGGTATGCGATTGCCGCTACTTGTGCGTTGGCTGCCTTGATGATTGTTCACATCATCTACGCCTTCATTCTCACATTCCAGAACCGTAAGGCTCGTGGCAACAACAAGTATGCTGTGACTGACAAGCCTGCCGCTGTGGAATGGGCAAGTCAGAACATGCTGGTGCTGGGCATCATCGTGTGCTTAGGTCTTGTGCTTCACCTGAAGGATTTCTGGTGTAACATGATGTGGGCAGAAATCATCGGTGCTGAAGGTCAGTTCTCTCCAACAGATGGTTTCGAGTGGATTAAGTTCATCTTCTCCAACCCTGTCTTCGTGGCCCTTTACTTGGTTTGGATTGTAGCCATCTGGTTCCACCTCACGCACGGCTTCTGGTCTGCTCTGCAGACGTTGGGCTGGAGTGGCCACACCTGGTTCTGCCGCTGGAAGGCCATCGGCTATATCTGGTCCACTTGCGTAATGGCTCTCTTCGCCATTGTGGCTATCGCATTCTATGTATGTCCCGACTGCCTCGGCGGCTGCGAGGGCAAAGTAGTTCCTTTCTGGATGTAATTATAATTGAAAAATTAAAAAATTGAAGTCAGCCTTGTAGAAAAGAAAACTTGAATTTTTCAATCCTTCAATTCTTAAATTTTAAACAATTATGGCAATCAATATAGATTCTAAAATTCCTGAGGGACCAGTTGCTGAGAAGTGGTCGAACTACAAAGCGCACCAGCGTCTGGTCAATCCAAAGAATAAGCTGAAGCTCGATGTCATCGTCGTTGGTACGGGCTTGGCTGGCGCTTCGGCTGCCGCATCTCTCGGCGAGATGGGTTTCAACGTGCTCAACTTCTGCATTCAGGACTCTCCACGTCGTGCG
>JAFXVS010000038.1 GCA_017534815.1 Bacteroidaceae bacterium | reverse complement strand
GGAGGGAGCGATGCTGGCGATAGGTGACAGAGACACGCATCGTGTGTACATCACCAGAGAGGCTGGTGTGCAGAATGTGGCACAAATCATTCAGAAAGCACGTCAGCAATCGAGTCAGACGACCCGTTTGGCATTGCAAAAAGCAATAGAGGCGAGTGGGGATCAGAACAAACCTCATGTTGCCATCATGGGAGTGGGGTATCGTGCCGGTACGTCGGAGGCGGCAATGGCTAACGATGTCAATATGAAGACGTACGCCTCCATCTGCCAATATGTGAAGAAGCCCAAGGCGAGCAAGACACCACAAGTCCAATTGACATGTGTGGAGGAGGATGGCTATGAGTATTTCAAGGTGGAGAACCTGACAGACCAGTTGCTGTATTTCAATATCCTGGCGATTCCACAAGGTGACGGGAAGTCCTATCTGTGTCTCGACACTGGCGATGTGGCTTCTGAGGATATTCCAGCTGTGGCTCCCCATGCAGACATCCTGCTGGAACAGTATCCTTTCATCCATGAAGATGTGTCCTACCGATATCTGCTCTTTGCCTCCCAAGAGCCGTTTGATGCCCAGATGATCAACAGTTTCATCAGACAGCAAAGCACCCCAACCAAAGGTGCCAAGCCCCAACCCTTATACTTCTATATGCTGGAAAAATAGCCCTCAACTCTATACTCTAAACTCTATACTCTAAACCCTATACCATCAACTCTAAACTCTTACATGAAACATCTCATCCTTCTGTTATTCATGATAATCCCCAAGGCATCATTTGCCTTGACGGTTTTCACACATTTGGGCGACCCTGATATATTGTACAATGGTTCCGTTGAGGAATTGCTGACCATGCATCAGAAAATAGCAACAGGTATGGAGATTGCCCTCCAAGACGAGACTGAGAGAGCGGAACTCTTCCCTGCTTTGTGCGACTTAGATTGTCAGGTGCTTACTGCGGCAGGCTTATATGAAAATGCACGGGAGGTGGGGCTGTTGAGTGTACAGACGTACGAAGTGCTGCTGGCAACCCCTGAAGGCAAGGAAAACCCAGATTTGCTCCTTGATTATGCTGCCGCACTCTGCAATCTGGCGGAGGTCTGTGGTCGGCTCTTTGTGAACAAGGACGAGGTGCTTGTCTATCACTCGAAAGCCGCTGAAGCCATCAAGCAGCGGATGATGATTCAGGCAGAGAAAGGGATGGAAAAGGTGGAGCCAAAAACGGCTATGAGAGTATATTACAGCAACATCTCGCTCAGTCAAATCCTTTGTTCCTTAAGTCTTATTGGCCGTGATTATGTGGGCTGTATCCAACGTGTGGAAAAAGAAATCACAGAAATAACGGATTTGTACGAAGCGCTGAATGCAGATCCACATGAAACAAACGAATATATCATGGCCTTGCAGACCTATGCCACCATATACAATCGAGTGGAGGACTATGAGCAGGCGCTGCGCTATTGGACAGAATCTCTGGCAATCATTGAGAAGATGTATGGCAAGCAGAGTCGTCTGTATGCCTACACGCTCAAGGAGATCGGCTGGATCTATTATGCGCTGAATGACTTGGAGATTGCCTGCGATTATTTCAACAAGAGTTTCGAGGTTTATCAGGCAGGAGGGTTTATCCAATCAGCAGAAGTGGGAGATCTGATGAATCTGGGTGGTATGGCGTTTCTCAATAGTGGTCAGTTTGAGGCTGCGGCTGATGCTTTCAAGCAGGGAGGTACTATTTTCGAAGCGACATGTGGAAAGAAATCGTTCCCCACCAATTTGAATAAAGCCTTCTCCGTTTATCCTTTGTGGTACACCAAGCAGAACAAGAAAGCAGAGAAGCTTTTGAGTGAGGTACTGAATGATTCGACGTTTGCCTATAACATAGATGGTGACCATTTCTTCAATGCTGCAGTATTTGGTCTGGAGATGGATCGTACGGATAAGAATTACAAGGAAGTGTATCGGAGTGAGGAAAAAATGAACCAACTCGTCACACAATATGGAAACGTCTCGAAGAGTTCCTTGAAGCAATACTATATCACTTTGGGCAGAACCTATCAGTCGGATAACAAGATGATAGAGGCATGTCCTTATTTCAGTCAGGCACTTTCGTTGCTGCGAGACATCACCCGACAGAATTTCGCCTTCCTCTCAGAAGCACAACGTTCGAATTTCTGGCTTGTTGACCAGACGAGGTTTGCCAGCATCCTGCGTCAGAACCAATCCAAGCAGGAGGAGAACAATGCGATAGGAGCCTTGCTCTACGATGCCGCCTTGTTGCAAAAGAGTATGTTGCTCGAAGCGAGTGTCAATCTGGCACGTGTCGTTGAGGAGAAGGGCACACCAGAACTGAAACAAAAGATGAGACATTTGCAGATGATGATGCAAAGTGACTTGACGGATGAACAGAAACGGGAATGTCAGGCATTAGAGACAGAAGTGCAGAATGAAGCCCGTAAGTATGGGGACTTCATGACCCACACGAATGTCGTGTGGACAGATGTACAAAAAGCGTTGGATGACCACAGCGTGGCTGTAGAATTCATTTGCTCGAACACGGAGGACGGCAAGACGCATTATTCGGCTGAGGTGTTGCGTAAGGGAATGGACAAGCCGTTCCATCTGAATCTGTTTACTGTCGAGAAAGATGAACTGACACATGGGGCAGGAAAGGGACAATTTAATGATTTTGCCCTCAAAAATATCTGGCCAGAACGGATGCTGAAACTCTTCCAACCTGGTGATAACGTATATTTTGCGCCATCAGGTGCCCTTCACATGTTGCCTATCGAATACATGCCAATGGAAAACGGACAACGCATGGATGAGATCTATCGGATGCATCGCCTATCTTCCACACGTGAAGTCGTTAGAAACGTTAACGCTAACTCTAACGTTAACCTTAACACTAATAGTTCGAAGGGGCAGAAATCTATCGCACTTTTTGGCGGGTTCAATTTCAATGCTTCTGACGATGATATGGAACTGGCAATGGTCAATTCCTCTGCCAATGCTGGTGAAACAAGAGGAAAGAGTAAAGCATCAGGAACAGCCTATTGGAACAATCTGCCTGGCACGCTGAACGAGGTGAAGAACATAGCCCCCATCATGGAGAAGGCACGTTACAAGGTCGCTTTGCACATACAGGATGGAGGAACAGAGTCCTTATTCAAGGCTGTTTCTGGTCTGCATACGGACATCATCCATGTGGCGACACACGGCTACTATATCGATGGTAAGGGTACGAACCTGAATCAATCGGGACTGATTTTCTCTGGAGGCAACAACCATTGGGCAAGCCACAAGGAGAGTCAGAAGGAGATTCAAGCGGACGACGGTATTCTGACAGCTGAGGAAATCGCTCACATCAATCTCATCGGCACCAACCTGACGGTGCTTTCAGCCTGTCAGACAGGACTTGGTGAAGTGACGGGGGAGGGCGTGTTTGGTCTCCAGCGTTCATTCAAGAAAGCAGGTGTGCAATCCTTGCTGATGAGCCTTTGGGAAGTGGATGATGAGGCCACCCAACTGCTCATGACCGCTTTCTACACGCATTATGCCCAGGGGAAGACCAAGCAGGAGGCATTGCAGGCAGCCCAACAGGAGGTGCGCCACCATCAGTTCGTGCGTGATGGCAAGGAACGTTCAGGTGAAGACCCCTATTTCTGGGCTGGCTTTATCTTGGTGGATGGGTAACTTGCCGTCATAACGTCCATTAATGGAAGGATTTTTTGGATGCTACAAAGAAAAGCGTTAACTTTGCAGCCGAAAATCAGAAAATCAAACGAAAAAAATGAAACGGACTCTTATTATTCGGATGTTGGTCTGTGCCATGATGATGATGGGCGGGCTGACAAGTTTTGCACAGAAAAGCATTGTAGTGCTCTATGAGAATGACGTGCATTGCGCTGTCGATGGTTATGCGAAGTTGGCAGGATTGCGTGATGCGATTGCAGACACGGCGTATGTGGCATTGGTGTCGAATGGCGACTACGTGCAGGGTATGACTGTGGGTGCCATCTCCAAAGGACAATATGTGGTGGATTTGATGAAGGCATTGCCTTATGATGCCATCACGCTGGGCAATCATGAGTACGACTACGGCATGGAGCGCCTGTTCCAGTTGCTCCGTCAGGTGCCTGCTCCCATCGTGTGTGCCAATCTCTATGACGTGAAGTTGGAGCGTACGGTCTTTGCTCCCTATGTGATGAAGCGGTTTGGCAACAAGAAGATTGCTTTTGTGGGTGCTTCCACACCTACATCGATGGAGACTGAGGCATACGCCTTCCGTGATGATGAGGGCAATATCATCTACGACCTGCAGATAGAAGACATCCCTGCATTGGTGCAGAAGGCTGTGAATGAAGCTCGCCGTGCTGGGGCTGACTATGTGATTCTTGATTCCCACCTGGGTGAGGAGAAGACGAACCGCAACTCAGACTCTCACTTTGTGGTAGCCAATACGACGGGTATCGACATCGTGTTGGATGGTCATAGTCACGCTGTGATTGTGGCTGATACGGTGCTCAATAAGGCAGGCAAACCTGTGGTGGTTACACAGACGGGTACGAAATTTGCCAACATCGGCAAGTTGACCATTGCGCCTGATGGCAAGATGACCACTGAGCTGATTCCTGTGGAGAGCGTGACGGTGAAGGATTCCTATGTGGCAGAACTGACGGACAGCATTCATGCCATCTTGGACGCGCAGACAAACCGTGTGATGTGTCAAAGCGAAGTGCCTCTCCGCATCCTCGATGACGAGGGCAGGGAAGCGATACGTATGGGCGAGACCAATGCTGGTAATATCGTGACGGATGCTTATCGTTTGATGACTGGTTCTGATATTGCTGTGCTCAATAGTGGCAGCATCCGCAACGAGATCAAGAAGACGGGTGATTTGACTTATGGCGACCTCCTTTCTTTGTTGCCATACGACAACTACATTGTGGTGGCAGAAGTGAAGGGCAGCACCCTCCTCAACATGCTCAAGAAGCTGGTCAGCTTCCTGCCGGAACCCGATGGCCAGTTCCCACAGGTGTCGGGTATGAAGTTCACAGCCAAAGTGTCAGACCACAGCGTGAGCAATGTGCAGGTGCTCAATGGTGCCACCCAGCAGTACGAGCCCATCAATCCTGACCGCACTTATACAGTAGCCACCACCAAATATTGTGTGACAGATGGTGGTCTCTACAACACCCTTCAGGGTTGTAAGATTATCCTCGAAACCAAGAAAACCTACAGCGATGTATTCCTCGATTTCATCACGGAACGTCTCAACGGCCATATTGGACAGGAGTATGCCAAACCACAAGGGCGCATCACAGTGATCAAATGATTTGATTATGGTAATTCTCATCAAAGACGTTAGCGAGATTGCTGAGGCTGCCAAGAAGTTTGTGGCAGCGATGGGTGATAGGAAAGTTTTTGCCTTCTATGGCAAGATGGGGGCGGGGAAGACCACCTTCATCAAGGCTGTGTGTGAGGAGTTGGGTGTGCAGGATGTCATCAACTCGCCGACATTTGCTATCGTGAATGAGTATGTGGATGGTGAGGGTGAACCCATCTATCACTTCGATTTCTATCGCATCAAGAATCAGCAGGAAGCGCTGGACATCGGCTATGAGGATTATGTGTATTCTGGCAATGTGTGCTTCATGGAATGGCCTGAACTCATAGAAAACCTCCTCCCCGACGATGCCGTGAAGGTCACCATTGAGGAGGAGGAAGAGGGGAGAGTGGTAAGGTTTTCAGTTTAGGATTTAAATTCCTTCACCTTCCAATTGTTCATTGTAGTCCAATTCTGCATTGGTCAAAAGGATGAGGGCATCGAGGTCGTAAGGCCCCATGCCTTCTTTTTTTGCCTTTTTCTGGATGTGGCGTGCAATCTCTTCTACATCAATGTCGATGCATCCTTCCTCGTCAGCTTGGTCACTGAGCGTGTCGAGATGTTCGAGTAGTACGTCGATGCAGTAGTAGATGTCTTCCTCTGTGAAGACTTCGCAGTTCTCCACGCCTAAGCGACTTTGGATGAAGGCCACTTCTTTGGCGTCTTCCGCTGCACCCTGAAGGATTTCATTATCTATGGCAGAGTTTCCCATTAGAGCAATGCTTTGAGTTTTGCTTCGAGTGTAGCCTTGGGGGCTGCACCCACCACTTTGTCCACAATCTCACCATTCTTCATGTAGATGATGGTGGGGATGTTGCGGATGCCAAACTGTGCCACGAGGTCGTCAGCATTCTCTTCGATGTTGACTTTACCTACGATGACCTGACCTTCGTACTGGTCTGCCAATTCCTGAATGACTGGACCTACCATGCGGCAAGGACCACACCATGTTGCCCAGAAGTCGAGAACCATAGGCTTGTTCTGTGCCAATGCTTCGCTGTAGTTAGAATCGTTGATTTCCATAATGCTTACTGTTTTTGGAAGTTAATATATAATAATGTGTCAATTCACTTTGATGCCAATTTCTTCGTGCTCTCTGATGTATTGCATCAGTTGCTTATCCACACTCACCTGAACCTTGCGAGACCTGAGCAGCACCTTGTTGCTGTCAGAGGTGTGGATGTTGAAGATGAGGTCTGCCTCACCAGGGTTCTCTTTGACGATCTCAGCCAAGTCTTCCACCATCGTGGAGGAAAGTTTGTCGAGCGGCACATCGAAAGTGATCTTCTGGATGGCCTTATCTTTCACTTCAGACAGCAGGTCGATGGACTTGATGTTGGTGTTGAAGAATCCTGGTTTATACTTGTTGGGCTCTACCTTGAGCTTGATGAAGAGCGAAGCGCCTTCGACGAAGTAGTTGCGATAGGCGACCCAATCGTTGCCAAAGAGGACGATTTCACCGCTGCCCACGAAGTCTTCCATCTTGGCGATGCCATAGATGGTTCCCTTTTTGGTTTCACCTGTCCGTACATTGGTGACGATGCCTCCGACGATGACTTCCTCCATCTTGACGAGTTCTTCTTTCTTCTCCAATTGGTTGAGTTTGGCGTTGCACACATAGTCGAGGATGATGGCGTATTCGTCGAGAGGATGGGCTGACAAATAGATGCCCACCAGTTCACGCTCTTTGTTCAGACGTTCCAGATTGCCCCATGTGGGGATATTCTTGGTAATGGGCGGATGGGTGACGGAGAGCCCCATATCGCCAAAGAGGGAGGTCTGGGACTGGAACTTGTCCTGCTGATAACTGTACCCATATCGTACCAGCACATCTAAGAAGTTTTCCCCTTGACGTGAAGTGGGGGCGAAGAACGTCTCTCTGCTGATGTCCTTGAAGCAATCGAAGGCACCTGCTGTAATCAGATTCTCGATGACCTTCTTGTTGCATTGGGAAGTGCTGACCCGTTCGAAGAAATCAAAGACGGATTTGAACGCTCCGTTCTTTTCACGTTCCTCGATGATGGCTTGCACAGCCGATTCGCCCACACCCTTGATGGCTGCCATGCCAAAACGGATATCACCGTTGAAGTTCACGGAGAACTTATGGCGCGACTCGTTGATGTCTGGTCCCAAGGTGTTGATGCCCATGGATTTGCACTCATCCATGAGTTTGCGGATTTCAGTGATGTTGTCGAGCGAACGGCTCATGATGGCTGCCATGAAGTAGGAGGGGAAGTTCGCCTTCAGGTAAGCAGTCTGGTATGCCACCCAAGAATAGCAGGTGGCATGCGACTTATTGAAGGCATAGGAGGCAAATTTCTCCCAATCACTCCAGATCTTGTCCAAGATGGCTGGGTCATGTCCATTCTTCTTTCCACCTTCGATGAACTTGGGTTTCATCTGGTCAACAATCTCTTTCTTCTTCTTACCCATCGCCTTACGCAGGGCATCGCTCTCACCACGGGTGAAGTCTGCCAACTGTCGAGAGAGAAGCATCACTTGCTCCTGATAGACCGTGATGCCATAGGTGTCCTTGAGGTATTTCTCCATACAGGGAATATCGTACTCAATGGGCTTCCTTCCCTGCTTTCTCTCGATGAAATCGGGGATGTAGTCCATTGGCCCTGGTCGATAGAGGGCATTCATGGCAATCAAGTCCTCGAAGACGGTGGGTTGCAATTCGCGCAGGTATTTCTGCATACCTGCCGACTCAAACTGGAAGGTGCCGATGGTTCGTCCATCGCAGTAGAGTTGATAGGTGGCGGGGTCTTGAATGTCGAAAAGGTCAACATCCACATCAATGCCTAAGCTCTCCTTGATGTTCGCCACAGCCTCCTTGAGCTGGGAGAGGGTCTTCAGACCGAGGAAGTCCATCTTGATGAGTCCTGTCTCCTCAATCACATGACCGTCATATTGCGTACAACGGACTTTCTCACCAGTATCCTTGTCATCAGCCGTACTTACAGGCACCCAATCGTCGATGGCATCGCGACAGATGATGGTGCCACAGGCATGCACACCTGTGCTGCGTACATTATTTTCCAGCATCTGTGCAAAGCGCATGGTGTCCCTCAACAGCGGATCGGGCGAGGTGGATGCATCTTGCAATTCAGGCACACATTCAATCGCATTGGGAATGGTCATTTTTTTCCCGTTGGGTAATTTATCAGGAATGGCTTTACACAATGCATTTACTATAGCCAAAGGCACTTTCTGCACGCGTCCCACGTCCTTGATAGCACTTTTGGTCGCCATGGTGCCGTAGGTGATGATGTGCGCCACCTTTTCAGCGCCATACTTCTCTGTCACCCATTGCAGCACCTTGCCACGTCCATCATCATCGAAGTCGGTATCAATATCGGGCAAGGAGATACGGTCTGGGTTCAGGAAACGCTCGAACAGGAGATCATATTTAATAGGGTCTATCTTGGTGATGCCCAAGCAATAGGCCACAGCACTACCTGCCGCTGAACCACGTCCAGGTCCTACCCAAACACCCAGTTCTTTGCGGGCTGAATTGATGAAGTCCTGCACAATGAGGAAGTAACCTGGGAAACCCATCGTCTTCATGACGTGCAGCTCGAAGTCAAGTCGCGTCTTGATGTCCTCTGGAATGGGATCTCCGTAGAGTCTTCTGGCACCTTCGTATGTGATGGCTTTCAGATAGTCCGCTTCGAACTTGATACGATACAATTTGTCGATTCCACCGAGCTTCTTGATCTTCTTCTCAGCCTCTTCTTGTGACAGCACCACGTTGCCGTTCTCATCACGGGTGAACTCATTGAAGATGTCCTCGTCCGTGAATTTCTCACGCCATTCCTTCTCTGTGCCAAATGCTTCAGGGATGGCAAAGAAGGGCATGATGGGAGCATGGTCAATGTCATAGGTCTCCACTTTATCCAGAATCTCGATGGTGTTGCTCAGCGCCTCTGGGATGTCTTGAAAGACAGCGTTCATCTCCTCACGGGTCTTGAACCATTCCTGTTTGCTGTACAGCATTCGGTTGGGGTCGTCCAAGTCCTTGCTGGTGGCAAGACACAACAAGCGGTCATGCGCTTCCGCATTCTCTTCATCGACGAAATGGGAGTCGTTGGTGCAGATGAGTTTCACGCCATGCTTATGTGCCAACTCTATCAGCATGGGCTCAATGGCTTTCTGTTCTTTGAAGGTTTCCCGATTGGCACGTTGCATGGGGTCTTTCACCTCATGGCGCATCAGTTCTATGTAGAAGTCATCGCCAAAGATGCTTTTGAACCATTCAATGGAATTCTCAGCTTCAGCTATCTGTCCATTCTTGATGTAACGAGGAATCTCTCCTGCCAGACAGGCGGATGAGGCTATCAGTCCTTCGTGGTGCTTCTCGATGGATTGGTGGTCGGTACGTGGACGGTGGTAGTAGCCATCCACCCATGCTTCACTGACAATCTTGACCAGGTTGTGGTAGCCCACTTCGTTCTTGGCCAGCAGGATCAGGTGCCAACCGCTCTTGTCGATGCCATTGTTCTCTTTCAGGTGAAGGTCTCGACGGGCACAATACACCTCACAGCCGAAGATGGGTTTGAATTTCTCTTCGTCTGACTTCTTCTTGTTCACCTTATTGCAGTAATTGAAGAATTCCTTGATGCCAAACATGTTGCCATGATCAGTAATGGCCATGCCACGCATCCCGTTGTTGATGGCCTTGTCCACCAACTTGGGAATGGCAGCTTGTCCGTCAAGGATGCTGTATTGAGTATGTACGTGTAAATGAACGAAATCTTCCATGTGTTCTTAATTTCGTGCAAAGATAATCATTTTTTTCATTCCTTTTAGTTGTTTAATGCTTGTTTTTATCTAACTTTGCAAAAAATAACACTTGAATGCCACAAGGATTGACTCAAATACAGGCTCAAAAGACGGAACAACAACTTAAACTGTCGCAACAACAACTTCAGTTGGTCAGGTTGTTGGAGATGCCGATTGCTGAATTTGAACAGCAGGTGAAGAAGGAGCTGATGGATAATCCTGCCTTGGAGGAAGGGGCATCTGGAGATAGAAATGCGGATGAGGGGATGGAATCTTCCGATGAAATGGAGATGAACGACACGGGAGTTGACCCTTATGGTGACATGGAGAATGACCGCATCTCGGACTTGGAAGCCTACAGTGACGATGATTTGCCCGTGTATGCACCTTCTGGAGTCGCAGCAGAGCGCAATGAACTGCCGTTAGGTGACAGTGGTTCCTTCATCGAGTATCTGGAGTCGCAGATGATGAACTATGATTTGAGCGAGGATGAACAGAAAATTCTGAAGTATCTGATTGGCTCTCTGGACAATAGGGGCTTTATCGACCGTCCTTTGAGCGCTTTGACCGATGAATTGGCATTCAAAGAGTATCTGTATGTGTCGGAGCAGGAGGTGGAAAAGGTGCTGCATGTTTTGCAGAGTTTCGACCCTGTAGGCATTGGTGCACGTTCCACACAGGAGTGCCTTTTGTTGCAGATTGACCGCCAGCTGAACAATGAGGAGGTGCCGATTTCAGATTTGAAGAGGAAAATTCTCCAGATGGAGCGGGACATCATCGCTCATCATTATGACCTGTTCATCAACAAGAACAAGGAGAGGCTGAAGAATAAGCTTGGCATTTCTGCTGTACAGGTGGATGCGCTGTTTGATGACATCAGGAAACTGAATGTGAATCCAGGGTTTGCGCTGAGTGAATCATCTGCAGACCGAGTGCAGACACAGATCCCCGATTTCATCGTGGAAACAGACCCAGATGGAAATATCGAGATGCGGCTGAACAGCGGAGAAGTGCCAAGACTCCATGTGAGTGCTGATTACATCAATCAGATGAAGACGTTTCAGGCTCATCCTTCCAAGTTGACACGCAGCGAGAAGGAGGGACTGGTCTATACACGCCAGAAGATAGAGGCTGCGCAGATGTTCATCGAGTCTGTGAAGCAACGCCGCAGGACGCTTTACGAGACGATGAAGGCTATCATAGAACTGCAACGACCTTTTTTCCTGACCAAAGATGAGGAAGACAAGGTGCGTCTGGTGCTGGAGGATGTGGCGAAGAAATCGGGTTATGACGTGTCCACCATCTCTCGTGTGTGCAATTCGAAATGTGCCTTGTTGGATGGACGTATTTATCCGTTGTCAGACTTTTTCAAGTTGACACGCAAGAATGCTGCAGGAGAAGAGATTGATGGCAGACGGGTGAGGGAGATGCTGCAGGAATTGGTGGATGCGGAGGACAAGATGAATCCTTATTCGGATGACAAACTGGTGGCATTGATGAAGCAGAGGGGTGTGGCATTGGCACGTCGAACTGTGGCCAAATATCGGATGGAATTGGGCATTCCAGCAGTGAATAGCCGTCGTGGATAACTGAGATAAAACAGGATTGGGATGGATAACAGAAAACTCATCAAGATTGCGAAAATCTTTTCGACGATTTTCATGCCGTTGTACGCTCCTTTGTGGGTGTTCTTCGGTCTGTTCCTGTTTAGTTACATGAGGATGCTCCCCTGGGGGTATAAATTGTTCATCATCGGTCTGGTGTATGTCTTTGCTGTGTTTATTCCCAGCTTGGGCATTACGACGTTTCGTCTATTCAAGAAATGGACTCACCTCGAATTGAGTCATCGGGAGCATCGCCACATGCCTTATCTGGTCACCTTGTTGAGTTATGGCGCTTGTCTGGTCATCATGACGAAGATGAACACCGCGATGTTTTTTCGTGGGGTGGTGATGTCGGCACTGATTTGCCAGATTATCTGCGTCATCATCAACGCTTGGTGGAAAGTCAGCACCCACATGGTGGGTATGGGTGGTTTGGTGGGCGCACTCAATGCGTTCAGCATTCTGTTCTTTTACAATCCTGTTTGGCCATTTTGTGCCTTGCTATTATTGTCTGGGGCATTGGGAACCAGCCGTATCATCCTCCGTCAGCACAGTTTAGCACAGGTGCTGGTGGGCTTTGGCATTGGCTACCTTTGCACGATGACATTTATTTTGATCAGTTGGATGTGAGGGAGATTGGTTTAGAGTTTAGGGTTTAGAGTTTAGAGTGATTATTGAGAGGTTAAAATTACAAATATATGAAACCAGTAGTATCTATCATTATGGGCAGCACATCGGATCTTCCTGTCATGGAAAAGGCTGCCAAGTTTTTCGATGAAATGGAAATTCCATTTGAGATGAATGCGCTGTCGGCTCATCGCACCCCTGATGCAGTGGAGGCTTTTGCCAAAGGTGCCAAGGAACGTGGTGTCAAAGTCATTATCGCAGGTGCAGGAATGGCGGCTGCATTGCCTGGCGTGATTGCTGCCAGCACGACGCTGCCTGTGATTGGTGTACCTGTGAAGGGTAGTGTGCTGGATGGCGTGGATGCCGTCTATTCGATGCTGCAGATGCCTCCTGGCATTCCTGTTGCCACTGTCGCCATCAATGGTGCCCTGAATGCAGGTATCCTTGCCGTACAGATGTTGGCGCTTTCTGATGAGGCGCTGGCCGAGAAGTTTGCCACCTACAAGAATAACCTCCGCCAGAAAATTGAAAAGGCTAATGCCGAACTGAAGGAGGTGAAGTTTGCTTATAAATGTAACTGATGATGGTTTATCAGAGAAGGAAAACGATAGATGTGAATGTGGGAGGCGTGATGCTGGGCAGCAACTTCCCCATTCGTGTCCAGTCGATGGCGAATACATCCACGATGGATACGGAGGGTTCTGTGGCACAGGCCAAGCGCATCGTGGATGCTGGTGGTGAAATCGTGCGTTTCACCACACAGGGACAGCGCGAAGCCCTCAACATGAAGAACATCAGCGATGCTTTACGCGCCGATGGTTACACGATGCCGTTGGTGGCGGATGTGCATTTCAATGCTGCTGTGGCTGATACAGCTGCCACTATCTGTGAGAAGGTGCGCATCAATCCAGGTAATTATGTGGATCCTGCCCGCACGTTCAAGAAGTTGGAATACACAGATGCTGAATATGCCGATGAAATCAAAAAGATAGATGAGCGTTTCGTGCCGTTTCTGAATATCTGCAAGGAGCATCACACGGCCATTCGTGTTGGCGTGAATCATGGTTCTTTGAGCGACCGCATCATGTCGCGTTATGGTGACACCCCTGAAGGCATGGTGGAGTCGTGCATGGAGTTCCTGCGTATTTGTGTGCGTGAGAATTTCTCTGACGTGGTCATTTCCATCAAGGCGAGCAATACTGTTGTGATGGTTCGCACCGTTCGCTTGTTGGTGGCTCAGATGACGAAGGAGGGCATGGCGTTTCCCTTGCATCTGGGCGTGACGGAAGCTGGTGAAGGTGAAGATGGACGTATCAAGAGTGCCGTTGGAATCGGTGCCTTACTCTGTGAGGGAATTGGCGACACCATCCGTGTGTCTTTGTCTGAAGCTCCTGAACGGGAGATTCCTGTGGCTAAGAAGTTGGTCGATTCTATTGAGGAATGTGCCCGATTGAGAGCACAGGCCAAGGCTTCGATCATTAACGATACTGTGACCATCACCTTCCAAGAAAAGAACTGGGAGGACTTGCAGTTGAAGGCAGCAATGACAGTAGGTGCCCTTTTCATCGACCAATTGGCACATCAACTGGTCATCCAGAACGAGGGTTTTGCTGAGGATAAGCTGACGGAGTTGGCTGATGCCATCTTGCAGGCTGCACGCATCAAGTTCACCAAGACGGAATATATCAGTTGTCCGGGTTGTGGTCGCACATTATATAATCTGGAGGAGACGATTGCCAAGATTCGTGCAGCTGTCAGTGAACGTGCTCAGACCGACAAGCGATTCGCCATGTTGAAGATTGGCATTATGGGTTGCATCGTGAATGGTCCTGGAGAAATGGCGGATGCCGATTATGGCTATGTGGGGGCTGGTGTTGGCAAGGTGTCGCTCTACAAGCAGAAGGTCTGTGTGGAGAAAAACATCCCAGAGGCTGAGGCAGTGGAACGGCTGATACAATTTATAGAAAACGATTTAAATAAATAATATGTATATGTTATATGTTGGTATAGGTGTCGCCCTGACAGCGCTTGTCCTGTTTGTTTGGCTGACGTACAACAATTTAGTTCAGTTGCGCAACAAAGTGAAGGAGGCTTTCTCCACGATGGATGTGTACCTGAAGAAACGTTATGATTTGATTCCTAACCTTGTGGACATCGTGAAGGGCTATGCTAAACACGAAACGGACACTTTGCAGGAAGTGACCAAGATGCGTGTCAATGCACAGAAGGGCGATCTGAACACAGCCATTGACAGCGAAATGAAGATTGGTGATGCGCTCCACTCTTTGTTGGTGGTGGTGGAGAAATACCCTGAACTGAAGGCAAACACGAACTTCTTGGACTTGCAGGAAAGGCTCTCGAAGATGGAAGAGGAAATCGCTTTCTCCCGCCGTTACTACAATGGCAGCGTGAGGCAGTACAACAACAGCTGTCAGATGTTCCCCCTCAACCTCATTGCAGGCATGTTCGGCTTTAAGACGCTGTCCATGTACGAGGTGGACAGTGAGCAGGAACGCAAGGTTGTGGATGTAAAATTATAGAATCATGAAGATAAACAGACTTTTATGGTTATGCCTGTTGATGGCCTTCACGATGACGGCAAAGGCAGACAGGGGTGGGTTCTACTATACGAACTACCGTGTGGATGCTGTCGTGCATCGGGACAATGTCTGGGACATCACAGAGACGATAGATGTGTTTTTCGAGGAACCACGTCACGGCATTTATCGCTACATTCCTCGTTCGTTCTCCATGGAGCATGATGTCTCTCAGGATGAAGGCAATGAGCAGAAAGTGATTCAAGGACAAGTGGTGCAAGACTGGAGGGTCTTCCAGTATAGAAGTGAGGTGGAGGACATCAAGGTGGAAGGAGGTGACTACACGACCGAAGACAGTGATGACAAAAACTGCGTCATCCGCATTGGCAGCGAGTGGCATGAGATTGAGGGTGCCCATCGGTATGTCATCCGCTACAAGTACGTCTATCGTGAGGATCGCCGTCCCAATTATGATTATATCTTCCACACCATTTTGGGTACGGATTTCAACGAACGCATTGACACCTTCAGCTTCAAGGTGGAATTTGAGAAACCCTTGCCTGCCGACATTCAGCAGCGTCTGGAGGTGTATAGCGGTACGTATGGAAGTACCATCAACCTCGTGAAGGACTTGACGGTCAAGGCGAACCAGAACTTCATTCGTGGCAAGGCGGTGAACATTCCCCCTCATCATGGCATCACCCTCTACGCCAAACTGCCGGAGGGCTATTATGAAGATGTCCTGAGTGCCAACCATGTGCTCCACTATATCAGTTTCGGTCTCTCCGTCATGCTGATTCTGCTGATTATCTTCTATTTCTTCAAGGTGAAAAAGCCGAAGCCTGTCAAGGTGATAGAGTTCTATCCTCCTGATGACATCTGCAGCGCAGAAGTGGGCACAATCATTGACGACAGTGTGGATACGGAGGATATGGCTTCGATGATACCGTGGCTTGCAGGACGGGGCTACATCAGCATCGAGGAGAAGGAGAAAGGTTCTGTGTTTCATAGGACGGAGGTGGTGCTGACCAAGCTGAAGGACTTGCCCAAGGACGCTCCCACCTATCAGAAGAAGATGATGGAACTCTTGTTCAAGGGCAATCAGACCGCCAATCTGAGCCACATGTCACACGATCCTTCTGCTGCGGATAAGTTCAAGACAGAACTGAAGAAGAACTTTAGGGGTGACAAGGCACTGTCTTCCTACGAAATGCCTGTCTTCCTGTACTTCTTCCTGATTCTATCTACCACCTGCGTGTTCGCCACCAACTCCGTGTTGGAAACATTTGACTGGGACGAGTGGATTACAGCAGCATTCTTGTGGGCGCTGCCTTTCACGGTAGGTGCATTCTTCCGTCTGTACAACAGCGACAAAGACCTCTTTGGCAGCAAGTGGAAGCAGGTGCTGATCTTCTTGGGCAAGGCGGTGGTGATGGGCATCATGTGCTTGACTTATCTATACACTATCCTTGCTTATGGCGCTCCTATGGGGAAAGAGCTGAGCATCGCCATGTTTGTGGTGTGCTTCCTCTTGGGCGAATGCATCGGGCATTTCAACGTTGATACTGAATACCGTTTGCAGATGTGTGGACGCCTGTTGGGCTTCAAGGAGTTTATCAAGACTGCTGAAAAATCACGTCTGGAGGCGCTGCAGCAGGATGATCCAGAATACTTCTACAAGATATTGCCCTATGCGATGGTCTTCGGACTCACCAACAAATGGACCAACCTCTTCAAGGACATCGAGGTCGAGCAACCCAGTTGGTACAAGACTGCCACACCGCTCTATGGCAATGCATACCTCTCTCACATGACCAGCAATCTCTTCTCATCCACGAAGAGTGCCATCAACATCGTGAGCCACGACAACTCCAGCAGTGGCTTCTCTGGTGGCGGCGGTGGTGGCTTCTCCGGTGGTGGCGGAGGAGGCGGCGGTGGCGGTTCCTGGTAACCGCCCATCGCTAACCCCTAACCCCACACCCCGCATGGTTCTCTAAACTCTAAACTCTAAACTCTAAACTCTAAACCATCAACTCTCAACTCTTAATCGTATCTTTAGCACGCTTGGCTCGCCAAGAAACTCTAAACTCTCAACTCTCAACTCTCATCCCCCTCATGCCTCATTCCTAACTCCTCATTCCTCATTCCTAATTCCTCATTCCTCTAAACTCTAAACTCTCAACTCTCAACCCAACACATGCATCTACTCATAGACATCGGCAACACATCCGCCAAGTTGGCGGTCATGGACACAGACATCGTATGGCAGGAACGTCGTTATGAGCCGTGGGGAGGCACCTTTGCACGGCTGATGGCAGCATATCCTATCACAGATGTGCGCATCTCCACGGTGGCAGGTGAGGATGAGGAGTTGAAGGCAGCACTGGACACCCTTGGGGTTCCAGTCCTTTGGCTCACCCCTTCCGTTCCTTGCCCCATCAAGCCCGTCACAGGTGTGCCTGCCACTTATGGGGCAGACCGCTGGGCTGCTGACATAGGAGCCATAGCCCAAGACCCTGACCATGCCCTCCTCATCATCGACGCAGGCACCTGCATCACCTACGACCTCTTCTCGGCCGATGGTCATCTGTTGGGAGGTGCCATCTCGCCAGGCGTACAGTTGAGGCTCAATGCCATGCATGAGCATACCGCCCTCCTGCCCCAGATTGAAGCCGAACCAGAAGCACAACTTTTGGGACATGACACCCGCACCCACATGCTTTCTGCAGTTGTCAATGGTGCCCGTTTCGAGATAGAAGGCTACATCCGTTCCCTCCTGCCCGAGCATCCCGACCTCCATGTATTCGTCACAGGTGGCAACACCTTCCGGTTCTCCCCCGACATCACCTGTCCCATCACCCCCGACCCCTATTTGGTCTTTAAGGGTTTGGCTGTCAT
>JAFXVS010000001.1 GCA_017534815.1 Bacteroidaceae bacterium | reverse complement strand
GTGCCATCGAAGAGTTCCTGCAAGTGGATGGCTTCCCCTACTATAAGATCTTCGACAAAGAGGGAAAACTCTACGACATCAATGCTGATGCTCGCAATGTGGGCGCGATGAAAATATTCTTCAATAAAGTGGATAAGAAAGAGAAATAAATATATGAAAAGAACAATTTTAACTTTCGTGCTGGCGGTTAGCATACTTACTGCTTGTCAAAATGCTATAACGTCAACACAAGAAGAGGAAATGAGTGAAGACAGTCCAATAACAATGGCTATCGACACGTACATTCATGATTGCCTCGCTTGCAATGATCCATATGATGCGTATATCCCTGTATGCAACATTGTAGATACCGAGGAGGCTGGAGACAGTTTGAAAGTGTGGGGAGATTTCTGGACATATTATTATAAGGATGATGGTACGTCGTTGGAACTGATGTCTTTTATGAATTGTTCAGGACTCATCTATCTATCCCAACTCCCAGACAGCACCTACAAGGTAGTTCGCTTCGTTTCCGTGGCAGGTGGCGCTGATAAAGAAACCTATGCGCGTCGTATCTTTGGCGAACACTATGAAAAGTTCTATGAGATGGTTTCCGATCCGTCTTACATTGAATCCCATCTTCCCCAATCAATTATAAAAACGAAAAAATTGCAAAGACTAAAACCAAAGGTCAACAAATAACCAACAACAATATGAAAAGAACAATTCTCACTTTTGTGCTGGCGGTTGTCACAATGATGGCAATGGGACAGAAATCGGTCGTATGGGAGAATCCATCGGCTTTTATGGGAAGATCTAACGCTGAGTTTGAAATCACCAAAGTGGAGATGAAGCAGACGGAAACGGTGCTGCATGTCGATGTTAACTATAATCCAGGTTATTGGATTCGCTTTGCCAAGGAGTCGTTCTTGCAGACTCCTGACGGCAAGACGTACGTCATCACTGGTGGCGAGGCAACTACAGAGAAGGAGTTCGACCTGGTGCCTGACTCCCTCTTCTGGATGCCTCAAAGCGGACAGGCAAGCCTTGCCCTTCATTTCCAACCCGTGCCGCTCGACACGGAAGAGATGGATTTCTCAGAAGGTGATTCCGAAGGAGCTTTCCATTTTTGGAACATCTGCAACAGCAAGGCGAAGAAGAAACTGGAATTGCCTGCCGACTGGCAAAATGTGACCTATGCCAAAGACGAGACGCTGCCTGTCGCTAAGATTAATAAAGGTGTAGCAACCATCAAGGTGAAGATGCTCGGCTATAAGCCTGGGATGAAACTGGAGTTTTATGTGGGAGGGTTCACACCGTTAGGTTCCAGAGAACGTGTTGATAAGTTCTTCCCGTTTGCTGACGACGGTACTGTGAAGATTGAGATGCCCCTGTGGCTGGCTCGTGAGGTGAGTGTCGGCGTTCAGGGTCTGGCATTCTCCAATATCGTTATCGCCCCAGGTCAAGAAACTTCCATCTTGATGAAGGTTACCACAGACAATCGTCCGTTCATCGCTTTCAAGGGCTACCTTGCCAAGACCAACATGGACTTAGTTGATGCCGACAACACTTTTGAACCATATTGTATGGACGAAGAAAACTTCCTCAAAGTCAGGAAGTGCAAGACGAAGGAAGAACGCCTACAATGCCTGACGGATCTCTTCAACCAACGGGTGGCTGCTTTCAAGAAGGCCAAATACACTACAGCTGCCAAAGACCTGCTCTGTATGGCAGCAGAAGAAAACTACATCAAATGGTCACGCCAGTTTGCTACCAATTATAGCCAATTCAGATTGGATGAAGACGGAACGGTTTATGAGACCAGTGATGGCTTTGAAGAGAATTATCAGAAGAACAAGGAACTTCTTTCTTTGTCAGAAGAAGAAAGTGCTTATACATGGAAGTATCTGAATGAACCTGGCTCCCCTTGTAGCATAGCGTTCTGGGATACCGCTCTGGTTGCTTATGAGGAGCAGTTGGTGGAACGCCCCAACTATAATCGGGATCTTCAGTTGGTACCAATGCTTTTGAAAAAGGAAGATGAACAATTCGTCAATCGTGTGCTTCAAACGATGAAGCATGAGGACTGCAAGGCTGTTGTTCACGAGTATCAGGCAGAACAGCAACGTATTGCTCAGCAGCTGACCAGTCAGGAGAGCGTATTCTTCCAAAAGTACGACGATGTGGCTCCTGAAAACATTCTCCAAACCATTCTCGACAAATACAAGGGCAAGACGGTGGTTATCGACATCTGGGCAACTTGGTGCGGACCTTGTCGTGCAGGTCATCAGGCAATGAAGCCGATGAAGGAAGATATGAAGGGCAAGAACATCCAATTTGTCTATATCACTTCGTCCACCTCGCCCCTTAGTACTTGGCAGGAGATGATCAAGGAAATTGATGGTGACCACTACTATTTGACCAAGGAGCAGTACAGCTACATCCTCAACAAGTATGAGTCAGAGGGTATCCCCACCTATGCCATCTATGACAGAAATGGCAATCAGACCTTCAAGACCATCGGTTTCCCAGGTGTGGAGACCATCAGGGAGGAATTGGAGAAAGCAATTGGCAAATAATATGCAAAGAATAATTCTCACTTTCGTGCTGGCTGTTGCCGCATTGGTGGCAATGGGGCAGGAGAAAGAACCGTTCTTCCGTACGGATTCGGCATTCATTGTCGGAAAGATAGTGGGAGGGAATCCGGATTGCATGCCTAAGGCTATTGATTATCAATGGCACAATGCTTTGTCGAATGCCTCCAAGGATGGCATTGCAGAGGTGGCTTCTGATGGCAGTTTCATGTGTCGAATGCTGTTGCGACATCCATGAGAAAAACGTCAACAAGAGTGGCATCAAACCATCATGAATATTAATAGAAAGGTGAAAGGTGAGATTTGAGGTTTCTTGGCAAGCCAATTATCAATTCTTAATTCATCATTCATCATTCTTCATGAAAAATGCGTACCTTTGCAGCAGAAAAGCGATAGCAGTATGAGAATCGACACAAAAGAACTGCCTGAAGACTTCAGGAGGATGATGACGGAAGTACTGGGCAAGGAGGAATACAAATTCCTCGCTGAGGCGCTGTCTTTGCCCGCTCCCACCAGCATCCGCATCAACCCCAAAAAGGTTGCAGCAGAAGAACTTGCGATGTTGAAAGAGGCTGAGAGGGTTCCATGGTGTAAAGACGGATTCTACTTGAAAGAGCGTCCGTCGTTCACGTTCGACCCGCTCTTTCACGCAGGATGTTACTATGTACAAGAGGCTTCGTCCATGTTCTTGGCGCATATTCTGAAACAATATGTGCAGGAACCCATCGTAGCACTTGATCTATGTGCTGCGCCAGGAGGGAAATCGACATTGGCTCTGTCTGAACTGCCTGAAGGTTCCTTGCTGATGGCAAACGAGGTGGTGAGACAAAGGGCGAACATCTTGGCTGAGAACATCACGAAATGGGGACAATCCAACTGCATCGTGACGAACAATTATGCAGAAGACTTCCAAGCATTCAGCGACGTGTTCGACCTCATCATTTGCGATGCACCTTGTTCGGGCGAAGGGATGTTCCGCAAGGATCCTGCCAGCATCGAAGAATGGAGTCTTGCCAATGTGGAGGTATGCTGGAAACGCCAACGCGACATCGTGAGCAACATCTGGCACACCCTCAAGGAAAATGGGCTCTTCATCTACAGCACCTGCACCTACAACCCCAAAGAGGACGAAGAGAATGTCGCCTGGATGGCTGAGACCTTAGGAGCAGAGGTGCTGTCGTGCCATCCGCTGAAAGAATGGGGACTGACGGAGATGAACACCCATTTCTATCCACATCGTGTACAAGGAGAAGGTTTTTTCATCAGCGTGTTACGTAAGACAGCTGACGAAGAAGAAGGGAATAGTCATCGGCAGAAAAACAAGTCTGAACGCTTGTTGCAATTAGCAAGGCGCACATTGAAAGTGGTGTACGCTGGTATGGAAGACCCCATGCAGACCGACAAGCATGGACGTCCTAACCACAGCCTTGCCATGTTGAACAACCTCAATCGAGAAGTTTTCCCAATGGTGGAAGTGTCAGAAGAACAAGCCATCGCCTATCTGCGTACGGAAGCGTTGCAACTGTCTGCTGACACGCCAAAGGGCTATGTGATCATCACCTATCAAGGACATCCACTCGGCTTCGTCAAGAATATTGGAAACAGGGCAAACAACCTCTATCCTGCGGAATGGAGAATTAGAAAAACAAATTTTTGATTTTTAGTTTTTGATTTTCAAATTAAATCACTACCTTTGCACTCGAAAAAACCAACCAAAACAACACAAATGAACTTATACGTTAGATATTTTGACCACGAATACTTGGCAAAGTCTGTAGAAGATGCCATCGATTTTCTTCGTTCAATCGAAGAAATCAAACTTGAAAGCAATGCTGCCAGCCGCATCACCACTTTCCTCAGTTCGTCCAACATCTACCCCTTCCGTTTGAAGGTGAGTTATTCCAACTATGTGCTCTTCCTGAAAACTGAGGCAGAGACGCTGGAACAGTTCAAGGAAGAGGAAGCGCTACGCAAGGAGCAGAAGATGGAGCGTGTCGTCACGATGGCGGAACGCAAGAAGAGCATTCTCGATGCCCTCAACGAGGAGAATATCGGTTGGTGGGAAGCAGGACTGACCTTCAAGCGCGTCTTGATCATTCCTGAGACAGGCAAGTGCAAGTATGTGGACACTCCTTTCCGTGTACGCCTCAGAGCCTGCAGTGCGATGGATGCCTACAACCGCATCATCGAACATCTGAAGAGCCGTCCTGAAATCGACCCACGTTCCCAGTTCCCATCAGCCAAGAGCGACAAGTTCGAATACCAGTTCATTGGCGAAGAAATGGGAGAAGAGAACAATGCTGAAGAACCAGCAGAAGAGCCTGCAGCAGAAGCATAAGGAAGAATAGTAAAAGGCTATCAAGAGATATTGTCCAGCACAGGCTGGTTAGAAGATGAAGTCGTCCTCCTCGATGGCTTCATCTTTTCGTTTGGCAGCCGCCTTGCGTTCCTCTTCCTCTGGCTTGTATTCGTTGAGCGTTGTGCCATAGGTGGTGCGCAACACACGGAATTCTGTACGACGGTTGAGGGCATTGAGCACTTCCTGCTCGTCCTTGTCCTTGACGCGCATGATGTAGGCTTCCGTCAAAGTATCATTCACCTGCACCTCCACCTTTGGATCACCAGCCAAAAGCGTCTCAGCCAATTTCTTGGTGA
This sequence comes from Bacteroidaceae bacterium, assembly GCA_017534815.1. Taxonomy (GTDB): domain Bacteria; phylum Bacteroidota; class Bacteroidia; order Bacteroidales; family Bacteroidaceae; genus Minthosoma. Next base: position 8,603 of record JAFXVS010000001.1, on the reverse strand, counting down.
TGATCTTCGGACGTGTCTCACCATAACCTACAGCTGTCAGACGGTCTTTGGCGATGTCGTGTTGGATAAGATAGCGAACCACTGACTCAGCACGCCTTTGGGAAAGCCGCTGGTTGTAGGCATCCTCACCACGATAATCGCAATGGGCAGAGAGTTCGATGGTGATATTGGGATTCTCATTCATCATATCCACCAGTTTGTCAAGCGCCTCTGTCGATTCAGGCGTCAAGTCCGCACGGTCGAATTCGTAGAAAATATTATCAATGAGCACAGGGATATTGATGGGCGGCAAAGGGAACTGCAAGGTATATTCATGACTCTCTTCCTCATCCTCAGGTTCCACACGGACTTCGTTCTTCACATTCAGATAACCCTTGCAAGTGCCCAACAGCACATAATCCACACCAGGCTTCAACACCTGTGTGAACGAACCGTCGCCCCTCACGGAGAGTTTCAGGTTGGTGCCATCATTGCCCACCATATAGACGAGAGCTTCTGGCAGTTCATAACCGTCTTTCTCATAGACCCAACCCGTCACCGTCTGCAAGATCTCAGGACATTCGAAAGAGAAGATATGTTCCCATCCCTTGCCGTCACCACGTGAAGAAGAATAGAATCCCCGATTGTGCACACCATCAAAGGTCATACCAAAATCGTCAGCAGAAGAGTTCAGAGGGTATTGCTGATTCTCGACGATGGTGCCACGAATGGAATCTTCATGAGCAATGAAGATGTCGAGGCCACCCATACCAGGATGTCCATCAGAAGAAAAGTAGAGGTCGCCATTAGGACGGAAAGAAGGAAACATCTCATCACCAGCCGTATTGATGGGGCGACCTACATTCTCCATACCACCAAAACCGCTGCTGAGAATGCGTGTGCGCCAGATGTCAAGACCACCTTCCCCACCCTCTGCATCGCTGACGAAATAAAGCCATTCACCATCAGGACTGATGGCAGGATGGGCAAAAGAGGTGAGGGTGTCGCGAGAAATAGCGCACTTGGTGGGCTTGCTCCAAGCTGCATCACTACGTTGCGACTGCCAAATCTCTGCAAAACGAGGATAGTCGGGGTCGCTGGAACAACGGGTGAAGTACATCGTCTTACCGTCAGGACTGAGACAAGGAGCGCCCTCGTCATATTCCGTATTCACTTCACCCTCAATCGCTTCCACTGCCTGCCACTTGCCCTGTTCGTTTTTTCGAGAGAAGAAAAGGTCACCAAACTTCAAACCCGTCACCCCAGAGATGTCATCACCTAAAGACTCCTTGCGAGTAGAGGAAAGCACCAGCTGACTGGCATCATCACCTACCAGCAAAGGGCTATAATCTGAACGGCGCGAGTTGAACACAGTCTCCTTCTTCACCTTATATTGATTCGGCTTTGCCTTCCATTGAGGACCCAGTTCACACGACAGCAAACCGCTACGTGCCAATTCGTTGCCAGGATCGAACTCCAAATATTGATTAAAGTTTTGTGCAGCCTGCTTATACTGACCAGCCTTCAGTTGCTGACGCGCCAGATGCAGATAAGCCGTACTATCAGGAATATGGTATCGGATAGCATTCGTATAAGCCGCCATCGCCTTCTGCGTATAACCGATGTGGCGATAGCACTCACCCATCATGAAAGCCCGCACAGCCCGCTTATCTTTTTCCTTTGGCGTACAACGCGAGTAGGATTTCTTATAGTTGATACTTGCCGCATAATACTCACCGATGGCATAACTCTGTTCCGCTTTCTTGAACGCTATGCCCTCGTTGCTGCACGCCACCAACATCAAAACCCCTATATATATCAATATGTGGAATATCTTCCTTTCCATACCTCTTAAAACGAAAAAAAGGCTCCATTATTGTATGAAGCCTTTAGGTATATTCCCTTCTACAGTTCCCGTTGACGGCAGAACAAACCGCTGAACTTCTCATCGACATTCTCCACAGGGTCTTCGAAGATGCCGAAGACGCTGGAACCGCTGCCAGACATGCTGGCATAGACGGCACCAAGGTCGTAGAGTTTGTCCTTGATGGCAGCAATCTCAGGATACTTGGAGAAGACGCTCGCTTCGAAGTCGTTCACCACCGTATCCTTCCACGTCTCGATGGGTTGCGAGAGGAGTTCTGGCAACTGCTTCTCGGGATGCAGAACCTTCACTTTAGCATAGGCGTCCTTGGTGGAAACGAATGTGTCTGGCTTCACCAGCACCAATTGCTTGTACTTTAAATCCAGTTCGATGGGATGGAACACATTACCGATACCCGTCGCAAACACAGGTTTGTTCTGCACGAAGAACGGACAGTCAGCTCCGAGTTGCGTACAATAGTCTTCCATCTGCTCGATGGTCAGCCCCAGTTTGAAACGCTCGTTCAACGTCTTCACCGTGAAAGCTGCGTCAGATGAACCGCCACCCAGACCTGCACCAGTCGGGATGTGCTTGTACAACCCGATACTTACGGGAGGCAGGTCGAAGTCTTTCTTCAGCAACTTCAGCGCCCTCACCACCAAATTGTCCTCAGGCGAACCCGCCAACACTGTGCCCGTCACCTTCAGTCGATAGCCACAAGCTGGGGCATCTTTCTCAATCTTATGGATCTCCAAGATGTCCTGCAGACCAATCGGATAAAATACTGTTTCCAGATTATGGTAGCCGTCCGGACGTTTTTCCACGACGTTCAGACCAATGTTAATCTTCGCATTAGGATATACTATCATAATTCCATCGTTTTTGAGTTAACGGGACAAAGGTAAGGAAAAAAATCTTTCCCATCACTCTTCTTCCATCAAAACTTTCAATTTTTCCACCAATCTTGTCCAAAATGAGCGTGATTTCGGCTCTAACTCCTCTTCTGGAACATCAATCGTCACCACTTCATCTGGCACCACCTCAACTGGTTCAGTAAATGCTACATCTACGGACTCAGATCCCTCATCACCGATCGACGGGGTATTTTTCTTCACTCCATCTGAGAGACTTTTCTTCTCCCCGATCGGATCTGTCGGTGTGGCATAATACTTCTGACGCAGCTGCTGCATGTGCTCCTGTTCATTTGCCTCGCCCCGTTCCGTATCCGTTTGACCATCAGCAGGGTCAAAACCTGTCGCCACAATGGCCACCTTGATGTCATCCTCCAATGAATCGTCCTGATAATGTCCCCAGAGTACCTCGATGTTTTCGTCAAAACCCTCCATAAACTCATTGATTTCCTTCAACTCCGCCATCTTCGCAGGATTCTTGTTGCCGCTGTACACGATATAGAGCAAACGCTTTGTCCGTTGTTTGTCCATGTTTGCAATCAGAGGAGAGTTGACCGCCTCCGACATCGCTTTCAAGATGCGCTTCTCACCGCTCGCCTTTGCAATCGACACAATTGCTGCACCACCATTCTTCATCACCGTATTCACATCGTTGAAGTCTCGGTTCACCTTACCCCTCACCGTAATGATTTCGGCAATGGTCTTCGTCGCAATCGTCAGCACCTCATCCGCTTTCTGCATTCCCTCTTCCCAATCCATCGTCACGAAGCGCTCATCCTCCAAAAGTTTCTCGTTGTTAATCACAATCAACGAGTCCACGTTCTTGCGCATCTTTTCCATACCCTTCAGGGCGATGTCGATGCGCTTCTTCCCCTCCATCTTGAAGGGGAGCGTCACCACACCCACAGTCAGGATGCCCATTTCCTTCGCCGCACGGGCAATCACTGGCGCAGCACCAGTTCCCGTGCCGCCACCCATACCTGCAGTGATGAAGACCATTTTCGTGTCTTCGTCAAGTATCGCCTTGATGGCATCCAGACTTTCCTCAGCCTTCTTACGACCCATCTCAGGGTCGCCACCAGCACCCAAACCGTCGCCCAACTGAATCTTGTTCGGCACCTTGTTCGGCACCAAAGCCTGACTGTCTGTGTTTGTCACTATGAAGGAGACGTTCTTCACGCCCTCTTCCCACATGTGTTGCACCGCATTTCCGCCACCGCCACCTACGCCGATGACCTTGATAATTTTCTCCGACTTGTCCTCAATGGGAAAGTTGAAAGGAGGTAATTCTTCCTCTTTCATCATTCAATTCTCAGATGTTAATAAGTTATACAATTCTTTTATGCCGACCCTCATCGGCCGACGCTCACTTTATCATATATTCTCGAGTGCAAAGATACGAAAAAGGGAGAAACAAATGTAAAATGTTCCTCCCTTTTTTTGACAAAGATAAAAAAATAATGATTTATACCTCGATTTTTACAACTGTAAAGGTAAAAATTACTGTTCGAAGGTGAGTTCGTCGCCAGCGACTTGGACGGTGACGGGCTTGTCGTGGTCGATTTCGCCGCTGATGATGCGCTTGCTGAGCTCGTTGAGGAGCTTGTCCTGAATGGCTCGCTTGACGGGACGGGCACCAAACTGCGGATCGAAACCAGCTTTGGCGATGAGACGGATGGCGTCATCGGTGACGTTGAGCGTGATGCCGTTCTGGGCGACCATCTTGACAACCTTATCGACTTGCAGACGGACAATCTGCTGGATCTCTGCCTCGTTGAGGGGCGAGAAAGTGATGATGTCGTCGATTCGGTTGAGGAACTCTGGACGGAAGATGCTGCGGAGCTGATCACGCTGGGCATTGCTGGTCATGATGATGATGGTGTTCTTAAAGTTCACTACACGTCCCTTGTTGTCGGTCAGACGACCATCGTCGAGCACCTGCAGAAGGGTGTTGAACACGTCGGGATGAGCCTTCTCAATCTCGTCGAAGAGCACGACGCTGTAGGGTTTGCGACGCACAGCCTCAGTGAGTTGACCGCCCTCCTCATAGCCGATGTATCCAGGAGGCGCACCGATGAGTCGGGTGACGCTGAACTTCTCCTGATACTCGCTCATGTCGATACGGGTCATCATGGTTTCATCGTCAAAGAGGTAGTCGGCGAGCGCTTTGGCGAGTTCGGTCTTACCCACACCGGTCGTGCCGAGGAAGATGAAGGAACCGATGGGTCGCTTCGGATCTTGGAGTCCTGCACGGCTACGGCGCACAGCGTCGCTGACAGCTCGGATGGCTTCGTCCTGACCGATGACACGCTTGTGGAGTTCTTCTTCGAGATGGATGAGTTTGGTGCGCTCGGAGGTTTGCATTTTGCTCACAGGGATGCCCGTCCAGCGGCTCACCACATCGGCGATGTCTTCGCTCTCCACCTCTTCCTTCACGAGGGCTGCCCCACCCTGCGCTTCGGCGAGTTTGGCCTGCACGGCCTTGATGTCCTCCTCGAAATGCTGAAGTTTGCCGTAGCGGATTTCGGCCACACGACCGTAGTTGCCCTCGCGTTCTGCTTTGTCAGCCTCGAACTTGAGCTGCTCAATCTGCTGCTTGTCGCTCTGGATTTGGTTGAGGAGCGCCTTCTCGCCCTCCCACTTAGCACGCTGCTTCTGCTCGTCGGCCTTGAGGGTGTCAATGATCTTGTTCAGTTCGGCCAGCTTCTCCTTATCACCTTCACGCTTGATGGCCTCGCGTTCAATCTCCATCTGCTTCAGACGACGGCTGAGTTCGTCAATCTCCTCGGGCACGGAATCACGTTCCATGCGGAGTTTGGCGGCTGCCTCATCCATCAGGTCGATGGCTTTGTCGGGCAGGAAGCGGTCGGTGATGTAACGGTTGCTGAGTTCGACGGCGGCGATGATGGCCTCGTCCTTGATACGAACTTTGTGATGGTTCTCGTAACGTTCCTTCAGACCTCGCAGGATGGAGATGGACGACGGCACATCAGGTTCATCGACCATCACCGTCTGGAATCGACGTTCGAGGGCTTTGTCCTTCTCGAAGTATTTCTGGTACTCGTCGAGGGTGGTGGCACCGATGCTGCGCAATTCGCCACGAGCCAATGCGGGCTTCAGGATGTTGGCGGCATCCATCGCGCCACTCGTCTGACCGGCTCCCACGAGGGTGTGAATCTCGTCGATGAAGAGGATGATTTGCCCCTGACTCTCCACGACCGCCTTGACGACCGCCTTGAGTCGTTCCTCGAACTCGCCTTGATATTTGGCGCCAGCGATAAGGGCACCCATATCGAGGGAGTAGAGTTGCTTGTCCTTCAGGTTTTCGGGCACGTCACCACGGACGATACGTCTGGCGAGACCCTCGACAATGGCGGTCTTACCCGTACCTGGTTCACCGATGAGGATAGGATTGTTCTTGGTCCTTCTGCTGAGAATCTGGAGAATCCGTCGGATCTCCTCGTCACGGCCGATGACAGGGTCGAGTTTTCCGTTCTTCGCCCTCTCCACGAGGTTCGTTGCATATCTTTCAAGAACCTCTTTTCCAGTCGGCTGCTGGTTCTGATTGTTCTGATAGTTGTTGTTCATAATAGCACTTGGTTTTTAGTTTTACATTCTGACCAAATGCATCAGCAACTATCATTCCATGCGCTATTCTTCTGACGAATTGTCCGATTTCCCCTCGTTTTCGCTGTCATTTTGACATTCGTCTTCTTCCTCCTTGCAAGGCATAATGAGTAAACTCACTCTGCGCTTGCTTCGTTCGTCAGTTGGCTGATAAGACCGAGAATATGGCTGATAGCGGTGTTGAGAAGGATCTCGTTGGGGTCGCCGTAGTCGAGGAGCGTGATATAGTCGGTTTCGGTGACGTCGATGGTGGGCGAGATGGAGCCGTACTCGTAGTCGCCTGACCCGTCAGCCACATAGGCCACCACGGGGAAGAGATGTACATGGAAATTGTCGCCCACCTCCTGCGTCATCACGTTCTGACCCTTCGTCGCCTTGCCGATGAGGATGACACGCTCCTCGCCCATCGAGTGCTGCAGGGCATGGATGAGCCACTCGGCAGCGCCCTGCGTGTAGGAACTCGTCAGGATGTAGATGCGGTTCAGACCGAGATTGGCGACGGACATATCGTAAGGAATCGTCTGATTGTTCTCCGTATAGCGGTCGTTCCAATAGGTCTTGACGAAGGTCGAGCCGAGACATTCGGGGCTGACCACATAGCTTGCCAGACGCTGCGCCATCTCCATCGTGCCGTAGTTGCACAGACGGAGGTCGAGCACCAGCTCGTCGATGTGCGACTGGCGGATGTCGCTCATGATGCGGTCGAGGTCATCACGATAGACAGGCGATGCACCACGGGGCGATCCCGTTTCGATGGGATATTCCACCAGACGGGTACACATCAAGTAGCCGATGCGCTTCCCCTCCGCCAGACAGATGGTGGAGATGGGGAACGCCTCGTCCTCCACATATTCGGAGGCAGGGAGCTGGACGGTGACCGTGTCGAGCCACTCGATGCGCCCTTCCAGTTCCTCATGCGTGATGTGGCGAACCTCCAGTGTGCGGGCCACGCCGCTCTGCAGTTTCGTCAGGTTGTTGCTGGTGAACTTCTGGGAATTGTAGGAGCAGATGAAGTCGTTGCGCAGCAGGCCGGCACGTTCGGCGGGACTGTTGGGATAGACCGTCATGACGCGGAGCACCTGCTTGGTGGTCTGACCCGTCGGGTCGTTCATCAGCACGAAGTCCAGGCCGTACGAATTGACGTGGTGGAAGTAGCCGCGCTGGTGGCTGTCCTCAATCAGCGTGTCCACCTCCACATACGACCACGAGTCCCCCTGCTTGCTCTTCGCCGTCACCTTCGGAAGGAACTCCGAGGGCTTGGCGAAGAAACTCTTCCACGCCGGCTCGAACTCCTTCAGCGAGTCGCCCCACAAGTACTTGTCCTTCATCTCCGAGAAGACCCAGTGATTGTGCTGCGTCTTCTCCTCATACTCATAAGTGCGGTCTTCACCACACGAAATTGCCATCAGGAGGCAGCAAACGGTAAATATATGTGTTAAAAACGTCTTCATCTGCATAAAAAATTGTTTCACGTTGCAAAGTTAGTAAAAAACTCTCTATCTTTGCGACGGTTTAGCCAAATAATTGTTCAACTCTTAAAAACTAAAAGCAAAATGAAAAAGATTTTCTATGCAATCGTGGCTGTTGCAGCCATCACTTTCTCCGCATGTAATGGAACCGTTAAGGGTGGTCAGGAAACTGATTCCATCGCCGCCGACTCTGTCGTAGCCGAAGCTCCCGAAGCTGACGCCGACGCTACCATCCTCGCCCTCTCGTCAGCCGTAGCCGCCAACGACGCCGAGCAGACCCAGTCGCTCCTCGCCAAGGCACAGGCATACATCGCCAAGCTCCAGGCCGATGGCAAGCTCGAGGAGGCCAAGGCTTACATCGCCAAGCTCCAGCAGTTCATCAGCGAGAACGAGGAGAAGATTGCCGAGTTCACCGCCGGCAACGAGACCCTGAGCAACATCGTTTCCGCCGTCAAGGCTCTCCCCATCGACGCCGCTGCTGTGGCTGAGGGTGCCAAGGACGCTGTGGTAGGTGCTGCCACCGATGCCAAGAATGCCGCTGCCGATGCTGCCAACAACGCTGCCAATGCAGCCAACGACGCCGCCAACAAGGCAGTCGAGTCTGGCAAGAAGGAAGCCGGCAAGGCTGTTGACAATGCTGCCAACGCCGTGAAGAGCTCTCTCGGCATCTAATCCGCACACATTATAATATATAATATAATGTATAGAACCATTCGGGGGGACAGAAAAATCCTCCCGAATGTTTTGTATATG
>JAFXVS010000037.1 GCA_017534815.1 Bacteroidaceae bacterium | reverse complement strand
CTAGTTGAGAGTTGAGAGTTTAGAGTTTAGAGCAGGCTGACGCGATGTGCGCAAGCAGACAAACTCCCGCCAAAGCCTCTCTAACCTCTGAACTCCAACCTCACACCCCGCAAGGAACTCTAAACTCTAAACACTCAACTCCAAACTTTACAAAGACCATGAAAAAGGAAACTTGGAAATTCATCATCCAGACGCTCGCAGCCATCCTGACTGCCATAGCTACCACGCTGGGAGTGACCAGTTGCATGAACTTGTTGTAAGTCAATGCTAAGTTGTCAATGTGAAACGTACAACGCACAAATGAAAAGGGGAAGGCCGCAGCGATTGCGACCTTCCCCTTTAATGTTTGATTTTGTTCCGATTTGTGGAATTTCTGCCCAATGGGCACTCATTGCCCGAAGCGCCGCTCTTTGTCAGGGGATGGGCGTCTGGAGGTTAGTTCGACGGTCCTTAGTCGGAGAGGTAACAATTTTTTTGTATATAAGCATAAGGATCTACGGGACTGCCATCTCGACAAACATATTTACCTCCATATTTAACTGTCATATTATCCCAATCAACCTTGAACCCGCTGTTCTCAACAGGATGATTCTCTATGGCATCGCACCAGCAGTTCTCATCCACGGCACGGTAGAGGATCACAACACCCTCTCCATTCTGTATTTCCAACTGTTTTAATGCCAGGGATGCGGTCTTCGTCACGTTGTACAACTTGTCGAGTTCCAAGGTCTTCTTTCCGAGGGGAACTTGGTATTTTAACTCTTCTCCTTTGTAGAAGCAGAGCATATAGTTTCTGCTTGGGAACACACCGTTATAAGATATTCCATAGGGGCTGAAGGCAAAGCTGGCGGTGCTGCCATTGGCAGCTACTTTGAAAACACCGGAATTATCGTAGTCCAGATGTATGTCATCCCCATCTGACCAATGATGCAAAATCATATTATAGTTATCTTCCTTCAATCCGCTGATGGTGCAGTTGAGGATAGGGTGGCTGTGGAAGTCGGTGAAGCCCTTGTCGGTCGAGTACGTCGTGCTCCACACTTGCAGCGCCGTTGTCATCAGCGTGCTCACGTTGTCGGCATTGCCTGTGGCTATGCTGCGCTTGAAGTTGTAGAGAGGGGCATAACCGGGTTCGTCTTCAACAAAACCATCCTCACCAAAAACGAAGCTGCCCGAGATGAGGTCGGCCTTATGACTTGTGCACACGGCCAGCGGGTTGGTGACACTGCCGAAGTCGTAGGACGTCTTGTTGCCATCGCTGTCATACACGGGGAGGTCGCCGCTGAAGGTGGCGGCGGAGCCGTTCGTGTTGTCGATGCTCGTGGCGTCGATGTCGAGGAAGCCTGACAAATGCTTGCCGTCGTTCAAATCGCCGAAAATGTAGAGGCGGTCGCCTGCTGAGAACTGGAGGGTGCGGCTGGTCTTGCCGGTCTGCTCGTTGTAAACTTTATCCACCGACGAGCGTGTTCCCTCGCCGCCGATGCCGGCGCCCACGCTGACATGCACCGTCGAGACTGCGCCCGTCGGCACCGTCGGCTTTTCTGCCACCGCGTCGTCGTCGCTCGAACATGCGCTGAATCCGAAAGTGAGGGCTGCGGCCACGACCAGCCAGCTCCATGCCCTTGTCGGCCTCTCGTAAGTCTTCTTGTTCATATTTTTGCCTTGGTTAAGTAAAAGAGTTAGTAATTTTCGTTGCAAACTTACGAATTTTTATTCTTTTTTGAGTCCACTACGTGGAGAAATCACACAAATCCATCCAAATTTTACAAATTATCCATAAAAATGAACCCGTGCAACATCATCGCTGCACGGGCTCATTATATATGTCCGATAATCGATCACTTCGCATCTGTCATCGCCTTGCCCATTTCCTTCATGTATTTCTCCATGAGTTGGTTGACGTGTTTCTGAGCATCTTTGGCAGACTTGGGCAGAACACCGACGTTCTTGTACAGTTCTCCGTATCCCTGGCTCTGTTCGGAGTAGAACTTGAGAATCTCTCCATAGATGTTTTTCCAATCATAAGGAAGACCATCAATTCCATTCATGTATTTGATGAAGTTCTGAAACTTCGCATCCAGTTCCTTGTTCAGTTTGATGATTTGCTTGAAATAGTTGTCCGAGCCAGTGAGTGACCCCAATTTCACAAAAGGTGCCAGAGAACTGAAGGTGGTTTTAATGGCTTCCGTGTTCATTTGGATGTCCTGTGCGATCTTCTCGATTCGCATAGACTGCTCAGGTGTAGGAGCGAATATCTCCTTACCAAGGGCGGGGGAGACGTATCCCTCATTATAGACTGGTATCGTGTCTTCCACTACGTCGTTCGTGTTGATAACGTCATCAATCCCTTGGATTTGTTCTCTATTCAACAGACTCTTCCCTGAATAGCGTCCCACACGGCGCTCATAGTCGCGATCTTCATCGTAGTAGCCGTTGTGGGTGGTGATGCGATAGGTCTCGCCTGGCACAAAGTCGAGGTTGGTCCACAAGTGGCAGAGCGATCCGTCTGGCATGACGGTACGAATACGTCCCACCTTGGGTTTGTCTATTTCCACGCTGTAATTAAAGCGTTTGTTCACCACAGGCATATATGCCACAAAAGCATCATCGGCCAGTTTGTCCAGTTCCTCGCTGGTGTCGGCCATATAGACCACATAGAGGGAGTCCGTCAGGTCATAACCCACGCGTCCGTCAATCCTGAAGGTATTCTTCGACATCTCCAGTTCCTTCTCATAGAGGTCAGGGCGCAGGGAGGTGATTTGGAAGATGCCGCCAAGAATCTTGCTTTTATCATTGGAGAGCGACCATTTGATGGCGTATGCGTCGCGCAACTGAGGGTTCTCCGGGTTCTTGGTGCAGAGCAGCCACATTTCCTCATTGTTTGAAGCACGGACAAGGTAAATCTTGTCTTTTCCGTTACCATCAACAGCCCTCAGCGAGAAAGACTCGTTGTTGCCAGGTGACAGATGGAGCAGTTGATAAGAGGTGGGCTCATCCTGCTTGAATGCCTCGCTGATGTCGTTGAGATTCAACGAGGGATTAGCTGCTGAATACTTGTCGTTGTCGGCCACAAAGTAGGTAATCCTGACACTCGACTCAATCAGATTGGTGTTGGGGTTCTTATTGACCGAATAAACCTCATCGGAGGGATTCCCCCAATGGTAGATGATGTTGTTGAACAGCTCCTTGACGTGGATGGGTGTTGGCTGAGACGGTCTCTTTGCCCGCTGCTGGGCACTAATGGTTATAAATGCGCTGCATGCGATGAGCAGCAAAGTGAATAAGCGTTTCATATTGTTCTTGTTTTTTATTTCTGTGCCATTTTTTCTAATGTGTATTTTGAAATCTCCAGTTCCAGTTCCACCCATTTCAGGTAAGCCTCGTTGGCCTGCTTCTTCATCAGGGCGATTTCCTCTGGAGTGTATTGGTAGTTCTCTGGACGTGTGATGGGAATGTCCCGTTCGGTCAGCATGACGGTAGCCATCTCGTTTTGTGGCGTTTCGGGGATTGACTGCTCAGTGGAGGGCTCCACGACTGCAACCACCTCTTCTGTAACGGCCTTTTCAGAGACGGGCTTTTGTGCCAACAGCGGTTGGGAGGTCGTAGCTGCTGGTCGTTTCATCTTAGGCTGCTCTGCCACCTTCTCTTCCGATGGAATGGAAATCCTCTGTGGTGCTTCTTTTTGAGTTGCCTTTTGTGGCACTTCCACATGAGGCGTTTCTTTCTCCCCTTTAGGCTTGTCCACTTTCACGGCGATAGGCTTCCTTGCCGACATTCCGTCCTCTGGCGTTCCTTTGGGTGGGGTGAGGAAGACGGCTATCAAGGCTGCTACACATGCCGCTGCCACTAAAGGCCAAAGCATACGGACTCGTCTTCTTTTCGTTACCTCCTTCGCCCTTTCTTCCTCCACGCGCTGCATCAGCCGAGCGTTGAGGTCGGCCGGCATCAGCGGCAAAGCCTCTTCCTCCAGCCTGATGGCGTCACGAAGGTTCGTGTCCTGTTGCCGTAATGTTTCGATAGGGTCTTCTTTCATGATTGTATCGTTTGAATGATTTTACAAAGTTTCGTTCTCGTTCGGAACAGTTTCGAGGCGATGGTGTTCGGTGGGGAGTCGGTCACGTAGGCGATGTCCTTCACGCTCATCTCTTCATAGTAGAACATCGTGATGAGGCTTCTCTCCTCAGGTGGCAGATGCTTCAGGGCTGCTCGAATCAGTTGCACTGTTTCTGGGTCGGGATGTCCCAAGGTCGCCTCCACTTCCGCTTCCGACAGCCATTCCGCCTCTCCGTCCTGGTCTTCGAAGTAGATGATCTCTTGCCGCTTGTGCCTCAGCCAGGTGATGGTCTCGTTGTAGGCGATGCGTGACACCCAAGTCTTGAAGGCAGCCTTCTCCTCGTCATACTTGTTTATATTCAGAAAGACCTTCAGGAACACATCTTGATACACCTCCTCGGCATCCTCCACGCTCGGCAACAGCCTCACCACCTGGTTGAAGATATGTCTGCCATATCTTTCAACTATTGTCTGCTGAGCCTTGGGGCTTCGTTCCCTCAGCCCCTCTATCAGATTCGTTTCTATATCTGTCACCATTTTTCGAGGTCTTCTATTTGTATATACGATGGTAAAACATGAAAAATTGCAAAGAAGTCAAGAAAAAACAAAAAAAGTTGCAATGGGCTTCCTTTTTCTCCACACTTCCAAATAATTTTCGATGATTTGGGGAGATTCTGCAATAATTTTTGGCGATAATCCGTTTTTTGGGGGGAAGTTTGTTGATAGATTAATAATAATCTGTATCTTTGCACCTCTAAAACGGTAAAGCACTAAACGCTAAACACTAAAACGCTCTAAACGCTAAACTGTAAACTCTAAACATTAAAAGATATGGCTCAAACTACAGAATTCAAGTATGCTCCCATGTTCCAGATGGGCAAGGACGAGACAGAATATCGGCTGCTGACGAAGGAGGGTATCTCCGTCGGCGAGTTCGAGGGTAAGGAAATCGTGAAGGTGTCGAAGGAGGCACTCACGCTGCTGGCTCAGCAGGCTTTCCACGATGTGGAGTTCATGCTGCGCCGCGAACACAACCTGCAGGTGGCGAAGATTCTGCGCGATCCTGAGGCAAGTGAGAATGACAAGTATGTGGCGCTCCAGTTCCTGCGCAATGCGGAGACGGCAGCCAAGGGCATCCTCCCCTTCTGTCAGGACACAGGTACAGCCATCATCCACGGTGAGAAGGGTCAGCAGGTGTGGACTGGTTTCGAGGATGAGGAAGCACTCTCGCGTGGTGTGTTCAACACTTACACACAGGACAATCTCCGTTACTCACAGAACGCGCCGCTGAACATGTACGACGAGGTGAACACGAAGTGCAACCTCCCTGCCCAGATTGACATCGAGGCAACGGAGGGTGCTGAATACCGTTTCGTGATGGTGGCGAAGGGTGGCGGCTCTGCCAACAAGACTTACTTCTACCCCATGACGAAAGCGACCATCCAGAATGAAGGCACGCTCCTGCCCTTCCTCGTGGAGGAGATGAAGCATCTGGGTACAGCGGCTTGTCCACCTTACCACATCGCCTTCGTCATCGGCGGCACATCGGCAGAGAAGAACCTGCTGACGGTGAAGTTGGCCAGCATCAAATATTATGACTCGCTGCCTACGACAGGTGACGAGACAGGCCGTGCCTTCCGCGACATCGACCTGGAGCAGAAGCTGCTGAAGGAGGCGTACAAGATTGGTCTGGGTGCACAGTTCGGTGGCAAGTATCTGGCTCACGACATCCGCGTGATTCGTCTGCCCCGTCACGGCGCAAGCTGTCCGATTGGCATGGGCGTGAGCTGCTCTGCCGACCGCAACATCAAGGCGAAGATCAACAAGGACGGTGTATGGCTCGAGGTGATGGACAGCAATCCAACGGAACTCATCCCAGAGGAATATCGTCGTCCAGGCGAAGGTGGCAAGGGCATCGAGATTGACCTCAACCAGGGCATCGACGCTGTACGTGCCGAACTGACCAAATATCCTGTATCGACCCGCGTGAACCTGAAGGGCACCATCATCGTGGCGCGCGACATCGCCCACGCCAAGCTGAAGGCTCGTTTGGATGCGGGTGAGGACATGCCACAATACTTCAAGGACTACCCCATCCTCTATGCGGGTCCAGCCAAGACACCAGAGGGCTATCCTTGTGGTTCGATGGGTCCAACGACCGCCAACCGCATGGATCCGTACGTGGACGAGTTCCAGGATCATGGCGCATCGCTCGTGATGATTGCCAAGGGTAACCGCACCCAGCAGGTGACCGACGCCTGCAAGAAGCATGGCGGTTTCTACCTTGGCACCATCGGCGGCGTGGCAGCTGTACTCTCGCAGTCGAGCATCAAGAGCATCGAGTGTGTGGAATATCCAGAACTCGGTATGGAGGCCATCTGGAAGATTGACGTGGAAGACTTCCCAGCCTTCATCCTCGTGGATGACAAGGGCAACGACTTCTTCAAGCAGTTGAAGCCTTGCGAGGGATGCACGATTCTGCAATAAGCACCGCGTCAGCCCTCTCTAAACCCTAAACGCTAAACTCTATACTTTTATATAATGAAGCGAACGATCATCACCATCATGCTGACACTGGCTCTGTGGCCTCTGCGCCTTGCGGCACAAGAGGAGATAGAGTTTGTGAGGGGTGGCTGTACGCCTGACCTGACGGAGAGAGGTTCCGAGTCGAGGAATCTGGCATCGGCAAGCAGACGCAAACTGTCCGCACCCATCACCACGTGGGATGCCAGCAAGACCTACAAGCAATTGGTCATCCTGCTCTCATTCTCCGACCTGGACTTTCAGGAGGAGCACACCAAGGAGTTCTATGACCAGATTCTGAACCAGCCAGGGTTCGAAAGTGGCATAGCAGGCAAGGGCTGTGTGGCAGACTACTTCAAGGAGCAGTCCAATGGACAGCTCAACTTGCAGTTTGATGTCTTCGGTCCCTATAAGACGTCGAGAAAGGCACAAAGCAGCAATGCCAACGCAGACACCAAGAACTACCATAACGCAGCCAAGGAAGAGGCAGTCAGAAAGATGATGGAAGAGAACCCCGAATGGGACTTCGCTCAGTATGACTGGGATGGCGATAATTATGTGGATCAGGTCGTTTTCATCGCGGCTGGCTATGCAGGCAATCAAGGCTCAAAGAGTTATGGTTACCTCTGGCCAAGCACAGGCGGTCTGTCAGCAGCAATCAACACCCCTGACAGCAAGAAGATTCAGCGGAATACCAGCAGTGCTGAACTCTGGACAAACAACACTTCCTGCGGCATCGGCACCATCTGCCATGAGTTTTCACACTGTTTAGGCTTGCCCGACATCTATCCGACAAGCACCAGTGTCTATGCCCTCTCCGTATGCGACGAGTGGGACTTGATGGATGGTGGCAACTTCACGGGATTCGGCTGGTGCCCTCCCAACTATACGGCACAGGAAAAGATGTATCTGGGATGGTTAGAGCCTACTGAACTGACGGAGCCAACGAGCATCACTGGCATGAAGCCTATATCGGAAGGTGGTGAGACTTACATCATCCGTCACACCGCCAATGAGTACTATCTTCTGGAGAACCATCAGTGGACAGGATGGGATGTGGGTCTGCCCGGACAAGGTCTGCTCATCACACATGTGGATTTCAAGGCGAGCATCTGGGAGGACAACGCTGTGAACAACGTGGAAGGGCACTTCCGTTACGACTTAGTCCATGCTGACAATCTGGACTATGAACAATGGAACGAAATTCAGCCAAGAACCACCAGACAATGGACGGATTATGAAAAGAGGCTGCACAACCGACACCTGAGCACTTCGCCCTACCCTTGGACGAACACGGAGACATTGGTGGTGAACCGTGCGCTGACCGACACCTCCACACCTGCTGCCCTCATGTACAACAAGAACACAGCGGGAGTGAAGCTGCTGGGCAAGTCCATCGACAACATCCAAATGGCTGAGGACGGAACCATCTCCTTCGACTTCATGATGGAGTCGGTGGATGTGAAGGACATCCTGACGGCAGAGCAGAGCATCGTGGGCTGGTACGACCTCAACGGGCAGCAACTGACCGCAGCACCCATCCAGTCAGGCGTGTACATCGCCGTCTATAGCGATGGAACGAAGAAAAAGTATCTCCTGAGATAAGACAGAAGGCCGTGCGTTGGTTTGAACCCAATCTACAGAAGCTGTTGATGGAAGCTGGCAAGGAAGGACTTCGCATCAATCACATCGTGCGCAACATCTGCAACATGGAGCCGCAACTGTTTGGTGAGGAGCACCCCTACGAAGACACATGGAAAGAAATCTATTGGTTCCTCAGAGGGGAAGACAAAAAGGCGGATTCGCCCTATCACTACGTGCCCAACAAACGAGGCCATTTCTTCTTCGACCACACCAAAGTGGCAGAAGACTCTCAGATGAAAATCGATTTTTAATAACTCCAAACCCTAAACTCTAAACTGTAAACTCTAAACTTTATAAAAAAATGGAAGACGTAAAAAAGTATTTGGAAGACGCTGAGGAAAAGATGGAATTTGCAGCCATGCACCTCGAAGAAGCCCTCAGCCGCATCCGTGCAGGACGTGCCAACGTGCATATCCTCGACGAAGTTCGTGTTGACTCATACGGCAGCAAAGTGCCGCTCAGCAATGTGGCATCGCTCAACACACCCGATGCCCGCAGCATTGCCATCAAACCTTGGGACAAGAACATGCTCAAGGTCATCGAGAAGGCCATCATCGACTCCTCTGTAGGCATCATGCCTGAGAACAACGGCGAGATCATCCGTCTTGGCATCCCTGCCCTGACCGAGGAACGTCGTAAGGAGCTGACCAAACAGTGTTCAAAAGAAGCTGAGACAGCCAAGGTGAGTGTGCGCAATGCCCGTCGCGACGCCATCGAAAAACTGAAGAAGTCTATCAAGACCGGCACTCCAGAAGACATGGAGAAGGACTATGAGGACAAGGTTCAGAAGGCACACGACAAGTACATCAAGAAGATTGATGGCATGCTCGAAGCCAAGAACAAGGAAATCATGACTGTATAATATCCGAGAAGTGCACGGACTCGTCATACGAAACACGGGCTACAGTTATACTGTCAAATCAGATGCGGGAGAAGTCTTTGATTGCAAGGTCAAAGGCAACTTCCGCATTCGTGGTATCCGCACCACCAATCCTGTGGCGATTGGCGACAAGGTGACCTTCGTCCCCCAAGAGGTGGAAGGCGACATCGAACAGGCACGGCAAGGACTCATCACCGAGTTGGATGACCGCAAGAACTACATCATCCGCAAATCGGCCAACCTCTCCAAACAGTCACACATCATCGCTGCCAACGTCGATATGTGTTTCCTGATTGTGACAATCCAACAGCCTGAGACGCCCCTCCAGTTCATCGACCGGTTCCTGGCATCAGCAGAAGCCTACAGTGTGCCCGTCACGCTGGTCTTCAACAAGATTGACCTGATTGATGACACCTGGAAAGATTACCTCGACGGCGTCATCAACCTCTATGAGACCGTTGGCTACCCCTGCCGACGCATTTCAGCCACCACAGGCGAAGGCGTGGAAGCCCTCCGTGCCGACCTGCATGGCAAAATCACCCTCTTGTCAGGCAACAGCGGTGTGGGCAAATCCACCCTCATCAACACCCTCTTCCCCCATCTCAACCTTCGCACCAGCGAAATCAGTGATGCCTACGAGACCGGCAAGCACACCACCACCTTCTCCGAGATGTACGAGACGGGGGATGATGGCTACGTCATCGACACCCCAGGCATCAAAGGCTTTGGCACCTTCAACATGAAGAAAGAAGAGGTCAGCCACTACTTCAAGGAAATCTTCCGCATCTCAGCCGACTGCCGTTTCAACAACTGCACCCACACCCACGAACCCCATTGTGCCGTGCGGGAAGCTGTGGAACGTCACGACATCGCCGAAAGCCGCTACAACTCCTACCTCTCCATGCTTGAAGATGAAAAAGAAGACAAATATCGCCCTGCCTATTGAAATGAAAAGGATACTCTCACTATTCGTTTTTAGTCTTTCCCTTTCAGTTTCCATCGCCCAAACCTACGAGTTCCACATCGAGACCGCCCTTGCCGCGGCCCAAGAGCAGCACTACGACGAGGCTATCGACCACTTCCGTCAAGCCCTCAAGACCTCTCCTGGCGACATCCGCAATGCCCTCACCTATGCCAACATCGCCCACATCCAAGAACTCAAGGGCGAACACATGAAAGCACTCGAAAGTTACGACATGGCACTCGCCATCGCACCCCTCAACGTCCCCATCCTGAAGGCACAGGCCGACCTTCTCATGACCTTAGGCAACCACAGCAAAGCCCTGCACAATTACACCAAGATCCTCGATGTCGCACCCAACAACATCGATGCCCTGCTCAACCGAGCCTACATCTACCAGCAGCAACGCAATTATCAGAGCGCCAAGACCGACTACGAACGTCTGCTCACCCTCCAGCCCGACCACTATGCAGCCCTGCTGGGCGTTGTCATCCTCTTCCAGAATGCCAACAAACCCCAAGAGGCACTCAGCCGCCTCACCCTCCTCATCGACCAATACCCCAACAAGGCAGAACTCTACTCCATCCGTGCCGAGATCGAAGCCGAAGGAAAACAGCCCGAACTCGCCCTCATGGATCTCGACAAAGCCATCAGTCTGGAGCCCGAGAACAAGAACATGATTCTCACCCGTGCCTACATCCACCTGCGCGAAGGACACAAGCACCTCGCCAAACAAGACTTCCAACGTGCCATCCAGCTCGGCATTCCCCAAGGTCAGCTCAAAGAAGAGCTCAAACAATGCAAATAAAACGCATTTCAACCCCACAAAACCGCAAAATTCAACATTTTTGCAAAAAAATCTCCACACATCGTTCCTAACTCCCAACTTTTTTATACCTTTGCAACGTCTTACAAAAGACACCTGCTTCAGTAGCTCAGTTGGTTAGAGCACATGACTGTTAATCATGGGGTCGTTGGTTCAAGCCCATCCTGAAGCGCCAAAGAGAGGGTCGCACATGCCACCCTCTCTTACTTTTTGCCTGATTACACATTGTGTAACACATTTTGTGTAATCAATGCCCTACTCCCTCTTCAGCTCTAAATCCACACCCTCGCAGAAATAATAGCTCAATTTGCGGCCAGTGATACGGTGGGAAGCAGGGGTAAACTTGCATTTCACCCGTTTCACGTGCTCCTTCAACCGATAGTCACTCTTATCCTCAACCGTCTCACTCTCAATCGTCAGATGGAAATTGCCAAATCCATCCAACTTGATGGTGTGTCCCATCTGCAAGAAGAACTTCATCTCATGAACCAGAGCCGTCAGAACCCCATACACATCACTTTCCGTAACCGAATTGCTTTGGCTAATCATATGAGCCAATTGCTTCAATGTCACATCCTGACGCTTGACCGTCTTCCCATACCATTTGTCAGGTTGCCCCTTCTTCTTCAGTTTCTGCACCTTTACTTGTAATGCCATATTCTTAACAATATTTGTTTGATGATGATTTGAATGATTTTACTCATTATAACGAATGACTCAACTCATTATTGCATTTCTGTTAAGCCAAATTAAGTAAAACATATCATTTTACTAACTGAAACAATAGTTATTACAATGTAAAAACATATATATTACTTTCTAAAACCATATATTTCACTATCAAAATCATCGACACAAATCACGATATCACTTGTGCCCATATCTGTAGTGAGTTATGTAAACCCAACATTCTCATTACCTAACATGCCAACCTTACTTTTCGGCTTAGGTTTAGGTTAATGTTAATGTCTAAATAGGCACAATTTGTTCACGTCTCTCTTCTTGTGTGCGCACACAGAAAAATAAAACAATGAAATGTTGAAAAAATGTAAAAATAATCTCAGAAATATTTGGTGAATAGGTTGAAAATCACTTAATTTGCAAATGAGTTTACTGGAGAGGTAGCCATGTGAAGGCGGCTTCTTTCTCCCTTTAGCTAAAACCAATCTATTATATGAGAAAACTTTCTATTTTTCTAATTGTCCTGATGTGTACAACACTGATGTCAGCTAAATCCTACACTCAGCAGGGTATAGCGTATCTGTATGATTATAAGACCAAGACGAAAAAGCCTATTGCTAATGTGAGCCTTACTGTTGCAGGGGCACAACCAACGGTGAGCAAAGCGGATGGTACGTTTGCCTTGGTATTTGACAATTATGGATTAGGGGACAAAATTGGCTTTGAAAAGCAACCCTACTATCAAGGAATGAAGGTGTTCAATAAAAAGGAGGTGGACAATTGGTTCATTGTGAAAGACCGTCTGCGTCTTATCATGTGCCGTTACGAGGAGTTTGAACTTGCAAAAAACAATTTTTATCAACAAGGGTTGAAAGCGGCCACTGAAAAATATGAGAAAGAAATTTCCAAGATTAAAGCAGATCAGGAGCTGAAAGAAGCTGAGAAGAATCAGCAATTGCAAGAAGCGGAAGAACATCTGCAAAAAGTGATGGAATCGCTCAGCGAAACTTCTGAAGCCATGGCTCGCATTGATCAAAGCGAACTCGATTCCTCTATGCAAGAAGTGCTTAATTTATACGAACGAGGAGATGTTGATGAGGCATTGGAAATACTGGAGAATTTGAATTTGGAAGAGAAGTTTATACAAACACTCACTAAAAGGCACATAGGAGAAAAAATCGTCACAGAGGCGACAGAAGACAGCATGCTGACTCTTAATAAACTGCGTACTTCTGTCAAGATGTATATGAATAGTGGCAATTGGGACCGGGCGGCAGAATCTTTAAAATTGCTTGCTGATAATCTGAACACATTTTATGATGTCATAATATACACTCAATTCTGCTCTAATCAAAACAACTTCCAAGAAGCTGAGCGATATTTTAACAAAGCACTTAATATGGTAGAGCATAAAGGGGCGTTACAGGGGGACGAGGAACTATGGCTGCCTTCTTTGCAGAATGATTTGGCATGGTTGTATTTTAAAGAATTAAGGTTTAGTGAGGCAGAAAAACTATATAAACAAGCATTAGAAAACTATCAGAAATTGGTGGCAAAGAATCCTAATGCATATTCTCTCTTTGTGCCGAAAGTGCTGACTAATCTGGCAATTTTATACTCCGAAACGGGGCGGCTAACAGAAGCAGAGAATATGTGTAAACAAACACTAGAAATTGCCATGCAAATTAAAGAAATCAATTCGATGGAGTATGGTACTCACATGGCACTTACTTTAAGCAATATAGCTGCTATATTCCATAAAAAAGGACGATTAGCTGAAGCTGAAGATTTATTTAGACAAGCACTAACTATTTTCTCATGTATGACGGATGATGAACTTAAGGAGTACTATCCTAATTTAGCATTGATAATGACGAATTTGGCAATTGTGTATACAAATACTGAACAATATACCGAAGCTGAGGATTTATTCCAAAAAGCACTAAAGATTCACGAAATATTAATACATAATAATCCAAAAGCTTATGAACCTGGCATAATCCAGACACTCAATAATATGGGCGCGTTTTATCACGAAATAGGGAGATTCTCTGAAGCAGAAGAAATATTTAAGCAGGCAATGGAAATTCTTATCCGGTTGACAGAGAACAATCCGATTGTCTATGAGATAGAAATAGCCAGAACCCTAAATAATTTAGCAGACTTGTATTCAGACCTTCAATCGTTTTCGTTGGCAGAATCCATGTATGAATTGGCTTTGGCATCTTATCTAAATCTAGCAGATGATAATCCAAAGGAATATAAGCCATGTGTTTCTGCAATTTCAGGAAAACTAGCATTCTGCTATATCTTTAAGGAGAAATACTCTCAAGCAGAACAATTAGCACGCGCCGGCATGGTAATGGATGCTTCTCTCCACTGTACAGCCATTAATACCCTAAGCCTCGCTGCTGCCATACTTTTCCAAGGAAAATTTTCAGAAGCGGAATCCATCTACCGCCAAAATAAAGAACTCCTAAAAGATTTATTCCTCGAAGATTTTTATCGATTCAAAGCAGCAGGTGTGATTCCCCAAGAACGAGAAGAAGATGTGGAGAGAATAAAGAAGGTATTGAACGAATAGGAGTTAACAAATATGAAGTACACGGCATTTATAAGTTATAACTCAAAGGATGACAAATGGGCGAAATGGCTGCAACGGAAGTTGGAGGCATACAGCATGCCTGTGGTCATCAAGAATGAAAAGGATGAAGTTGTAAAAAAAGGAGAGAAGCCGAGGAAGTTGAAGGTGTTCCGTTACAGGACTGATTTAAATACGATTTCGCTGAACGAGGGACTGGCCAAGGAATTGGATGATGCACGATGGCTGATCGTCATATGTTCGCCTAATTCTGCCAAATCAACATGGGTGGGCAAGGAGATTCAACATTTCCTTGACACAGGGCGACGTGACCATATCCTTCCCTATATTGTAGATGGGACATCTTATTCAAACGATGAACACGAATGTCTGAATCCAGTGTTAAAGGCAGCCTTCCCAGATGGCGACATCTTGGGCGTGAACATTGATGACTACGGAGATGATCCACGTATCTATCGTAAGCGGAAAGCCTTGGTGCGTACTGTGTCCATCCTAATAGAAGTGCCAGATGCCTACAGCTATTTATGGAATCGCTACCGTATACGCTTCTGGGAAGGCGTGACATTAAAAACTATTGGGGCTATTGTAGTGTTGTCGCTACTGTTATGGACTTGGCATTATAACACAGAGTTTGATACTGCTATACGATTGAATGATACGACCCCACAGAATAAAAACTTACCCACCCCCGATTCTTTAAAGGTGATGCTGACTCTTAACAATGAGAAAAGACCTTTAGTGCTGACCAAGACAGATGAAATAGGTCTCTATAAGAACCTTCCAGGACGTTTTGCTAACCAAGAGGTTCGACTGACTTTCATTGCAGATGGTTATGAGGATGTGGACACTATGGTGATGTTGCAAAGGGGGGGGGAGGTGACGCTTAATATCCATCGTTCCAACACCTATGGAATGTTGGCAGGAACCATAATTGATGAAAATGGGGAACCGCTCAATGGAGCCACCATTGAAGCAGAGGGCATCACTACAACCTCACAAGCAGATGGAACTTTCGAACTCAATATTCCTATTGAAAAGCAGAAGCCTCATCCTCATGTTCGTATTAATAAGGCTGGTTATCAAACAGAAGAGTACACCAAACAAGGTGTGGGTCGAAATTGGCAAGTGATGCTCAGAAAGTAATAAAAAAAAAAATCGCAATGTCTTTTCATGTAAAAAAACTGTTGTTGTGTGCGCCCACAGAACTCAAGAATACAAAAAAAGTAAGAAAAGATTAGGAGAAATAAGAAAAAAGTGCTTAATTTGCAACTATGTTTCATAAGAACTGATACCAAAACCTATTTGTATGAGAGAAAAAATGAAGGAAGTACAGGATAGCAGTAAGGATGTTGATATCTTTGGTGATGCCATATCAACTACGGGGTCAAAAGACCCCGATCAACAGTCATGGGATTTACTGATTCAGAATATCATTGATGGGAAAGTTATCCCTGTAATTGGTCCAGAATTGTTGACGGTAGAGCGCAAGAATGAGAATGATGAGGTCATCAGTATGAACATCAATGAGTTCATCATAAAAGGTTTAGCCGGAAAACTTGGTGTAAAACATCCTCACAGTTTTTCGGAGATGATTTATTCTGATAAATATAAAAATCACTTTGGAGATCGAGAGGTTGACCGTGACAAGATTTACGATCTCGTTTATCAGATATTTGCCAAGAACCGATTCCCTGCGACCAAGCAACTTGAAAAATTTCTCTCCATTCGTCAGTTTCCCTTTGTCATCACCACCAGCTACGCACCCATCGTGGAGCAAGCGATGCGAAATGTATGGAAAGACGAGTTACGCGTGATGCGCTTTTGCAACAATCCTGTCCAGAACGATGACATTAAGACAGAAGTAGATTTGCGCAAGCCAACGGTTTATTACATGTTTGGCAAGTATTGCGAAGAGGTGAAGAAATATGCGCTGACAGACACGGATATGCTGGATTATGTGTCATCGTGGCTTTCTAATGATAACAAGGTCCGTCCAAAGAACTTGTGCAATGCACTGAGAGATAAATATCTGTTGATGCTTGGCAATAGCCATGATAATTGGCTTTTCAGATTCATCTGGTATTCCGTGCGTAAGTCGAATCTTGGTCATGGCATGCTGGCCTACGACTTGCCTGATGAGCAACTGATTAATTTTCTTGCTCGTGTTCAGACCTTTACAAGACAAAACACATCGGAAGTGATGGAGCAAATTATAACACGTCTGAATAAGAAATTGGCAGAGGAAAAAGAGACGGAAAAGTTTAACCAGCCCAAAGAGAGAATGGATGTTTTCATCTCCTATTCACGATCGGATAGCGAAATTGCAGACAAACTATATGAAGCCCTTACAAAGTTAGGCAAACGAGTGTGGTATGACCGCAATAACGTGACTGAAGGTGGAAATTTCATGGAGGAGATATATAAGGCAATCCGTACGGCTCAATATTTCATTCCAATTTTCTCCGGCAACATCACAAAAGAGAAAAAGGAATCGCATGTATATAGGAATGAATGGGATACGGCCATTGAGGTCGCAATCAGCATGGGACGCACATTTATCATCCCAATTGCAGTCAAAGATTTTGATTTCTACAAGGCTGCTATTCCTGAAAAGCTGAGACAGTATAACGCCATTCACTTTGCTGGGAGTGAAGATATTGAGCAGGTGGCAGAAAATATAAGTCGCATAATGAATCAAGATTAGAGCAAGATGGAAAAAAAGGGAAACCCATGGTTGGGGCTTGAATCATACAGAGAAGGTGATATCTTATATGGTCGCGATGAAGACATTCGTGACTTGACCCAATGTGTGTTAAATGATCAAGGCACATTGTTTTATGGTAAAAGTGGAATCGGCAAGTCTTCCATTTTGAATGCAGGCATCATACCTGCCGCTCGGCGAAACGGATTCCTACCCATCATGGTTCGTCTCTCTCATAAGGATGGGGATTCGAAGGAGGATTCTTATCTTAGTCAGATAAAGAAGGCTATTGAGGATGCGATGATTCCAATTCCACTCGATGAGCAAGGCAATCAGAGAACGTTGTCTGATGATGAAAAACGAAACAGAGAGGCAAATCTGGCAAATCGGATAAAACAAGTGGTGGCATGTGGAAATCCTAAAGAGGAAAGTCTGTATGAATTCTTCCATCGCCACACATTTCATGCTTCGGACGGAACTCGCATCAAGTTGTTAATCTTCTTCGACCAGTTTGAGGAAATTTTCACATTGCAGGGT
Organism: Bacteroidaceae bacterium; assembly: GCA_017534815.1. Lineage (GTDB taxonomy): Bacteria > Bacteroidota > Bacteroidia > Bacteroidales > Bacteroidaceae > Minthosoma. Next base: position 79,295 of record JAFXVS010000037.1, on the reverse strand, counting down.
GTCGAAGCGAGAAAAAGAAGTTTTTTTGCAGAACTGGCAGATTTTCTCAATGACATCATGCCCAGCGAATTGCAGCAGGGATATATTGTCTCATCCGACACACAAAAGGAAATTACTGTATTGAATGACGAGAGCATCGCGGACTTGTTTAATGACATCAATCTCAAGGCCAAGGACAATGCCCCTGACTATGTTACAGACAATGAAGTGCATTTAGTTTTCACCATCAGGGAGGATTTCCTTTCCGAGTTTGAATACTATTCCGCATCTATTCCTTCGTTGAAACAAAACAGATATGGGCTTCGTCCAATCAGCGAGGAACAGGCCGCGCAGATCATTATGCGTCCTGTGCCAGGACTCATCAGCGAGCAGGTGGCAAAACTGATTATTGAGAAGGTGACTGGCAAAACCGATTTCAAACTTGACGGAGTTCCTGAGATTGAAGTGAGTGCGGCTATGTTGTCGCTATATCTGAATCGTTTGTATGATGCACACACCGAAGACACGATAACAGGCGAACTCGTCGAGAAGAAGGCAAATGTAATCATTTCCGAGTTATATGCCGACGCCATATCCAATATATCAGAGAAAACGGTTAAGTATTTGGAAGAAAATCTCCTCACGAAGCAGGGGCGACGTGACATAAAGTCACTCTCTGATGCCGTCAGAGGTGATGGGGTACCAAAAGAAGAACTGGACTTCCTTTGTTCCCAAAAGAAGATATTACGACAATTTAACTATGCAGGAGACCTCCGCATCGAGTTTGTTCATGACATTCTTTGCCCCATCGTGCAAGCCCACAAAGAAGAACGCGTTTTGCAGAAACAGCAGGAAGAGGAAAGAATCAGACAGGAAAAGCTTCTTGCAGAGATGGAGAAAAAAAACAAGCGAATGAGGATTGGGCAAAGCATCCTAATAGGATTCATTCTCATCTTGATGGTTGGCGGAGGATGGTTGGTATGGCAATTGAAGGACGAGAAGCCGCAAATGCTGGATTCCGAATTATATCGTACAGTCACCCTCGATATTGATGTAGATTCTGCCTTTGCTGACAAACCAAGATGGGGAGCAAACGTGCTTATCAAAAAAATGAATGACAGCTTGCTGGGGACGTTCCCGGTGGATTCCAGTACGGTAAAAATATCATTCCAATTGCATGACAGCATTTATCAGCATGATAGCATACAGATTTGTGTTGTGCCGACAGATACTCTAAAGATGTGTGTTAATACGACATCTATTCTTCACCCTTCAGATTCGATTGAACCAAAGATTGTTCATATTCTATATAATCGTAACACAAGATATACGTTGAAGGGGCGTGTGGTCTACAATCCTAATCCTAAGAAGGAAAAGACCATTCCTGTTAATCAGGCATATGTGTCGCTGAATGGTGAAATGGTGCGAACGGACTCAGCGGGCTACTTTCTATTCTCATTCGAAGATCCATTAAAGACGAAAAAGGGCCTTCTGACTGTGTCCAAGCGTGATTTCAAACCTATGCAGTATGAATTAGCGAACCAAATTCAGCCGGTAGAAGTAAATCTGCCATTGTGTGAGGACGTACCGTTAGAGACTCTTTTCGCGAGAAAAGGAGAAGCCATAGATCGTCTGTTTAAAGTATCTGCGAAGGAAGATAATAGAAATACAGAAACCACTGATGATGAGAGGCGATGGATGTGTGAAGTTGCTGTACTTGACACTGTGAAAAGTAATTTGCGTAAACATTTTTCTTCTTCTACCGTGGGATTGTTTTCTGAGGTGTATTTCTTGAGTCGTGAAAACGGCATCCAAAACGATGTGAGACCTGTTTATGGATGGTATGTAAAAAGAATAAATAAGAAATTAGTTAATTCATATTTCTATGGGACGATGGTTCGCCTAAATGAATGGAAAAAGCAGGAAAAGAACGCAGAGTATTGGCGAATTTATATCACATCGTTCAAGAACGATTTCCATACGGAGGAACATTCATTCATCATGAAAAATCCAAGAGCAGGAAATGGAGGTGAGGTGGTAGAAATTGAATATTAGATTCTTTTTGTACATTTGCCGCCAAACAATGAATTATTACCTAAATATAATCAAAAATGAGAATGATCCAGAATATAAAAAATCTATTGAATCCAATATATTTTGACAGGATGGTTGCTAAGGGCAGTCTTAAGCAATTCCTATGCATCATTATGTTGCTACCAGTGGGAATATGGTTCATTGGAGTCATTGCCCAATTTGCCCTTGTTCATATATTTGGGGCATCAGAGCCGTTATCATTTATCAAAGACGGCCTATTTTGGGACACTTATGAAAACTATATCAATCCAGGAGCGCACCAAGAGATGAGTTTCTCACGCAGGCTTTATCTACTAATTGCAGGTGTTTTCGGAGTCTTTCTATTGAATGGCATTTTAGTTTCTGCAATAGTTTCATGGGTGGAAAAAAGGAGTGAAAGATGGAAATCAGGAGAATTGCGTTATGACAAGAAAAGGTGGTTTCAAAGATCATATGCATTAAATAATTATGATGTAATAATCGGTGGAAATGAAATGGTTCCTAATTTAATAGGACAAATACTATTAGGGAGGGATTCTTTGCATGTTTTAGTCATGACAAATCGTGACGTATCTGTTCTTCGGAAGAAGATCGTTTCTGTCATAGGGAAAGATGAAGAAAGGGTTGTGATATATCATGGAGAACGCACCCTTGAAGAGGACTTGAGCCACTTGCAAATCGAACGAGCAAACTGTATTCATGTCATTGGAGAGCAACTTGACATTGAACAAAACGGCAGCCATCACGATGTTAAAAACATGGAATGTGTTAAATTGCTGGCGCAATTATTAAGAAGAATTAAGCAGGATACCGTGATTCCCTTTTCTAAGAAAATGTGCCGTGTCATGTTTGAATACCAAAGTTCATTCTCCGTTTTTCAATTCACAGATGTAAATAGTGACATATCTTCCGTCTTAAAATTTAGGCCATTTAACTACTATGAGACATGGGCTCAAAAAGTTTTAGTTTATCCATCTCTGAGCATAGATGCACAAAACAGCAAGTATCTACCGTTGGAGGGTGATAAGCCAATAACACCTGACAGCAACGAAACGGTTCACCTTATTGTCGTTGGTATGAGTAGAATGGGGGTGGCCATGGGTATCGAAGCAGCACACATAGCCCATTATCCGAATTTCATAAAGAATCAGAGTAACAATTTAAGAACCCGAATAACTTTCATTGATGCTGTTGCTAAAAATGAAATGCAATACATCCAAGGACACTATAAGGAATTATTTGCATTGTCACGATGGAGATACATAAAAGCGGAGGATGATGACATCTATTATAATAAAGGCACGCACATTCCTTATGCTGCCAATGATGAATCATGGAATGATCCATTAACGGACAGCAATAGCCACTCTCCATATCGAAACAGAGAGGATTATACTTTAGGAGGGAAAATAGTTGATGTTGATTGGGAATTTATCCAAGGAAATCTTGAAATGCCAACAGTACAATGCTATATCCGAGAAGCCACAGCACAAAAGAATGTAAAGTTGACCATTGCTATCTGTTTTTCCAAAGACAATGCTTCATTTGCGGCATCTTTATATTTACCAGATGAGGTGTATGACGAAAATAACAATGTAGTTCAAGTTCTTGCATACCAACCATATGGTGATGCAATGTGCCAATGCTTCAAAAATAAAATTGAGATGACAGGAAACTCATCTGTTAGTCATCGTAATAACTTCAATCAATTTGCTAAGCTAAAAGCATTTGGAATGATGAGCAGTTGCTACAATATCAAGAATATAGAAAACATGGAAGCTGCTGCCAATCAACTATGGGAACAATATAGTTCGACATATAAAGGTCGCATTGGAGGAAGAAATGAATACAGAAAAAAACTTGGTAAAGATGTAACCATAAAAGCTGGGAAATCATTAGCAGCAAGTCTCTGGTCAAACAACTATGCCGCAGCGCATTTGTGGACTAAACTTCGGAGCATCGGATGGGATGGTCATAGTAAAATCGACAAAGAGAATTTGACCATCTTAGCACAGTTAGAACATGTCCGATGGAACACTGAACAGTTGCTACTCGGATATGCTCCGTTACGTCCAGAAGAACAAAAATCAATTAAAAACAAACTAAAATTGACTGATGGAATTGAAACACCAGATAATGAATTGATGCAACTGTCGGGATCAAAGGAAGAAAATCTGGATCCTGAACAATTCCCCCAATTAAGCAAGTGGCTCGACGCATGGAAGGAGTTTGATGAAGAACGAGAAATTTTGAAAGCCAATATGAGTCATATTGACATTTGCTCTTATGAAGTTTTAGAGAAGATTGACAAGGAGGCTATTAAATATGATGAAGATCTCACTAGAATCCTACCAAAGATTTATGAGAATACAGTAAATATATATGACTAATCAGGAAATCATACAAGGATTGATTGCGCATGACAATCGGGTTACGGAGGAGTTATCCCCTATCCCGCTTGTCAGATAGCGAGAAAGAGCATGATTGTTTCATGGCATTGGATATGATTTTATTAGTAAAGAAATTAAGATTTGAAATAGGGAAGAAATAGTATGGAGAAAAAGAAATATGATGTCTTTATCAGCTATCGACGTACATCATATGATACGGCGAACTTGATTGCGGTGAAGTTAAGACACGCTGGATATAAGGTGTTTTTTGATGTGGACACGCTGACGGGTGGCAAATTCAATGAACAATTATTGGGTGTCATCGCTAACTGCAAGGACTTCGTTTTGGTATTACCAGAAAATGCATTGGACAGATGCCACGATACAAATGATTGGATAAGAAGGGAGGTAATATGTGCTTTGGAGAATCACAAAAACATTGTGCCAGTGATGTTGGATAGGTTCGTATGGCCGAAAGAGATGCCTAAAGGGATGGATGATTTGCCGAATTATCAGGCCGTCACTGCGGTGGGTCATGAGTTTTTCGACATGGCTGTGGAACGATTACAAACCTTTCTGAAGAGCAAACCCACCAAACCTATAGGTAAGTGGATGAGAACAGCAGGAATAGTATTGGGCATAGTAGTTATATTGTTAGGGATAAGTTATGGCATCATGCATCACATTGCCGAAGTCACCTGTGGCGAAATCGGGGCGAAACTCACTTCCTCGATGAATGTGATGGAATTACTGGGCGAAGACGGAAAGAGCATGCAGGAAGAACTGGCTGATTTCTACAAATCTTATGACAAAGCCCGAGACAATGAGGAGAAGGCTGACATCGAGAATTGTTTGCTACAATTTGTTGCGAACAATGAAAAGCAACTCGCCACTTATCAGCGGAACTACCCTGCTCCTAGCTTTGAGTATAATGATTTGGAAAACTATATCTTGTCCTATCGCGATATCAAGAAGGAAGAATTAGATGCATTCCCTGGGTTGTACAACAGCCTGTTGGATGACATGAAAGACATCAATGAAAGCATCAAAGATATGGTCAACGTACACCAATATTCACATTTGGAAAGAGATTTACTTTCGGTAAAACTCAGTTATATGGCGCACACATTAAACGCTTTGTATTATGGGTATCTTGGTTCATTGTCACTATTACCTCAATCTGCAAGGAAAGCACATTTCGATGCAGCCAAGAAATGGAAAATCTTTCCCAATGGCACACCCTTAGACCTTACACAAGAGGAGTATGAACAGTTCCAGATGCAGGAATTTGCCATCTGCGATGAAGAGATGAGAAGATTTGAAAAAGCCGTCAACTATGAGGAGCAACGTCTTGATCAAATGGAAGAACAAATGAATGATTTGGAGAAAAAGGCTGAAAAATTATGAAAACAGAAACGTACATGCCGCAGCCTATTGACACTACAGATGTCAAGTTGCCAAAAGAATTGGAACAGTTGGTAGAGCAAATGTCAAAGAACGTACATGAAGTATGGGCTGAGACTCGCATCAAGCAAGGTTGGACGTATGGTGAACAGCGCAACGATGAACTTAAGAAACATCCTTGCCTTATCCCATACGAGGATTTGCCGGAGGAGGAGAAAGAGTATGACCGTAACACTTCTATCGGGACTTTAAAACTCATCATGAAACTCGGTTTCAAGATATCTTAACTCCGAAAGGCAAGTGGTGTATAGGAATGTAGCGTGAAAACCATAACACAAAAAAGTCGGGGCAAACTCTAAGGTGAGTCTGCCCCGACTTCGTCTATCTATGTTCAATTACTTAAAAGTCGCTGTCGAAGGAGGAGAAGACGGAGTCGGCATCGAACGGACGGCGCTCGATAGTCTGGAAGTCTTCCTTGGCTCCAACGATGATCTTCTCGAAGTCGCGCATACCGGTACCAGCTGGGATGAGGTGACCTGAGATCACGTTCTCCTTCATGCCCTCGAGGGAGTCGCTCTTGCCGCAGATGGCTGCCTCGTTGAGCACCTTCGTGGTCTCCTGGAATGATGCAGAAGACATGAAGGACTTGCTGCCGAGACCTGCACGGGTGATACCCTGCAGAATCTGCGTAGAGGTGGCTGGGATGGCATCACGTGTCTGCACCAGCTTGAGGTCACGACGCTTGAGCATGGAGTTCTCGTCGCGCAGCTTGCGCGCTGTGATGATCATACCTGGTTCGAGGGTCTCTGAGTCGCCAGCGTCGGTGACGAACTTCTTGCCCCAGATGCGGTCGTTCTCCTCAAGGAAGTCGAGTTTGTCCACGATACCCTCTTCGAGGAAGCGGGTGTCGCCTGCATCTTCAATCTTCACCTTGCGCATCATCTGACGCACAATGATTTCGAAGTGCTTGTCGTTGATGGACACACCCTGCATACGGTAAACGTCCTGTACCTGGTTGACGATGTATTCCTGCACAGCGGTCGGACCCTTGATGGCAAGGATGTCGGCTGGCGTGATGGCACCGTCGGAGAGTGGTGTACCTGCACGCACGTAGTCGTTCTCCTGCACCAGAATCTGCTTGGACAGTGGCACGAGGTACTTGCGGACGTCTCCCACCTTGGAGGTCAGGATAATCTCGCGGTTGCCGCGCTTCACCTTGCCCATCGTCACCTCACCATCGATTTCAGCAACGATGGCTGGGTTGGATGGGTTACGTGCCTCGAAGAGCTCTGTCACACGTGGAAGACCACCCGTGATATCGCCGGCCTTGGCCACTGAACGTGGTATCTTGACGAGGATGTCACCTGCCTTGAGCTTCTGTCCATCTTCCACAACGATGTGACCGTTGATGGGGAATGAATAGGTACGGAGCAGTTCCCCACCCTTCTTGTTGAGGATGTGGCAGTATGGCACTGCAGCACGGTCTTTTGCTTCCGTCACGATGAGGTCGCGCAGACCTGTGGTCTCATCGACATCCACACGGTAGGTAAGACCTTCCTTCACGCCTTCGAACTCTGCCACACCATCGAACTCGGTGACGATGACGGAGTTGAATGGATCCCAGTCTGCAATGATCTGACCAGCCTCAACGGTGTCGCCTGGCTTGGCGTAGAGGTTGGCGCCGTATGGCAGTGGGACAGAAGAGAGAATGATGCCTGTATTGATGTCGAGGAAGCGGAGTTCTGCGAGACGACCTACGACTACCTGACCTTCAGGATGCTCTGCTGTAGGACGATCAACAGTGCGCAATTCATCGATTTCTATCTTAGACTTGTTCTTGGCCTTGATCTGTGCGTTGGCAGCAGCGTTACCTGCGACACCACCGGCGTGGAATGTACGGAGGGTCAACTGCGTACCTGGCTCACCGATGGCCTGTGCAGCGATGACGCCGACAGCCTCACCCTTCTGAACCATGCGCTGGGTAGCGAGGTTGCGTCCGTAGCACTTCATGCAGACACCCTTCTTGCTCTCGCAAGTGAGGACGGAACGGATCTCGACGCTCTCAATGCCACAGGCTTCAATTTCTGCAGCGATGCGGTCGGTGATCTCTTCACCGCTGGCAACGATGAGTTCGTTGGTCTTGGGGTTGACGATGTCGTGTACGGAAACACGGCCAAGGATGCGCTCTGCCAAGGATGCCACCACGCGGTCGCCGTCCTTGAGGGCAGTGCAGATAAGACCACGAAGCGTGCCACAGTCCTCTTCGTTGATGATGACGTCGTGAGACACATCGACGAGACGACGAGTCAGATAACCTGCATCGGCTGTTTTGAGGGCGGTATCAGCAAGACCCTTACGGGCACCGTGAGTAGAGATGAAGTACTCGAGCACTGACATACCTTCCTTGAAGTTGGAAAGGATCGGGTTCTCGATGATGTTATTGTCGGAAGCACCTGCCTTCTGAGGCTTTGCCATCAGACCACGCATACCTGCCAACTGAGAAATCTGGTCGGCAGAACCACGGGCACCAGAGTCGAGCATCATGAAGACGGCGTTGAAACCTTGGTCGGCCTCTGTCATCTGCTTCATGAGGGTCTTTTTGAGCTTGTCGTTCACCTTCGTCCAAGTCTCCACCACCTGCTGGTAACGGTCTTTGTCGGTGATCAAACCCATCTGATAGTTCATGGTAATCTGGTCAACGGCATCGTGACCGTCCTGAACAATCTGCTCTTTCTCTGCTGGGATGATGATGTCATCAAGCACGAAGGACAGACCGCCCTCGTAGGCCTTGCGATAGCCGAGGTTCTTGATACCATCGAGGAATTCGCAGGCACGTGCCATACCCACGCCCTTGATGACGCGAGTGATGACCTTCTTGAGGGCTTTCTTACCAATGACCTCGTTCACGAAGCCAATCTCCTCTGGAATCACCTCATTGATGGTGATACGACCCACGGTGGTCTCCACAAGGTGCTTGTAAGGATTGCCGTTCTCGTCGATGTCACGAACCACACACTTGATGAGCGCGTGTACATCCACCTTGCCTTCATTGAAGGCGATGATGGCCTCTTCTGGGCCATAGAAGGTCAAACCTTCGCCCTTGGCTCCTGGACGAACCTTGGAGATGTAGTAGAGACCAAGCACCATATCCTGAGAAGGAACGGTGATAGGATCACCACTGGCAGGAGAAAGGATGTTATGTGACTGAAGCATCAGCAACTGAGCTTCAAGGATTGCTTCATTGGAGAGTGGGAGGTGAACAGCCATCTGGTCACCGTCGAAGTCGGCGTTGAACGCTGTACATGCGAGTGGGTGCAGCTGGATAGCCTTACCCTCAATCATGCGTGGCTGGAAGGCCTGAATACCCAGACGGTGCAGTGTAGGTGCACGGTTGAGAAGCACAGGATGACCCTTCATCACGTATTCGAGGATGTCCCAAACCACAGGATCGCGACGATCGACAATCTTCTTGGCTGACTTCACAGTCTTCACGATACCACGCTCGATGAGCTTACGGATCACGAATGGCTTGTACAATTCAGCAGCCATGAGTTTTGGAAGACCGCACTCGCCCATGTTCAACTCAGGACCTACGACAATCACGGAACGTGCTGAGTAGTCCACACGCTTACCGAGGAGGTTCTGACGGAAACGTCCCTGCTTACCCTTGAGGGCGTCAGAGAGAGACTTCAACGGACGGTTGCTTTCGCTCTTCACGGCACTGCTCTTACGAGAGTTGTCGAAGAGTGAATCGACTGCCTCCTGAAGCATACGCTTCTCGTTGCGGAGAATCACATCAGGAGCCTTGATCTCGATGAGTCGCTTCAGACGGTTGTTACGGATGATGACACGACGATAGAGGTCGTTGAGGTCGGAAGTGGCGAAACGTCCACCATCCAGTGGCACGAGCGGACGAAGGTCTGGAGGTGTCACAGGGATGTTGTGCATGATCATCCACTCTGGACGGCTCTTGCCCTTGCTGGCACGGAAGGATTCCACCACCTGCAGACGCTTGAGCGCCTCTGTCTTGCGCTGAACGGAACCATCCTTGTCGGCTGCAGCACGCAGTTCGTTGGCAAGGTGGTCAAGGTCGATGCGCTTGAGCATATACTCAATGGCCTCAGCACCCATCAAAGCGATGAACTTGTTGGGGTCTTCGTCAGGAAGGAGTTCGTTGTTGGGGTCGAGGTTGTCAACGATGTCGTAGTAATCCTCTTCAGCCAAGAGTTCGCCATCGAGGATGTTCTTGTCGGCATCCTCAGCAGCACCTGCCTGAATGATGATGTAACGCTCGTAGTAGATGACAGCGTCGAGTTTCTTAGTGGGAAGACCAAGAAGATAACCAATCTTGTTAGGCAATGAGCGGAAGTACCAGATGTGGGCAACTGGCACAACGAGTGCGATGTGACCAGTGCGCTCACGACGTACTTTCTTCTCTGTCACCTCCACACCGCATCGGTCGCAGACGATACCCTTATAGCGAATGCGCTTGTACTTGCCGCAATGGCACTCATAGTCCTTGGTAGGACCAAAGATACGTTCGCAGAAGAGACCATCGCGCTCGGGCTTGTAAGTGCGGTAGTTGATGGTTTCTGGCTTCAGCACCTCACCACAGCTGTTCTCGAGGATCTCCTCTGGAGAAGCAAGGCTAATGGTGATCTTGGTGAAATTATTCTTGATTTTTGATTCTTTCTTAAAAGCCATGTTATATAAGTATCTTTATATCTGTTAATCCAATGAGATGCTGAGACCGAGACCACGAAGTTCGTGGAGAAGCACGTTGAGTGACTCTGGAATGCCTGGAGTTGGCATTGGGTCGCCCTTCACGATGGCTTCGTATGCCTTGCTGCGGCCGTTGACATCATCTGACTTAATCGTAAGGATCTCTTGAAGAACATGTGCTGCACCGAATGCCTCGAGTGCCCACACCTCCATCTCTCCGAAACGCTGACCACCGAACTGTGCTTTACCACCAAGTGGCTGCTGGGTGATGAGAGAGTAAGGACCAATGGAACGTGCGTGCATCTTGTCCTCAACCATGTGACCGAGTTTGAGCATGTAGGTCACACCCACTGTAGCGGGCTGGTCGAAGCGAAGACCGGTTTCACCATTGTAGAGGTAAGTACGTCCGTAGCGTGGAAGTCCTGCCTTGTCTGTCCATTCGCAAAGATCCTCCAGACGAGCACCGTCGAAGATTGGAGTGGCGAACTTCACATTGAGTTTCTTACCGGCTGCGCCCAACACGGTCTCGAATATCTGACCGATGTTCATACGTGAAGGCACACCCAGCGGGTTGAGCACGATATCTACAGGAGTACCATCCTCGAGGAATGGCATATCCTCCTGACGAACAATCTTTGACACGATACCCTTGTTACCGTGACGACCAGCCATCTTATCGCCCACACCCATCTTACGCTTCTTGGCAATGTAAACCTTCGCCATCTGGATGATGCCTGATGGAAGTTCATCACCAATGGTGAGGGCAAACTTCTTGCGATGGAGCTCAGCAGCCAAAATCTTGTACTGCTTCAGGTAGTTGATCACCAACTGACGGATGAGTTCGTTGGTGTGCTCGTCTTTCGTCCAACCAGAGAGCTGAACAGCTGTATAGTCAATGTTATGCAGAGCACCTGCAATGAACTTGGCACCAGTAGGAATGATGTCGGCTCCCATATAGTCCTTCACACCCTTGGAGGTCTTGCCCTTCGTCAGGGTGAGAATCTTGTCGATGAGGATTTCCTTGAGGCCATCCATCTTGTCTTGATACTCCTGGTCGTACTTAGGCAGGATCTTCTTGTCTTCAGCTTTCGAAGCACGAGTCTTGATGGCCTTCGAGAAGAGTTTCTTGTCAATCACGACACCAGCGAGCGATGGAGTTGCCTTGAGGGAAGCATCCTTCACGTCACCAGCTTTGTCACCAAAGATGGCACGGAGCAGTTTCTCCTCAGGAGTTGGGTCAGACTCACCCTTTGGCGTGATCTTACCAATCAGGATGTCGCCTGGCTCGATACGAGCACCTACACGAACGATACCGTTCTCATCGAGGTCTTTAGTAGCATCTTCGCTGACGTTTGGAATATCGGCAGTGAGTTCCTCAACACCACGCTTGGTTTCACGCACTTCGAGAGAGTACTCGTCCACGTGAACAGAAGTGAGGAGGTCTTCACGAACAACGCGCTCATTCAGCACGATAGCATCCTCATAGTTGTAACCCTTCCAAGGCATGTATGCCACGAGGAGGTTGCGACCCAATGCCAACTCACCGTTCTCGGTTGCATAACCCTCAGTGAGGATGTCGCCCTTCTTCACATGCTGACCACGGTCACAAATTGGACGGAGGTCGATGGTCATGTTCTGGTTGGTACGACGGAACTTAGGAATCTTGTACTCCTTGAGTGCTGGTTCGAAGCTGACGAACTCTTCATCCTCAGTACGGTTGTAGAGAATGCGGATGGTTGTTGCATCAACGTACTCAACCACACCGTCACCTTCTGCGACAATCATCGTGCGTGAATCCTCACACACCTGCTTCTCAATACCAGTACCGACGATCGGAGCCTCTGTACGAATCAATGGAACAGCCTGACGCATCATGTTCGAACCCATGAGCGCACGGTGGGCATCGTCGTGCTCCAAGAATGGGATGAGGGCTGCAGCGATAGAAGCAATCTGCTGTGGAGCCACATCCATATAATCCACTTCTGTTGGAGGAACAACTGGATAGTCAGCATCCTGACGGCACTTAACGACCTTGCGGATGAAATGACCGTCTTCCTTCAAAGGAGCGTTACCCTGACCAATAATCTTGTTCTCTTCTTCCTCTGCGGAGAGATAAACAATGTGGTCATTATTGATATCGGCAACACCGTCAATCACCTTGCGGTAAGGTGTCTCAATGAAGCCGAGATTGTTGATCTTTGCATAGACACAAAGAGAAGAGATCAGACCGATGTTTGGACCTTCAGGAGATTCGATAGGACACAAACGACCGTAGTGCGTATAGTGCACGTCACGAACCTCGAAACCTGCACGCTCACGAGAAAGACCGCCAGGACCAAGGGCAGAAAGACGGCGCTTGTGTGTCACCTCAGCCAATGGGTTGGTCTGATCCATGAACTGAGACAATGGGTTCGTTCCAAAGAAGGAATTGATGACGCTGGAGATCGTCTTCGCGTTGATCAAGTCTGTTGGAGAGAACACCTCATTGTCACGCACATTCATGCGTTCGCGGATGGTACGGCTCATACGAGCCAGACCGCTGGCGAACTGGTTGGAAAGCTGCTCACCTACCGTACGTACACGACGGTTGGAGAGGTGGTCGATATCATCGACAACAGCCTTTGAGTTAGCCAACTCAACAAGATACTTGATAATCTCGATGATGTCCTCCTTCGTCAAGACACGAACCTCAGGGTCAATCGTCAAGTTCAACTTTCTGTTGATACGGTAACGACCCACATCGCCGAGGTCATAACGCTTGTCGGAGAAGAAAAGTCCGTTGATCACTTCACGAGCAGAAGCATCATCTGCAGGGTCAGCATTGCGAAGCTGACGGTACACGAAAGTGATGGCTTCCTTCTCAGAGTTACTTGGGTCTTTCTGAAGGGTATTGAAGATGATGGAGAAGTCTGCCGTGTTGGCATCTTCACGCTGTACAAGAATCGTCTCAACACCCGAATCCAGAATCTTCTCGATGACATCGTCGTCAATGACATTGTCACGGTCCACCACAATCTCGTTACGCTCGATGGAAACAACTTCACCAGTATCTTCATCCACGAAGTCCTCATTCCAAGACTGGAGAATACGAGCAGCGAGTTTGCGACCTTTGGCCTTCTTCAGATTGGTGGCATTCACCTTGATCTCGTCAGAAAGGTTGAAGATGTCGAGGATATCCTTATCGTTCTCGAATCCGATGGCACGCAGAAGGGTTGTCACTGGCAACTTCTTCTTACGATCAATGTACGCGTACATCACGTTGTTGATGTCGGTCGCGAACTCAATCCATGAACCCTTGAACGGGATGATACGAGCAGAGAAAAGAGGAGTACCGTTGGCGTGTACGCTTGATCCGAAGAACACGCCTGGAGAACGGTGCAACTGGGATACAACGACACGTTCGGCACCATTGATAACGAACGTTCCGTTGTCTGTCATGTAAGGAATCGAACCCAGGAACACATCCTGAATGACGGTGTCGAAATCCTCATGGTCTGGGTCAGAGCAATAAAGCTTCAGCTTGGCCTTCAATGGAACACTGTAAGTCAGACCGCGCTCCAGACACTCTTCGATAGAATAGCGTGGCGCGTCGATGTAGTAGTCCAAGAACTCAAGCACAAAGTTATTGCGAGTGTCAGCGATGGGGAAATTCTCTGCAAAAACCTTGTAAAGACCGTCCTTCTTGCGCTTCTCAGGTGGAGTGTCCAACTGAAGAAAATCCCTGAACGACTTGAGCTGCACGTCCAAGAAGTCAGGATATGGCATCGGGTTCTTTACGGTTGCAAAGTTTACTCGGTTGTTGATGATTTGAGACATCTTGTATGTTTGATTTGAATGATAATTCAGATTTTTAAGATAGAATGCCCATGCGATGTGACATGAGCACATCTAAAGGGGGGAGAGGAGGTGCCTAAAAGACACAAAAAGGTTAAGAACCCTCAACCTGAGGATTCTTAACCATCGTATTCTAAGGTGATAAATTACTTAATCTCAACCTCAGCACCGGCTGCCTCGAGAGCGGCCTTAACTGCCTCAGCTGTAGCCTTATCAACGCCTTCCTTAACATTGCAAGGAGCACCGTCAACAAGATCCTTAGCCTCCTTAAGACCGAGACCAAGAGCTTCCTTAGCAGCCTTTACAACCTGAAGCTTAGCAGCACCTGCGCTCTTGAGAACAACATCGAATGAAGTCTTCTCTTCAGCAGCAGCACCGGCTTCGGCTGCAGGACCAGCAGCAACAGCAACAACTGCAGCAGCAGGCTCAATTCCGTACTCATCCTTGAGGATAGTCTTAAGTTCACTTACTTCTTTCACTGTCAAGTTAACCAACTCTTCAGCGATAGCTTTAACATCTGCCATTTTCTTAAATGTTTTTTATGTGTTACTATTATTTTTTTAATTATTATTCGCCCTTCTTCTCAATTGCGTCAAGCAATCCGTGAATAGTAGTGCCACCATCGAGTGCTGACAGTACGCTGTTGACAGGACCCTCGAGCATAGAAACAACCTCTGCAATGAGTTCGTTCTTGCTCTTGATGGATGCCAGAGCATTGAGCTGATCTGCTCCGATGTAAACGCTTTCTTCTGCGAACGCACCCTTCAGTGCAGGCATGTCACCATGATCCTTACCGAAAGACTTGATCAGTTTGGCAGGCTGATTAGCAACCTGACAGAACATGATACCAGTAGTATTCTTGAGGATTGGCTTCAATGCTTCAAATTCTGGATTACCCACCTTCTCAAGAGCCTTGATGAAAAGGGTATTCTTAACAACCTGAAGCTTGATTTCATTCTTGAAACATGCACGACGAAGGTCGCTTGTAGTCTGAGAGTCAAGAGCAGTCACATCTACCACGTAGAAGTGAGGATAGCTGTTGAGTTTTTCAACAAGACTATCGATAAGTAAAGCTTTATCTTCTTTCTTCATGATTCTGATCTAAATTTATGATTCAACAGACTTGGGGTCAACCTTGACGCCCTTACTCATAGTACTTGAAAGATAAATGCTCTTGATGTAGGTACCCTTAGCTGTAGCAGGCTTGAGTTTGATGATGGTGTTGATGAACTCCTGAGCGTTCTGTGCAATCTTCTCGGCAGAGAAAGAAACCTTGCCGATAGAAGCGTGAACGATACCAGTCTTGTCAACCTTGAAATCAATCTTACCCTGCTTCACCTCACGGATAGCCTTTGCAACGTCCATTGTCACAGTGCCGCTCTTGGGGTTTGGCATCAATCCACGAGGACCGAGGACACGACCGAGAGCACCAATCTTACCCATGCATGAAGGCATGGTGATGATGACGTCGATGTCAGTCCAACCACCCTTGATCTTGTCGATGTACTCTTCAAGACCTACATAGTCAGCACCGGCTTCTGTAGCAGCAGCAGCCTGGTCAGAGGTAACGAGTGCAAGGACACGAACTTCCTTACCCGTTCCGTTAGGGAGAGACACGACACCACGAACCATCTGGTTAGCCTTACGAGGGTCAACACCAAGACGGATGTCGATGTCAAGCGAAGCGTCGAACTTCGTGAAAGTGATGTCCTTCACGAGTTGAGATGCCTCAGCCAGCGTGTATTCCTTCCCTGCTTCAACCTTGTCAGCAACTGCTTTCTGATTTTTTGTAAGTTTACTCATTTGATTGAATTTTTAATTATTTGCCAGGGAATTCTCCTTTAACTTTAATACCCATACTTCTTGCTGTACCTGCAATCATAGACATGGCAGACTCGATTGTAAAGCAATTCAAATCAGGCATCTTATCTTCTGCGATAGTGCGGATCTGATCCCATGTCACCTCGGCCACCTTTTTACGGTTAGGCTCAGCAGAGCCCTTCTTCACCTTGGCAGCCTCCATCAGCTGAATAGCAGCAGGTGGAGTCTTAACCACGAAATCATAAGACTTATCAGCATAGTAAGTAATAACGACTGGAAGTACTTTTCCAGCCTTATCCTGAGTTCTGGCGTTGAATGCTTTACAGAAATCCATGATGTTGATTCCCTTAGAACCCAGAGCAGGTCCTACTGGAGGAGATGGATTAGCTGCACCGCCTTTAATCTGCAATTTGATTAATCCAGCAACTTCTTTAGCCATTTTTTAATTCTGTATTTAATAATTTAACGATAAAAAGGACAAGCCCGCGTAACATCAGGCCAGTTCCTTTGAAACCTGCGTAAAGGCCAATTCGAGAGGTGTTACCCTGCCGAATATCTTGACCGACACCTTGAGTTTCTGCTTGTCATTATTGACTTCTTCGATGATGCCATCGAAACCTGTGAAAGGACCGTCATTCACTTTGACAGATTCACCCACCAGATAGTCAACATTGACCGCTGCATCAACAACCTCAGCCTCTGATTCTGTTCCAAGACCCAGCATTCTGTTCACCTCTGCCTGACGGACAGGAGAAGGTTTGTCAGTGCCGCCAAGGAATCCGAGCACATTGGGGGTGTTGCGAAGCATGTGCGTAATCTCGCCATCGAGAGCAGCCTCTACAAGAACATAGCCAGGAAGAAGATTCCTCTTGGCAGGTATGCGCTTGTTGTTAGCGCCCACCTTGATGATGTTCTCCTGAGGGATGAGAACCTGAGACACCCTATCCTCATAGCCGTGGTTCTTCATGTCAAGTTCAATGTATTCCTTGACTGAAGCCTCTTTGCCACTGATAGCCTTGAGGACATACCATCTCAGAACAGGTGCATCCTTAGATTTGTTCGCCCAAATCTTAAGGCCTGTCTTCTCATCAATTCTAACATCTGATTCTGCCATATTACTCTCCTAATGATTAATTAAAGAGTGAATAAATGAGTTTCATCAACTCCTCGAAAGCAGTGTCTACGACAAAGACCAGCAGTGCGATAATGATGGAAGCAACTAATACAAGTATCGCCTGCGCGGTCAACTCTTTGCTGGTTGGCCAAGTCACCTTGTGAACAAGTTCATCGTAGGATTCTTTGCAATATGTGATAATACTATTCATATTCTTACACGATTTAGCACGGGAAGAGAGGCTCGAACTCCCGACACCTGGTTTTGGAGACCAGTGCTCTGCCAACTGAGCTATTCCCGTGGATGAGGTGTCAAGCGACATAAATGCCCCTTGACACCATATCTTGAGTATTGTTGTTAATCCGGAGATTAATCAAAAACCTCAGTAATCTGACCAGAACCAACGGTGCGGCCACCTTCGCGGATAGCGAAACGAAGACCTACGTTGATAGCAACTGGGTAGATGAGTTCAACCTTGATCTCAACGTTGTCACCTGGCATAACCATCTCGATTCCTTCTGGGAGAGAGATTTCACCTGTACAGTCCATTGTACGGAGGTAGAACTGTGGACGATAGTGGTTCTTGAATGGAGTGTGGCGACCACCTTCCTCCTTCTTGAGGACGTAGATAGAAGCCTTGAAGCCCTGGTGAGGAGTGATAACACCCGGGTGAGTGATCACCATACCACGCTTAACTTCCTTCTTGTCGATACCACGGAGGAGCAGACCTACGTTGTCACCAGCCTGACCCTGATCGAGGATCTTGCGGAACATCTCGACACCTGTTACCACTGACTTAGCGTCTTCACCAAGACCGAGGAGCTGAACGTCGTCACCAACCTTCACAACACCAGTCTCGATACGACCAGTAGCCACTGTACCACGACCTGTGATAGAGAACACGTCCTCAACAGGCATCAAGAATGGCTTATCGATGTCACGAACTGGCTCCTGAATCCAAGTGTCGCAAGCATCCATGAGTTCCATCACCTTAGCTTCCCACTCTGGAACGCCGTTGAGGGCACCAAGTGCAGAACCGCGGATGATTGGAGTCTCAGCCTCGAAATCATACTGAGCGAGGAGATCCTGCATGTCCATCTCAACGAGCTCAAGCATTTCCTCATCGTCAACCATGTCACACTTGTTCATGAACACAACCAGACGAGGCACGTTCACCTGACGAGCGAGCAGGATGTGCTCACGAGTCTGAGGCATAGGACCGTCAGTTGCAGCAACCACGATAATGGCACCGTCCATCTGAGCAGCACCAGTTACCATGTTCTTCACATAGTCGGCGTGTCCAGGACAGTCCACGTGAGCGTAGTGACGCTTTGCAGTTTCATACTCAACGTGTGCAGTGTTGATAGTGATACCGCGCTCCTTCTCTTCTGGTGCGTTGTCAATCTGGTCGAAAGACTTAACTTCAGAAAGGCCCTGCTTAGCGAGCACAGTAGTGATAGCAGCGGTAAGAGTAGTCTTACCGTGGTCAACGTGACCAATCGTACCGATGTTTACATGAGGTTTGGTACGAACGAATGTTTCTTTTGCCATAGCTAAAAAATATTCTTTAGAGTTATTAATTTGTTTTTATTGATCTCTCGTTTTAGTTGGAGAGCTGTTACTGAGACTTGAACTCAGGACCTCTTCCTTACCAAGGAAGTGCTCTACCGCTGAGCTATAACAGCCTATGAACACTTGAAGTTGTCTCCCCTTATATTATATATAATAATGTGTATCTGGTTTGACGCCCGCCATATTCATCTTCTCCTTCTTTTTTGAGCCTCTTGTCGGAGTGGCTTGTGCCGAACCGCCAATTGTCTCTTTTTTGAGCCTCTTGTCGGATTCGAACCAACGACCCCGAGATTACAAATCACGTGCTCTGGCCAACTGAGCTAAAGAGGCTTATAAAACCGTTCGCACAGACGAATCCATGCGAAACGGGTGCAAATTTAGGCATTATTTTGCAAATGCAAAACTTTTTTACAGACTTTTTTAAATATTTGTCTGTTTTTCTTTGTATTTGCCGAGCTGTTTTTCAATTGCAGCCAGCGATTCCATTACTGCTTCTTCAAAAGTGTCGCAAATTTTCTCGGCAAATAATTCCGTTTTTGGCAGCGCTACAGTGAGGCTTGCCTGCTTGTTCATTGCCGTTTCTGGCTTCACGACTTTCAATGACACCTCAACCTTTCTTATATCGTTGCAATACTTATCAAGTTTTCCAACTTTTTTCTGAATGAAGTCCTGCAACTTGTCTGTCGCGTCGAATTTGATTGTCTTTACATTAATGTCCATAGTCACTGATAATTTAAGTTGAACAATATTGTTTACTTGCGCGGATGCGCATTTTTATATTCACTTTTCAGTTCTTCAAAAGAAACATGGGTGTAGATTTCTGTTGTAGCGACGCTTTCGTGCCCGAGCAACTTCTGGATGGAAGTCAGGTCAGCATGGTTGTTCAGCATCGCTGTGGCGAACGAGTGGCGAAGCACATGAGGACTCCTTTTCTTGATGGTGGTCACTTTCGAGAGGTTTTCCTTCACAATCTTCGCGATGCGTGCTTCATTCATTGCCGTTCCCTCTTCGGTCACGAACAATGCCGAAAAACTCTTCAGTCCCAGCGCCTCTTCACGGGCGGCTTGATAGGCTCTGATTTCACTTTCCAGTTCTTCGCCGAACGGGATGATGCGCTGTTTGTTGCGTTTTCCCGTCACTTTGATCTGCTTGGTGGACAAATCCACGCTTGCATCCGTCATGCCAAGCAGTTCAGCACGCCTGACTCCTGTCTCGTAGAACATCATCAGGATCAGCCGATCCCTGACGCCTTTGAAACTTCTGTCCTCTGCGGTCAATTCCAGCAGTCTGTCCATTTCCGATTCCCTCACGAAATAGGGTAAGGGGCGTTTCTTCTTTGGCGCGACCACTTTTTCCATTGGATTGATGTTCACTCGTCCCACTCTACGCAGATATTTGTAGAAGGTGCGGAGTGCACTCAACTTCCGGTTGACCGAGGCTGCTGTCATCTTCTGTTCGTCCAGCAGATAAATCACCCATTCCCTCACATCGCCTGCCTCAACGGCAGTCCATGAAGCGTTCGGGTTCAGCCCCTCGAGGAACTCCTGAAACTCGTTCAAGTCTTTCGCATAAGACTCGAGGGTGGCTGGCGAATAATTCCGTTCTGCACCCAGATATTCCAGGAAAGAATCAGTCCACAATTCCATATTTCATCGTTTTGTGCGACTAAATTAGGACATTTTAGTCAAACGACAAAATTTTCGACCGAAAACTTTGTTAATCTGTCTCTTTTTTTTGTTTTCTTGAGAGTTTTATGCCCTCACAGGCCATTTTTACTCCTCTTCTTGGTGGAGTTTGTTCACGTAGATGGCGTGCTGCATCTTCTCGCGCTTCACAACAGATGGCTTGTTAAACTGCTTACGGTTGCGAACCTCCTTGATGATGCCAGTCTTCTCGGCCTTTCTCTTGAACTTCTTGAGAGCTCTCTCAATGTTTTCGCCCTCTTTTACAGGTACAATAATCATTACAATTCTTTTTAGTAAATTAATTATAAATAAACATTAAAAAACGCTGGGACTTTCCCAACGGTCGGCAAAATTACGGCAAATTTCTTTAATGGCAAAACTTTACGGCATTTTTTTCATAAAAACAGACAATTATACCCATTTTCGTGCCCGTTCTTGCATCTTTTGGGCACGTTCAAAACCCATCTTGGCAGATTTTTCTATCCATTCGCGTGCCACCTTGTTGTGGTTGTCTGCCTCACCCAAGATGCGGTGATAAATGCCCAGCCAATACATCGCCTCGGCGCTGCCCTTGTTCGACTTCTCCTCCAGCTGATGGTTGATGTAGTTGATGTAGTCCTCGATGTTGATGCGCGAGTTGCCCGACTGATCCGCTATCATGTTCAGCAAGGTCTTGCTCTCCTGCTCAGAGAACACTCCGTTCTTGCCCATGCAGAAGTTGCTCACATAGTCCACCTGCTCCTTGGTGGCATACAGACCGAACGTGCTGGTCAGCGAGTGCATGAGAAAGTGGTTGACGGCGAACACGGCCAGTGTCAGCACCATGCCCACCCAAAACCAGAGGTCGCTCTCGAAATAGCCATACAGCATCAGCGGCACCGTCGCCAACAGAAAGTATGGGACGGGGGTGCTGAAATATCGTTCGATGGCAATGCTATAATAGTTCTTCTTCATTACACATTCTTTAATAAAATGCGCATAAAAATCAAAATCAGCCCTCAAAATGCATCTTGCGCACGAAAAACGGTGCAAAGTTATCATATTTTTTTCATTCTTCCCACATTTTTCATACTTTTGCATATCAAAAACTCACATCAACGATGAATATTGGCGATAAAGTAAGATTTCTGAACGATGTGGGCGGGGGCAAAATCACAGCATTCCGTCCGGGCGGCATTGTGCTGGTGGAAGACGAAGACGGGTTCGAGGTGCCCATGCCTCAGCACGAGGTGGTGGTGATTGAGGAGAAACCCAAGAAGATGGAGAAGCCTGAGCCCAAGAAGGCAGCCAAAGTGGAGAGGTTTGAGGAGAAGGTGGAGAGGTTTGAACCGAAGACGGTGAGGACTGAGGCCAAGAAAGTGGAGAAGCCGGAGACCCCTACCTTCAATGGGAGGGAGTATCTTCAGTCGAAGACAGTTGCGTCTGCCGAGCCCGAGCAGGAGGTGGATGAGCAGCTTGAGGCACGAGTGGTGCGACTTGAACTGACCCTCCAGCAGCAGGAACAAGCCATCCAACAGATGACACAGACCATCCAGCGGATGGAAGAAGCCCTCCAGAAAGCGGAAGAGCGCATCACCCGTCTCGAAGCTGAGAACAACCTGCGGAAGAATGAGAAGATGATGGCGCGTCAGGCCAAGCCGAAAGCGAAACCGAAGCCAGAGATGCCCCAAACCATCGAGGATCTCCAGATTCTTTAGATTTTAGATTAATATACAACAAAATTCATAGCAAACCAGCTAACCTTATGAGAAGAGAAGCATTCAAGATGTTCCTGAAACCAGGATGCAAGGAGGAGTACAAGCGCCGCCACGCCAACCTGTTTCCCGAACTGAAGGCATTGCTCACCGAGAGCGGCGTGCGCAACTACAGCATATACCTTGACGAGGACACCAACACACTCTTCGCCTATCAGGAGCTGGAGGGTGACGGCGGCAGCCAAGACCTCGGCGGCACCGACATCTGCCAGAAGTGGTGGGCATACATGGCCGACATCATGGAGACCAACCCCGACAACAGTCCCGTCTCCATCCCGTTGCCCGAGATGTTCCACATGGACTGACGCCCTACGGAAAATGGACTGACGCCCCAACGGGAAAAGGATTGAACACACCCGACGAGCGGAGAAAAGAAGTATCATCTAAAAAACAAGCAGCGTTTTGGCAAAAGCAAGAACAAGAATCATAGACTCCAACGATGGTTCCATCATCAGTCTGATGGAGAAGACCATACGAAAGAACTGGACTCTGCCCGCCTACACCAACTACGGAACGGGCGAGACATTCACCTATGGCGACGTGGCGAAGATGATCGCGCGGCTCCACCGGCTCTTCCAGCAGCTGGGCATCGAGCCGGGCAACAAGATTGCCCTGTGCGACAAGAACAACGCCCACTGGGCCATCGCCTTCCATGCCGCATTCACCTACGGCGCCGTCGTCGTGCCCATCCTCTCCGAGTTCAACATCGAGCAGATACAGAACATCTACGACCACTCCGAGTCCGTGCTCATGATCTGCGGACAGAAGTATGCCGACGGACTCCACGCCCGAATCCTCAACCTCGCCGACTTCACGATGAAAGACGAGCCCGCTCCCGATGCGGCAGGCAATGACGATGCGAAGAGCGAGCCCCGCCACAGCCTTCCCCTCTCCATCGACATGCAAGCCTTCCAAGACCTGCAGCCCGGCGACATCCATTACTTCCGCGAGCGACCCGACGACCTCGCACTGCTCAGCTACACCAGCGGCTCCACCGGACACAGCAAGGGCGTCATGCTCCCCTACCGATCCGTGTGGTCCAACATGCAGTTCGCTGACGAAGTGCTCGACTTCGGCCCCGGCGACCCAACCCTCGCCATCCTCCCCATGGCACACATGTACGGTTTCTCCTTCGACTTCCTCTTCGAGTTCTGCATCGGATGCCACGTACACTTCCTCACCAAGACCCCCTCGCCACACATCGTCATCAAGGCATTCAGTGACATCAAGCCCGTCGTCGTCATCGTCGTGCCCCTCATCCTCGAGAAGATCGTGCAGAAGCAAATCTTCCCGCTCCTCCGCACACGGCGCATCCGGGCACTCACCGCCATACCCATCCTCAAGAAAGTCGTCTATCGGCAGATACGCAACAAGCTCTACGCAGCCCTCGGCGGCAACTTCTACGAGTGCATCATCGGCGGCGCAGCCTTCAACAAAGAGGTCGAGGACTTCCTCCGACAGATACACTTCCCCTACACCGTCGGCTACGGCATGACCGAGTGCGGACCCATCATCGGCTACGAAGACTGGCACCTCTTCGCCAAAGGCTCCTGCGGAAAATGCGTGCCACGCATGCAGGTCCGCATCGACTCCCCCGACCCCGAGCACGTCCCCGGCGAGATACTCGCCAAAGGCATGAACGTCATGCTCGGCTACTACAAGAATGAGCAGGAAACGCTCGAGGCCATCGACGAGGAGGGATGGCTCCGCACCGGCGACCTCGGCACCATGGACGCCAAGGGCAACATCTTCATTCGTGGACGCAAGAAGACCATGCTCCTCGGCGCCAACGGGCAGAACGTCTATCCAGAGGAGATAGAAGATGTCATCATGACCCACACCATCTTCGAGGAGAGCATCGTCGTGCAGCGCGGCGAAAAGCTCGTCGCCCTCGTCTATGTCAGCGAGCCAGCATTGGAGCATCACGGACTCACCCGCGAAACGCTCCTGCAACATCTCGACACCTACAAGCGCCAAATCAACTCCTACCTGCCCGCATTCTCCAACATCGCCGGCATCGAAGTGCGCGAGCAGGAGTTCGAGAAGACACCCAAGCGCAGCATCCGCCGCTACCTCTACTCTTAACACTTAAACATTACAATAGCAATTACACATTATATATAATATATATAGAGAGAGGAAAGAAACAAAGAGATAGCCGAAACGCTTGAAAGGGAGTAGGCATTTACTAAAACCAACATTATATGAAGAAATTCTTAGTTCCAGTCGTAGCACTCGCAGCCCTCGTGCTCGCAGCATGCTCAAGCGCCACCCCAGGCGAAGAAGCCATCAAGATGGTAGAAGAAGCCACCGAGAAGGTTGAGAAGGTTCAGACCCTCGAAGAGCTGGAAGCCGTAGGCAACGAGTTCGAGGCCAAGTTCGACGAGATGGAGAAGAAGTATCCAGACTACAAGCCATCTGCTGAAGAGGAGAAGGCCATGGACGAAGCCATCGAGAAGTTCCAGGAAGCTTGCCAGAAGAAGGCTGAGCAGTTCGTTGGCGACCTCCTTGGCGACGGCGACGACGCAGGCGAAGAGGAATAAACCTCACCGCACAACAACAAGAAGGAGCATCCACCCGGATGCTCCTTCTTCATTTTGTCGACCAATCCGCGTCAGAGAAACCGAATGTCACCTTCTGGGCTGGGAAGAAAAAAAATGAACATTAACATAAAAAGACAGTTAAAATATACATCGTGAAAAATGGCACCTTAGGGCAGTGTGATATTCTTCCCTAGGAAAGTCGTTTAAACTACCCTAGGGAAGTGTGGCATACTTCCCTAGGGTAGTTAGGCATACTTCCCTAGGGAAGATTTTCACCCCATTCGGACATAAAATGAAATCAATACGTATCTTACTCATTATAAAACACTTATAAAGTACCTCACAGAACATCCCTCAGAGAGCACAAAAAAGCCGTGGAACCATCATCATGAAGGCTCCACGACCGCAGAAAAAAAAATCTGGATATTTTACTATAATGCCCTAA
This sequence comes from Bacteroidaceae bacterium, assembly GCA_017534815.1. GTDB lineage: Bacteria > Bacteroidota > Bacteroidia > Bacteroidales > Bacteroidaceae > Minthosoma. The sequence continues at coordinate 53,959 of JAFXVS010000037.1, read as the reverse complement.
ATATTACCATTCGCGGAATGATTCCAAATTGTAAATATGTTTGGTATCTTTGTTCGATACATTCCTCCCGAATGTTCTACACATTATTATAAATATATATCACTGCCCGTTCTGCTTCTTCTCCATCGAGGTGAGGAGGGCTGAGATGAACTCCTTCTGGGGATAGGAGGAGCAGGAGGATTTCCAGTTGCCGAGGAACTTGACCACCCGGTTGAAGGCGCTCTCGCTCATGCCCCGGTCCTGCTGGGCACGGATGTACTCGGCCATGCGTCTGAGTATCTTCTCACGCTCAGGATAGGAGGACTCTCTCTTGAACTCCTGGAAATAGCTGTCCAGACGTTCCAGCACCAGTCGCTCATCCACCAGCCCACCCTTGGGCGACAACTCATTTCTGCAATAGTCGATCATGCGCATGTAGCTGAGTGCGGCTGCCGAGACGGCTCTGCCTCCCGACATCTCATCGAGGATGGCTCGACCCATCGACCGCTCGTTCTCGGTCAGTCCGTCGGCACGGGCACGGACGAAGTTGTACATGTCGGTCATCAGGGCGGTGTTCTTCGGATTGTACATCGGCGTGAAGTTGTCGCGGTAGAAAGTCATGCGGGTGATGAAGGGGTCCTGCCAATAGGCGCTGTCCACATAGGCCGTGTCCGCCGCATTGACGACAGGGTCATAACTGGTTCTGACGAAATCCTGCGGACCCTCAATCTCGTAGAGGTTTCCGATGCAGTAGGACGAGCGGTCATCCATCTTCCACTCCGTCGCCACCACGATGCGGTTGCCCGGATGGTCTTTCGAGTTGCTGCGGAGCACCAGCACGTTGTAGGTCGTGTTCTCCCCGATGACGATGGGGTCATCCTGGTCGTTGTAGCGCACGACGGTCTTCTTGTACTTCGCCTTCTCGGCCTCGGAGGCATTCGCCGGAAGCCCCTTCATCTGGCCGTAGTAGGTCACGTCCGCGTCCTGGCTGTCCTGCTCGAACGCATCCTGCAGCTCCTTCGTCTTGGAAAGGACGCCCTCCCCCTTAAAGAACTTGAACTCCACGATGTTGCATCGCCAGGGGCTCATCGTGCTGGTCTTGCCCTGTTCGCGGACCGTGTTCGTGATGATCACGCCCTTCGAGTTCTTAAACTTCTCAAATGCCTTGAGCACGTTCTTCTGAGCCGACACGTTCAGGCTCATGGCTGTTGCCAACAACAATGCGGCAAAACGGATGTTACTTTTTTTCATATTCCTGCTTGTTTTAGTGGTTTATATTTCGATACAATTTCTTGCTTCTGCGAGGTACGCCTCATATTCTCTGTTCAGGGCGGCGGTGGCGGCATCCAGTTCCACCTGCTCCACGAGGAAGGCCTGTTCAATCTGCCACATCCGGTAGTTCCGCTCCACCTGCGCCAGTTCCTCCTCGCTCACCTCGGGCAGCACGGGCACTTCCACTTGCTCCTCGGCCTCCACGGCTTTCACTGCTGACGAAGCGGGACGGCGATGCTTCCTGATGCATCTTGCCGGAGCGTTGTATGCCACTTGCTCCACCGCTGGCGACTTGGGGGTCAGCACGCTTGGCACTTCCTTCTCCTCAGGTGCTTCAGGCTCCTTCTTATCTTCAGGAACCACAGGCTTCTGTGCGATTTGAGGCGTGGTGTCCTGCTGAGGAGTCTCGGGGACGAGTTTGCCCAACACGAACCACAACATCAGACAGGCTGCCACCGCCACGCCCCAACCGATGTAGCGACGGATGCGTACCCGTTTCCGCTCAGCCATCTCCTCGTCGTAGAGCGCCTCGCCCAGCGTCAGCTCGCCCAGCATCTCAGCCACCACCTTCCACTCCGCCGGAGCATCAGGACGGTTCACCTCGATGGCCAACTGGCGCTCCTCCTGCGGGGAGGTCTCGCCCTCCATATACTTGTCGATGAGTCGGTTGACTTCTTTCCATGTCATAAGTTCATCCTCCTTTTCAGTTCGTTAAACACTTTCTTTCTTGCCATCGCCACCATGCTCTGCACCGATGCCTTGGCGATGCCCGTCTGCTGTGAGATCTCCTCCGACGAGAGTCCCTCCACTTGCCTCATCTCGAAGAGTTGGCGCTCGCGGGGTTTCAGTTGTCCGACGGCCTCGTCCAGGGCACTGATCGCCTCCTCCCGTTCCACCTCCTCGTGAGGCGAGAGGTGCGGCGACGGTCTTGTCTCGCCCATGCCCTCCGTCTCCCTCACCAGCGTGAGGTGTTGCCGTCGTTTCAGGTTCACACAGCAGTTCTTCGCCACCCTTATCGCCAACGCCTCCACGTTCCGCCCCTCATCCAGCTGCTCACAGTAGCGCCACAATTGCATGAGCGTCTCCTGTGCCACGTCCTCTGCATCGTCCGCCGAACCGAAGAAATCCCGTCCGATGCGGAGAATGAGAGGACGCAGTCGCGCTGCGGTCTGTTCAAAAGTGGATCTGTCCATACGATTTTCGAGTTGCCTTTACCCTCTATACGCAAGAAACACGAAATACTTAAGTTGAAAAACACAAAAAAATAACAAAAAAATGCTTCTCAACCCTTTTCTATCTTTTTTCCCTAAAGAAATCCTTCATCAGCTGGGCACACTCCTCCTCCAGCACCCCGGCCACCACCACCGTCTTCGGATGCAGTGCCTCTGGGGCGAACCGTCGGAACCCGCGCTTCTCGTCACTCGCCCCATAGACCAGCCGTCCCAACTGGCTCCACCCGATGGCTCCGGCACACATCACGCACGGCTCCACCGTCACATACAGCGCACAGCCCGTCAGGTACTTTCCCCCCAACGTCTCAGCCGCCGCCGTGATGGCCTGCATCTCCGCATGCGCCGTCACATCGCGCAATGTCTCCGTCAGATTATGTCCCCGTCCAATCACCTGTCCGTCAGCCACCACCACAGCCCCCACAGGAATCTCATCCTGTGCCAGAGCCGCCCGAGCCTCCTCCAGCGCCATCCGCATATACCGTTCGTCCGTCGTCATATCCAGTCTCCTTTTTGTTTCGCGCCACAAAAATAGGAATAAAATACAAGACCTCAACAAAATAATCAGGAATTTCGCCTTTTTTTGTTCCATTCGACCGATAGTTCGGGAAAAAAACTATACATTTGTGGCGAAATACGAAATATTATATGAAAAAACTATCAGACTGGCTCAGAAAGCGGTCGGTGCTCATCGTCATCACCCTGGCAGCCCTCCTGCTGCAGATGATTTCGGCCATTCAGTACCGCTACGTCCGAGGGTTGCTGGAGGAGGAACTGGAGAAGACTGCCTTCAGAGACCTGATGGCCTCAGCACTGCGCATTCAGGAGGTCACCTCCAAGGCGGAGGTCGGCGCGTGCAGCCAGTTGTGGCACATCGAACGTCATCTGCAAGACCCCGACTACATGACCCTCTTGCTGAAGAATTTGGTAAAGGGCGAGTCGGACAACATCATCGGAGCTGGCATCGGCTTCAAGCCCGGCTTCTATCCCTCGAAGGGATGGCTCTACGAACCCTATGCCCGACAGTACGGCGATTCGGTCGCAGTCACCCAGATAGCCTCAGACAAGCATGACTACACCCAGAAGGATCTCTATCAAGCGGCCATGAAGGGCGACACGCTGAAATGGACGGCTCCGTACTTGGATGCCGAGGGTGCGAAGGACGTGGTCATCAGTTATGGCCTGCCCATCAGGGACGAGCACGGGGAGCCTGTGGGTCTGCTGTCCGTTGACCTCTCGACCGACTGGGTGGGTGAGGTCGTGAACATGCACCATATCAACCCCTCTTCCTTCTCATTAGTGATGAGCGAGGACGGCGAGCTCGTGGCCACTCCTGACGACAGCGTGGCCAGTCTTTCGCTGGTCAAGAAGATTGTCGCCATGGTGAACGACAGCACCGTGGAGCGCGAGATGAAGGCCAACGGTCGTGTGACGGGTTTTGCCTTCTACGACGAAGAGCGTCAGGAGCCCGGACACGTCTATTATGCCATCAAGAAAAACCAGCCCCGCTGGCAGATGGTCATGGTGTGCTACGACAAGGAGGTGTACGGCAAGCTGGACGACATGCTCAAGTACATCATGTGGATGGCACTGGCCGGTCTGGTGGTGCTGGGCATCATCATCCAACTCTTTGTGAGGAGTCACCGCCGCCTGCAGGCCACCCAGATGGAACAGGAGCGCATCGGCAGCGAACTGCGTATCGCCAAGGACATCCAGCAGCAGATGCTGCCCCATGTCAACGAATGCGGCGAACTGCAAAACGAACCCATGAACATCGCACGCAACGACCTCCGCGTGTATGGGTCGCTGGTGCCAGCCCGTGAGGTGGGCGGCGACCTCTTCGACTTCTTCCTGCGCGACGAGAAACTCTTCTTCTGCATCGGCGACGTCAGCGGCAAGGGCGTCCCCTCAGCTATGCTGATGGCCGTCACCCATTCGCTCTTCCGTTCCGCCTCGATGCACGAGAACAACCCTGCCCGCATGATGCAGGTCATCAACCAGACCTCCTGCCACGGCAACGAAGCCAACATGTTCGTCACCCTCTTCATCGGTGTGCTCGACCTGCCCACAGGACGCCTCCGCTACTGCAATGCCGGACACGACATGCCCATGATTCTCGCGAGCGACGGCACCACCATCAGCAGTCTGGACGCCAAGCCCAACCTCCCCGTCGGCGTGTTCGACCACGTGAAATACGAGATGCGGGAGTCCATGCTCACCCCCCGCTCCATGCTCTTCCTCTACACCGACGGACTGACCGAAGCCCGCGACCCCCAGCGCCACTTCTTCGGACTGGAACGCGCCAAGACCGTCCTGCGCAACGCAGCCCACGACGGGCAACCCCAGCAGCTCCTGCAGGCCATGACCGATGCCGTCAACCAGTTCGTCGAGGATGCCGAGCCAAGCGACGACCTGACTATGATGGCCATCTGGTATGCACCCCAGCAGGAGCAGGACGTGCTGAGCGAAACGCTCACCCTGAAGAATGACGTACACCAGATTGAGACCTTGAGCGACTTTGTGAAGGACATCACCCGACGGCTCAACATGGAGAAGAAGCAGGCACGCAACGTCCAGTTGGCCGTCGAGGAAGCCGTGGTGAACGTGATGAACTACGCCTACCCCATCGAGTCAGAGGGCACCATCACCATCGACGCCAAGTCCGACGGTCAATGGCTGAAATTCATCATCAGCGACGAAGGTGTCGCCTTCGACCCCACCGCCACCCTTCAGGTCGATACCACCCTGAAAGTCGAAGACCGACCCATCGGAGGACTCGGCATCCATCTGGTCAGGAAATTGATGGACAGTGTCAATTATGAACGTGTGGACGGAAAGAACGTCCTCACCCTGCGCAAAAGAATAGAAGGAAATGAAAAGGATTTAAAATAACCTATAAAACCAACATGATGGAAACAAAAATTGAAGAACAAGAAGGCAAGTTCCTTGTCTGTCTGAAAGGAGAAATGGACACCGCTTCCGCTCTGGAGGCCGAGAAGAATCTGCAACCCCTCTACAAGACCGGAGGGAAGGACGTGATCATCGACTGCGAAGGACTGGAGTACATCGCCTCCAGCGGTCTGCGCATCCTGTTCAGCATCCTGAAAGGAGTCAAGGCGGGAGGCGGTCGTGTCGTCATGCGCCATGTGAACGACGACATCAAGGACGTCTTCAAGTTAACAGGATTCATTGACCTCTTCGACTTCGAGTGAGCCTATGAAGCCCCACGTTATTCCCGTCAGGCTCCTTGCCACCATCGCACTGCTGACCGTGTCGCTGGGCGCATCCAGCCAAAGTGAGGAGAAGGAGAATCAGCTGACCCTCGACCTGCAGATGATGACCCGTGGTGAAATCCGCGACGGAGGACTCACCCGTGCCGACGAAGAAGACATTGAGGACAAGTCGAACTTCGTGCTCGAACGCACCCGACTGATTGTGGGCTACGAGAAACCCTGGTTGCAGACCAAACTGAACATCCAGCACCAGAGCATCTGGGGACAGTCAGGCAAGGGAAACATCAACGTCTATGAAGGTTGGGCAAAGCTGGTCGCCAAGAACGGTCTGTTCACCCAGATTGGCCGACAGATGCTCTCCTACGACGATGAACGCATCATGGGCTCCAACGACTGGTCGATGACAGGACTCTCCCACGACGCACTCAAACTGGGCTACGAAGGGCACGGACACAAAGCACACGCCGTGCTCGCCTACAACCAGAATGCCGACAACGTCAACGGCGGCACCTACTACGCCAACGGAGCACAGCCCTACAAAACCATGCAGACCCTCTGGTACCACTACGACGTGCCCAAGTTCCCCCTGGGAGCCTCCCTCCTCTTCCTGAACATCGGCATGCAAGGTGGCGAGAAAGGCAAGGACGAGCACACAGAGTGGCAACAAGTGTTCGGCGGCTATCTGAAATACAGTCCCAAATACTGGTCCCTCGAAGGTTCCTACTACCGTCAGACGGGCAAAGACGAAAACGGCACCAAGATCAAGGCATGGATGGGCAGCGTCAAGGCACAAGTCAATCCGAGTCCCTTCTACGGCTTCGAAGCAGGCTACGACTACCTGAGTGGCGACAAATACTTTGCCGTACCCCCAAAAGGAGGATTCGGACTCATCAAGCATGACGTGATCAGAGGCTTCAACCCCATCTACGGTTCCCACCACAAATTCTACGGAGCCATGGACTTCTTCTACGTGAGCACCTACGTCAACGGTTTTACGCCCGGTCTGCAGAACGCCTTCATCGGAGGATACGTCAAGCCCCTCAAAGACCTCAAAGTCGGACTCGCCTACCACTACCTCGCCATGAGCACTAAGTTGCCCGATATGGACAAAACCCTCGGACACGAATTTGAGTTGAGCGCATCCTACCGAATCATCAAAGAAGTCAACGTCTCAGCTGGATTTTCCTACATGACAGGTACCGACACCATGGAGCGTCTGAAACGCGCCTCCGACGATGGCAGCCTGAAGTGGGGATGGCTCTCCCTGAACATCTCCCCCCGACTCTTCACCACCCGATGGTGACCAACCCCATTCACTTCCGATTCAACAACACCAACACCTATATATTTATGAAAACAACAACACCATTATCAAAAACACAATATGGACTCTATGTGGAGTGTGTCGCACACCCCGGAGAACCCTGTTACAACCTGCCCTACCTCTACGTGCTCGACGCCACCCTCGACGCCGAACGTCTCCGACTCGCCATCGAGACCGCTGTCAAGGCACATCCCACTTTGTTCACCCGCATCCAGCTCAACGATGATGGCGAACCCATCCAAACCTTCGATGATACGGAGACCTTCACCCTCGACATCGAACACATTAACGACATCGAGCAGATCAAGCAAGAGTTGACTGTCCCCTTCAACATCTATGGTGACCGTCTCTTTCACATCCGTCTGCTGAAAGATCAGGAACACCTCTACTTCTTCCTCGACATCCACCACATCATCGGCGACGGTACCACTCTCAAAGTGATGCTCGACGATGTGGATGCCGCCTATCAAGGCAAAAACCTCACCCCCGAAGCCCTGACCATGGCAGATGTGGTGCTGGCAGAAGAAGCAATGCGCCAAACCGCTTTCTTCGAAGAGGGCAAACAATGGTACGCACAAAACTTTGACTGCGGCGACACCTTCACACAATTCCTGCCCGACCTCGAGATAGCCGAGCACTCCGAGGCCTCCCTCCTGCGCACACTCGACATCAACACCACCCAAGTCGACACCTTCTGCCAAACCAATGGCATCTACAGGAGCTCCCTCTTCACCTCTGCCTACGCCTATCTGCTCGCCAAATACAACAACGAACAGGAATCCCTCTTCACCACCGTCTTCAACGGACGCACCGACAAACGCTTCGCCCATTCCGTTGGCATGACCGTGAAGACCCTACCCGTCTATGCGAAGTTCGACAACGACACCACCGTGCTCGACTTCCTGCGTGCAGGAGAGAACCAGATGAGCGGATGCCGTCAGCACTCCATCTATGCCTTTACCGACGTCATGCACGACCTCGCACTCCAGTCAAACTCCATGTTTGCCTGGCACGGAACCCTGTTCGCCAACAACCAACTCGGCGGCAAACCCATGAAGACCGTACGTCTCGGCAACAGCACCCTAGCGGCATCTTTCTACCTAAAAGCTTTCATCCTCAACGGCAAATATCACGCTAAGGCCGAATACAATAGCAACGAATATTCCTCTGAACTCATCAGCCAAATACTGGAAAGCTATGAAGCCGTAATCAAAGGACTGCTTTCCTGCGAATACCTGCGTGACATCGACATAGCCTCTTCCTCACAAGTCGAAAAGCTCGACACCTTTAATCAAACAGATGTCGATTATGATGACACCCAGACCATTGTCTCCCTGTTCCGTCATCAAGTCCAAACCACACCCAACAACATCGCCGTCGTCTATAAAGACAAACGCTATACCTATGCGGAAGTGGATGACATCAGTGACCACATAGCCAGTTACATCAGTTCGAAGGGTCTTGGCCAGGAAGATGTCGTGTCTGTGCTGATTCCACGTTGCGAATGGATGACTATTGCCTCACTGGGTGTGCTGAAGGCAGGATGTGCTTATCAACCTCTTGACCCCAGTTATCCAAAGGAGCGTCTGAACTTCATGATGCAGGATGCCAATGCCAAGTTACTCATTGCTGATGAGACCTTGCGTCCCATTGTGGATGAATATCAAGGCGCTGTATTGCTGACGAAAGACATTGAACATTTAGACTTTGAGCATTTGTCCGAGGCACCCAAACCAGAAAGCCTCTTCATCCTCCTCTACACCTCTGGCTCCACAGGTGTTCCCAAAGGCTGTCAACTCACCCACGGCAACCTCGTGACTTTCTGCCATTGGTATCAGTGTTTCTACGACCTAAAGGCCGAGCACAATGTGGCTGCATATGCCAGCTACGGCTTTGATGCATGCATGATGGACATGTACCCAGCTTTGACCTGTGGCGCTACCGTCCACATCATTCCAGAGGAACTGCGCCTTGACTTGATGGCTTTGAACGACTATTTTGAACAGAACCACATCACCCACTCCTTCATGACGACACAGGTGGGTTATCAGTTTGCCACCTCCATCGACAACCATTCCCTGCTGAATCTTTCTACGGGTGGCGAGAAACTTGCATCTCTCACACCTCCTGAAGGCTATCATTTCTATAACGGCTACGGTCCCACAGAATGCACGATCTTCACGACCACTTACTTAGTGGACAAGAAGATGAAGGAGATTCCTATTGGCAAGCCACTCGATAACATGCGCCTTTACATTGTAGATGCACAAGGACACCGTCTGCCCATCGGTGCCGCAGGTGAATTATGGGTTGCTGGGCCACAGGTGAGTCGTGGATACCTAAACCGCCCAGAGAAAACGGCAGAAGTATATATTGACAATCCATTTGTTGATCCTTCAATCACCTCACAATACGCCCGCGTCTATCGTACAGGTGACATCGTTCGTTATTTGCCCGATGGCAACATCCAATTTGTGGGACGTCGTGACGGTCAAGTAAAGATACGTGGTTTCCGCATTGAACTGAAGGAAGTGGAAGCCGTCATCCGTGAATTCCCAGGTATCAAGGATGCCACTGTGCAGGCTTTCGACGAGGAAGGTGGCGGCAAGTTCATTGCGGCCTATATCGTCAGCGACCAGCAAATTGACATCGAAGCTCTCAACAACTTCATCCTCGACCAAAAACCACCTTACATGGTACCAGCTGTGACGATGCAGATTGATGCCATCCCCTTGAACCAAAACCAAAAGGTCAACAAACGTGCCCTTCCCAAGCCTGTGAAAGAAACGAATGGCGGAAATGTAGAGATGAGCAACGTACCGATGAACGTACTGGAACAGGAACTGCATACAATTATGGCCGACATCGTTGGCAACACGGACTTTGGCATCACCACTATTCTGGGCTACGCTGGTTTGACATCCATCTCTGCCATCAAATTAGCTGTTCAAGTGAACAAGCGTTTCGGTGTCGCTGTCGATTCAAGGGCTTTGGTGAAGAATGGTACGATACAAGGCATTGAGAACACCATTCTGCATCAACTTTTAGGTGAGGCCAAAGACACAAAGGGCTCTAAGGGTCTCGACAGACACAGGGACGCCAAAGAGATCACATCAGTTCCCCTCTCCTATGCCCAAACGGGTGTTTATTTCGATTGTTTGAAGAATCCGACCTCCACCATCTATAACATTCCTTATCTGCTGTCATATCCTGTAGGCACAGATGCCGATAGGCTCGCGGATGCAGTCAAGCAGGTGGTGGCGTGCCATCCTGAATTGAGTGTACACTTCGTCACCGAGGGTAATCTGATTCTACAGACCACTGATGACAGCGTATCGCCAACCGTCACGATCAGCGAGATGACGGATGAGGCATTGGCCACTTACAAGAATGAGTTTGTGCAGCCCTTCAACCTGCAACGACCACCGCTATACCGTTTTGAGGTGGTGAAGACAGAGAGCGGCATTCATCTGCTGATGGACATCCACCATCTTGTCTTTGATGGCGCTTCTGCCGATCTCCTCATCCGTCAGATAGGTGCTGTGCTGGAGGGTGCTGCTGTGGAGAAAGAGGCTTACACGTATCTTGATTTTGTCACTGAGCAGCAAAAGGCGGAGGATAGCGACACTTTCCGTGCCTCGCAACAATTTTTCGCAGAGAAATTGCAGACCTGTGAGGGAGCCAGTGAGATTCCTGCCGACTTGCCGAAGACGGGGAAGCAGGGTTTCATTGGCGAGGCCGTTTGCCCCATCAACATCGAGGAGATCTCTCATCAACTGTCAACGCTCAACGCTCAACTGTCAACCTTCATCACGCCTGCCCATTTGTTCCTGGCTGCCACGAGCTATGTGGTGTCGCGCTACACCAACAATCGCGAGGTGTACCTCTGCACCGTCAGCAGCGGACGTTCGAATCTCAAGATTGCGGATACGGTGGGTATGTTTGTCAACACGTTGGCATTGGGTCTCCGGATGGATGATGTGGCTGTCAGCGAGTTCCTGAAGAGCACCAGCGAGACTTTCGATGAAACCCTGCGTCACGAAGACTATCCTTTTGCCCGCATCGCCACCGATTATGGTTTCCGTCCAGCCATTGCCTACGCTTATCAGGTGGGTGTGCTGACGGCGTACAGCGTCAACGGCAAGCCTGTCGGACAGGAACTGCTGGAACTGAATGTGCCCAAGTTCCCCATCAATATCAAGATTGAGACACGAGGTGTGGTGGTGCAGTACGACGATGCGGTTTACTCTCAGCGGTTGGCACAGGCGATGGCTGAGAGCATCGTGACGGTTGTCGAGAACATGATGGCTCAACCTGATGGGAGTGTCCGGCAGATTTCCATCGTCAGCAAGCATCAGGAGGAAGAACTTGCTCATCTGCGCGTCTCCGACCTTGCGACGCTCACCCCTCAATGCTCACCCGATGCGCCCTTCAAGTTCTTCCATGAGTGCATCAGTCACTTCGCACAAACGCAACCTGACCATGAGGCATTGGTGGCCTGCGATGCCAAGTTCACCTATCAGGAGATGGACGAGGCCACGAACTGCATAGCCCATGGGCTTCGTCAGCGGGGTGTCAAGGAGCGCGACCGCGTGGCCTTGCTCCTGCCACGTACCAGCCGCCTCATCCTCTCCCTCTTTGGCGTGCTGAAGACTGGTGCCGCCTACATCCCCTGCGACCCAGAGTATCCGGCAGACCGTGTGAAGCTGATTCTTGAGGACAGCGAAGCCCGTTTCATCATCACCACCCATGACCGTATGGAGCGTGTGCCGGCAGACAAGGCTATCGACGTGGAGGAACTGCTCAACACGGATTGTCACGACCGTCTGGAAACGAACATCACGCCTGATGACCTTGCCTACCTCATCTATACCTCTGGTTCCACGGGACGTCCGAAAGGTGTGATGCTTCGCCATGAGGGCATCTGCAACTATCTCTATGGTCATCCTGCCAACGTCTTTGCCAATGCTGTGTTGACGGATGCTGACCGCGTCCTCAGCGTCACCACCATCTCGTTCGATGCTGCCCTGCAGGACATCGGCATGGCTTATTTCAATGGCAAGACCCTGATCGTGGCGACAGAGGAACAGGCGAACAATCCGCTTGAACTGACGCAACTCATCCAGGAGCAGCATATCAATATGGTGTCAGGAACCCCATCCCGTTGGCAGACTTGGCTCACGAGCGATGACTTCTGCCATGCCATCGCACAAGTGAAGATCTGTCGTGCAGGGGGTGAGAAGTTCAGCGACGCCCTGTTGCAACAGATGCGCAGTGTCACCCAAGCCCGCATCTTCAACTGCTATGGGCCTACGGAAATCACCGTCGCCTCGAATAATGCAGAACTCACCCATGCCGAGCAAGTGACGGTGGGCAAGCCGCAGCTCAACGTCAAGGAGTTCATTGTCGATGCTGATGGCAACGAACTGCCAGCGGGTGTGGTGGGCGAACTCTACATCGGCGGACGCGGTGTGGCACGTGGTTACAACAACCTCGACCAGATGACCCGCGAACGTTTCATCGACTATCATGGTGAGCGCATCTATCGCTCTGGCGACTATGCCAAGTGGCTTCCTGATGGCAATGTGGTCATCTTAGGCCGCACAGACCATCAGATCAAGCTTCGTGGTTTGCGTATCGAACTGGGCGAAATCGAGAACGTCATGCTGTCGGTCGAGGGCATGAAGAAGGTGGTCATCATGATTCGTAAGCTCAACGACAAGGAGCACCTCTGTGCCTACTACACGGCAGACCACGAGATTGCACCCGATGCGTTGAAGGCTGAGATCAGCAAGCGACTCACACAGTATATGGTGCCGACCGCGTATCTGCAGTTGAAGGAAATGCCGATGACGCCCAACGGCAAGACAGACGTGAAGGCTTTGCCTGAGCCGCAGTTGGCCGTCAGCTCTGCCTACGTGGCTCCTGCGAATGATACGGAGAAAGCTTTCTGCGACATCTTCGCCGGCATTCTCCAGATGGACAAGGTGGGTGCCACAGACAATTTCTTCGAATTGGGCGGCACGTCGCTGGTGGTCACCCGTGTCATCATCGAGGCCGACAAGGCTGGACTCCATGTGGCGTACGGCGATGTGTTCACGAACCCGACCCCTCGTCAACTGGCCACGCTCATCACGGGGGACGCCAACGCTGGGGATGCCCATGACGAGGTGGATGGTTTCGACTACACGGCCATCAACAATCTGTTGCAGAAGAATACCCTCAAAGTGTTCCGCAACGGCGAAAGGCGAACTTTGGGCAATGTCCTGCTGACGGGTGCCACGGGTTATCTGGGCATTCACATCCTACGTGAATTGATTGATTCGGATGCGCCCAACATCTATTGCCTTGTGCGTGGGAAGACGCAGGAGAAGGCGGAGAACCGTCTGCGCACCCTGTTGTTCTACTACTTTGCCAATTCTTTCAAGGAGCTCTTCGGACGACGGCTACATGTCATCCTGGGCGATGTGACGGAAGACCTGACGGAAAAACTGTCAACTATCAACTCTCAACTCTCAACTCTCAACTCTCAACTCTCAACTGTCTTCAATTGTGCCGCCATCGTCAAGCACTTCGCTGAGGGCACGGAGATTGAGGATGTGAACATCGGCGGTGCAAGACGATGTGTGGATCTGTGTCTGAAGACTGGAGCCACCCTCGTCCATGTATCGACGGCCAGCACGCGAGGCATGTGGGTGGGTGAGATGAAGGACGAGACGTTCACGGAACAGCGGTTGTACATGGGACAGTACTTGGGGAACAAGTACATCTATTCGAAGTTCATGGCTGAGCGGCTCATCCTCGATGCGGTGGCGCTGCATGGACTGGACGCCAAGATCATGCGTGTGGGGAATCTGGCCGCGCGTTCGACGGATGGTGAGTTCCAGGCCAACTTCTCCACCAACTCGTTCATGGGACGCATCAAGGTGTACAATATGTTGGGATGCTGTCCATACAGCATGCGCAACAAACGTGTGGAGTTCTCGCCCATCAATGAGGTGAGCCACGCCATCGTGCTGCTGGCCACCACGCCGAGGGAGTGCACGGTGTTCCATCCGTACAACATCCACGGACAGTTCCTGGGCGATGTGCTCATGGGTCTCAGCACGGTGGGGGATGGCGTGCGATTTGTGGAGCAGGAGGAGTTTGAGGAGGTGATGGAACGGGCGAAGGAGGATCCGCAGAAGGCGAAGGCGCTGTCGTCGTTGCTGGCTTATCAGGATATGGCACACGGACAGAAGACGGCTGATGTGGCGCGCGACAATGACTACACCACTCAGGTGCTCTACCGTCTGGGCTTCTCGTTCTCGCCGACCTCGTGGGATTATGTGGAACGGATGCTCAATGCCATCAGCGGGTTCGGATTTTTTGAAAATTAATTTGAATTTCGGAAGTTATCGCTGCGCTCGAAGTTATCGAAGTTAATGAAGTTATCACTTCGTTCGACGAATGTGATGCTGGTGGCAAAAAGTATCGTCTTTAACTTCGAGCGAAGCGTTAACTTCGATAACTTCTTTAACTTCAATCAAGTTTCCATTCACTTCAGTAACCACGCCACGGGGCTTTGGATGTCGCGGAGTCCTTGGGCGACGCTCTTGGCATTGAGCTGGGCGCCCTTGAGGGAGGTGTGGGTGTGGTCGTTCTTGAAGTAGGAGGCGGATTTGGCGGGGCCGAGTTTGTCGAGGGCATTGGCAGTGATGTTGTGGACATCGACAAATTCGCAACCAGTCTCGCGTGCCACTGAACGGCACCACGAACCGAAGGTCTCGTTGCGACGCTCGATGTAGAGCTTGCCGCGCTTCTCGTTGACGGGATAGATGAAGCCGCGACTGTGGCCGTTGCCTTCGTGCCATTCGTTGCGCGGGGTGAGGGAGAGGAGCACAGGGACGGCACCCTTCTCCTGTGCGTCGCGTATCATCTTCTTGAGGTACCAGCCATAGGAGTAGATGACCTTATATACGCCGCTGTTCTCCATGCAATAGACGGCGCTGGAGTCTTTGGCGGTGGCGAGCACACCCCGTTTCTTGCCGTCCTTGATGCCGCCGATGTCGTTGTGGCCAAACTGGATGAGCACGACATCACCTTTCTGCAGGGAGTTATAGACCACCTCCCAACGTCCTTCGTCGATGTAGGTGCGGGTGGAACGTCCTGCCATGGCCTGATTCTGGAAGACGCATTTGGTGGAGTCGAAGATGGTGTAGCCCTGACTGCCCCAGCCCCACATGCCGTCGGGACGGTTGTCCTCGTTCTTGCCGGTGGAGTCGCCACAGAGGAAGACCATGGGCTTGCCCGTCTGACGGCGTTGGTCACAGCGTTGGGGCGTGACCTTATCGTTGAGGCAGGTCTTGAGGAAGGCGAGCTGAGGATCGTCGGAGGCAAGGATGCCCTCAGCGGCACTGGCGGCATTCATGCGTGCCCCATAGGCGGAGGAATGGATCTTGTCGAGGTAGAAGTGGTAGTTGGTCTTCCAAGGGCCATACTGCTCAAGTTTGGTGGCGGAGATGTCTTCGAGGTCGATGACAGGCGTGTTGGTCTCTCGGCCGATGGCGAAGATGGCGGGTGTGAAGTCGGCGAGCTTGCGCTGGATGCGCTGTGGATTGTCGGGCTCGTAGTCGTTGCGAGGGGTCAGGGTGAAGAGGACGGGCGTCGCGCCTTTGGCACGCACGTCACGGATGAAACGGCGCATGTAGCCCCCAAAGGTATAGACGGTCTCCTGTGCGTGGGTCACCTTGTTGTAGATGGAGATGGAGTCCTCGCGCACTTCGAGGTGGCCGTCAGGACGGTAGGAGGAACGGGCGCGGATGGAGTCGATGGGGCCATTGTCGTTGTGACCGAGTTCGAGGAACACATAATCGCCTTTCTTCACAGCCTCGAGGACGGGTTGCCAGAGCATCGTGTAGAAGGTGCGGGGCGAAGTGCCTCCGAGGGCGTGGTTCTCGACGGTGATCTTCTCCGCATCGTAGTATTCGTGGGCATAGAATCCCCAGCCCCACTGTCCGTTGTTGCCGTTGCCGAGGGTGCCTGTGCGCATGGTGCTGTTGCCCACGAGGAAGAGCACGGGGTTGTTACCTATACGGTTGCTGCCCGGCACGGGGCGCGCCTGATTGGCGATGTCGATGGAGTCGGCCGTGAGGTCGCGGATGCCGTTGATGTCAATCCAGATGTCACGCTGGGCATAGGAAGTGAAAAGTGAAAAACTAAAAACTAAAAGTGTAAGAAACTTTTTCATATCGGGTCATTGAGTTTAATTCGTTTTGGGGTCATCATCTCAGGGAATCAGCAGGGAGGAGTCGCCATAACTGAGGAAACGGAAATCGTGGCTGAGGGCATAGTCATAGACTTTGCGCCAATCGCCTTTCAGGAAGGCTGACACGAGCAGGAGCAGGGTGGATTGGGGTTGGTGGAAGTTGGTGACCATGCGGCGCACGATGTGATAGTCGTAGCCAGGGGCGATGATGATCTGGGTGGAGGAATGGAGGACGTAGAGATGATGAGTGTCCATGTAGGAGAGGAGAGCTTGCAATGAGTTGAGAGTTGACCAGCCCACGCGCTGGGCGATTTCTTTGGACAGTTGTTCCTCGTACGGCATCCATTGGGGCACATGGAGGTCTTCCTTGCCCTGCAGGGCGAGGATGCCCATGTAGTAGAGGCTTTCGAGGGTGCGCACGCTGGTGGTGCCTACGGCGATGGCCTCACCTCCGTGGGCAATGAGCTTCTCGATGGTCTGGCGACGTACGGCGATATGTTCCGTGTGCATGTCGTGACCGCCAATCTCCTCGCTCTTCACGGGTTTGAAGGTGCCTGCTCCCACATGTAGGGTCAGTTCCTCACGGTCGATGCCCGCCTCATCGATGGCTTGGAGCACACGCTCCGTGAAGTGCAGCCCAGCCGTCGGAGCCGCCACAGAACCCTTGATCTTGGAATAGACCGTCTGGTAGGTGGTCTTGTCGCTCTCCTGCGTGGCACGGTTGAGATAAGGGGGGATGGGCAGTTCACCCACAGCATCGAGCAGCTCTGCCCAAGTGTAGTCGCCATCCCAAGTGAATGCGACGATGTGGGAGGTGCCATGCAGTCCCATGCGTTCACAAGCCAACGTGACCTTCTCGCCATTGGGCATCTGGATCTCACGGAGAAGCTTGCCCTCCTTCCACTTCTTCAGATTGCCCACCAGACAATACCACTGCACGCTCCCCTTCTGGGAGAAGTTCAGCTGATAGTCGTTGGGAAGGGCTGGTTCGAGGCAAAAGACCTCGATGAGCGCCCCCTGCACCCCATCGACGGAAGCCTTGCGGAAGTGCAGTCGTGCCTGGATGACTTTCGTGTTGTTGAACACCATCAGGGCACCCGACGGCAGATACTTGGGCAGGGATGAGAAGATGTCCTCGCTCACTTCGCCATGCTTGTAGATGAGCAACTTGCTGCTGTCGCGTTCAGCCAAAGGGAACTTGGCAATGCGCTCATCAGGCAAGTCATAGTTGTAATCAGCAATATGTATATTCTTCGGATTCAAATCGTTCTGCATTTTAGTCTTTGATGAATTGTACTTCCTTCAACTCGTAGCGCACCACGTTGCCGTCCTCGAAACGGAGACGGAGATGTCCAGTCGGTTCCACCTCAGCAATCTCGGCCATGAACTCCCCTCGCACATCACGATAACGATGAAAGCCCTCACATCGATAGAGATGCAGCATATAGAGTTGGCGGATGGTGTCCTCATGCCCCTCCTGCAACAGCGCATAATAATGCTGAAAATGCTGAAGGAGCGAGGAGAGAACCTCTTCACGGTCATGTTCACGACCTGTCAGCAGCTGCAAGGAGGTGGGATTGGGCGCATCGCTTCGGAAGACCGTCTGATTGATGTTGATGCCCACCCCGATGATGCAGTTGGCAATGTGCTTCCCCTGAAGGTCGCACTCAATGAGCGTGCCGCTGATCTTCTGGTCGCCCACATAGATGTCATTCGGCCATTTCACCTCCACACCCTCCACATAATGGGAAAGGGTCTGCTGAATGGCGACGGCCATGCATTGTGAGAGCAACCACTGACGCGAGGCAAGGATGAAGTCAGGATGACACAGCAGGGAAAACGTCAGGTTCTTGCCCTTCTCCGTCTCCCACGAATTGCCTTGTTGCCCCCGACCTCGCGTCTGGTCATCAGCCACCACCAAGGTGAAGCCAGGCAAAGAGTTTGCCGACATCACGTGCCCCGTTCCCTCTTCCTGCAACATCGTCCGGACAAAGGAATTGGTCGAATCGACGGTGGGAAGATTGATGCGTGAGATGTTCACCATGCGTTACTTTTTTCATGCAAAGTTAACACAAAAAGTAGAATAAAAATCCTCATAAATGATTATTTTTCCTCGAATCGAAGAAAAAAACAATGATTTCTTGTGCTTTTTATCAAAGTATTCCCTACATTTGCCCCGTCATTTCAAGATAGTGAGAGAATAAATCTATTTCAACCTAACCTATTTTTGTAAAAACTATGCCGATAGTACGTACTATCATATTATTGCTATTGATGAACATTCCTCTATCCATTTTTGCCCAGCAGACCAGCCACAGCAAAAAGGAGGTAGAGGGGGTGCTGGTGGAGTTGGACAGCGTCATCGCCAAGAAGAAACACTACCAGATGCTGCAACAAATGCGTGCCGACAGTCTGGAACAGCTGGTCAATTCGTGTCACATGGATGACTATGTGAGCAAATGCAAGGAACTCTATCAAGCCCTCGCCAATTATGACGGAAGGCAGGCATTGAAGGCCTTGCAACGTATCCAAAAGACAGAAGAGTATGAAAATGACCCCAACCTGCAGGCATGGGTCAAACTCAACTCATCCCTCACCTACGGCATCATGGGACTCTACCACAGGGCAGACCAGCTCGTGGCGAGCATCGACCCGTCAAAACTGTCGAGAAGGGAACAACTGCACTATTACCTCACCCGTCAGCACAACTATGAGAAGATTGCCGAATATATGGCAGACATCAGCATCGTGACAGACGAGGAGAAGCAGATGGTGGCACTCTACGACAGCATCATCGGGCTTCTGCCTGACGGCTACGAGAAAGACATCGTCAAAGCCAACAAGGAAGTCTATCTCAACCACCCAGAAAAAGCCATGCAAGTGCTGGAAGAGAAATACCCCAAGACGAAGGGAATGGATCGTTGCAGGATGAGTATGGTGTTGGCGTTTGCCCACAAACTGCAGAACAACCCTCAGGAATACATCTATTATATGGCCAACACCGCCCTGTGCAACCTGAAGAACGGCTACACGACCTACGAGGCACTCCCCTATCTGGTTCGCGCCCTCTACGATGAAGGGGACATCGACCGTGCCTATGCCTATCTGATGTGTACGATGGAGGATGCCAACACTTATCCTTCCAGAAGACTTGCATTGGACGTGTCGAAATACTTCCCTGTCATCAACGCATCCTACACCGCTCACAAGGAACACCTTGCCCAAAGCGAGAAGACGAAGAAGAATCTGCTCATCGTCACCTTCATCCTCCTGGCACTGGGTCTGGTGGTCGCATTCTTCTTGGGCTGGCGACAACGACGGGCCATCGAAGAGCGGAGACGTGCCAACCAATTGCAGAAGGCACTCGATCAGGCCGCTATCGCCGACCGCATCAAGACCGTCTTCATCCAGAACATGAGGCATGAGATACGTACCCCGCTGAACGCCATCATGGGATTCGCACAACTCATGTCCAACAACCTCTCCGACGAAGAACGCACCCTCTACAACGGATACATTCAGGAGAGCAACAACCAGCTTCTCTCCACCCTCGACGGCATCATCGACGTCAGCAACATGGAGGTCGGCACCTTCAACTTCCAGTTTGATGAGATAAACATCGATGAACTATGCCTCAGCCACATCGAAAACAACAAGAGCCTCCTCCAACCAGATGTGGAACTCGTCTATGAACCTCAAGAAGAGGGCATGACTTTCTGTTCAGACAAGAAGCGCATCGGACAAGTGCTGCACAACCTCATCTCCAACGCTTGCAAGAACACCACCAGCGGCAAGATCACCCTCACGGTGGCACACTTCATCGGCAGGGAGAAACTGCAATTCATCGTGACGGACACAGGTACAGGCGTGCCACCAGAGAAAGCGGAAATCATCTTCGAGCACTTCGAGAAAATCGACCACTACAGCCCTGGACTCGGATTGGGACTCTATGCCTGCCGCCTCATCGCACGAGCATTGGGTGGCGACATCTATCTCAACACGAACTATACGGACGGAGCACAATTCGTCTTCACCATACTCAACTACACCCCTCCCCAAGAGGAAGACGAAGAAGAATACTATATCAAGGCACATATGCTGGAAATAGACTAATAAAGACAAATAGACTCATCAGGACATGAACTGGCGACGCTCCACATATCTGCTGCTCACAAGCCTGCCCCGCGCTCTCCATCGGCGTGGGTTTGGTGTTCAATCACCGTGGGCCTACGAACTCATTCGCGACGTTCTTTTCGAGCCCCTGCCCTACTATGCCTACGATGAGCAAAACCTCTGCACCCCCATGCAACAGCAACTCTTCCGCATCCAGAACCACTACAAGGGACGCCCCATCGTCATCATCGATGAAAAGGGAGAAGTTGCAGCCAAACTATATGAGGAGACTGTGCAGAAAGTCACACCAGACACCGTCCTCATCATGGAGCACATCCACAACGAGAACGCCGACCTCTGGACTCACACCGTCAACGACCCCAAAGCCATCATCACCTTCGACATGAAGGAACGAGGCTTGGTCATATTCGACAATAAACGCATCAAACAAAACTACCTCCTCTAAACCCTATACTCTCACCCCTAAACTCTAAACACTAAACTTTATGAACATCTACACACGAACAGGAGACCAAGGACAGACCTCCCTCGTTGGAGGCCAGCGAGTCAGCAAGACCTGCGCCCGACTCGAATCATACGGAACCATCGACGAACTGTGTTCCCACATCGGGCTGCTCATCACCTACTGCGCCAGCGAGCATGACATCCAGTTCCTCACCGACATACAAGGGCAGCTCTTTGTTGTAGGAGGCTATCTCGCCACAGACAACACCCAGAAAGACGTGCGTCCAGGCAACATCGTGACCGAAGATATGGTCACAGGTCTCGAACAGGAAATCGACGCCATCAATGCCACCCTGCCGCCCTTCCGTTGCTTCATTCTCCCAGGAGGATGCAGAGGCGCTGCTCAGTGTCACGTCTGCCGCACCGTCTGCCGACGTGCCGAACGCCGCATCCTCACCCTTGCCGAAGAAGGTGCAGAAGTGGCTCCTTTAGTCATCTCCTACGTCAACAGACTCAGCGACTACCTCTTCGTTTTGGCAAGAAAGTTGAATATTGATGAAAAACATACGGAAAATATTTGGCAGAGAAATAAATAAGCACTATCTTTGCACGCTCAAAACTAAAAAACTTACACACTAAACACCAAATATCATGTATTGGACACTTGAATTAGCATCAAAACTGGAGGACGCCCCTTGGCCTGCCACCAAAGAAGAGCTCATCGACTACGCCACCCGTTCTGGCGCCCCACTCGAAGTCATCGAGAACCTCGAGGAGATTGAAGACGAAGGCGACATCTACGAATCCATCGAAGAGATTTGGCCTGACTACCCTTCCAAAGAAGACTTTCTTTGGGACGAGGAGGAATACTAAGAGCCTTATTTGTTACGCAACGGTCTAAAAATCAGCAGAGTGTGAAATTAGAAATAACTTTCACACTTTGTTTTTTTGTGCTTCTTTCCACATTTTTATGCCAAATTAGTAGATCAATAACCTGCTGGCTGCTTTGGCTGCATATTGTTTCTTCCCGAAGAAACCTACCATTAGGGTGCAGACGGTTGACTGTTCTTATGATAGACAACTTACTCTATTCTAGAGTATTTTCGTCGAACTCACGTTATTTATGGAACTTTTTCATCAAAACACAAAAAACCAACCGAAGGAGAGGTGGGGAAATGGTACTCAGCACCATTTTTTCTGGAACGCGTTCTAAATATTTTTCCGCCCCGTTGTAAAAAGTTTTAGGACGCGTCGTAGAAAAAGACCCGTTCAAAACCGTGAGTTAACTCATTTCATCGATCGAGTTAACTCGTTTGATGAATCGAGTTAACTCACGTGATTTCAGGTCGGTTTTCACCCTAAGCAACAAACGGATAGTTAGTCGTAAGGAAAAGGATAGTTTCTTACCGACAAACTGGTGGTTTGTTTACGAGAAACTCCAACGGACATTTTTTGATTCCCTTTGCACTCCAAATCTTTTATTAATTTATGGACTCATTGCATCGCACAACAACGGAATGAAGCCATGCTCTCCTTTCAGATGGTCAACGTCGATGACGAACATCGAGGATGCCTCTCCATTACTTCTTTTCTAATCATTCTGTCGCGGAACCTGATGATGAGATATTTTGGTTGGAGCGAGAAGCTGTCAACTGATATGAGGATATTGTACGGACTTTCTTCCTGTAATCGCTCTTTGACTCTTCGTAAACTGTTATGTGAAGACATGGCTCTGTGAATTGAATCGGTATATTGACAAAGTTCTTTCGTCATACTATCATCTATAAATTCTGCATTTAAGATGTGATCATCCAAGCGTTGGTGAGTTTCCGATTCGATGGTCATATCCCATATGCTGTCAACGCAGCCTTCTGTTAATGCTGGTACGGATCCTTCCCAAAAACCATATTTGTAATGAACAGGTGAAACCATCAGTCTGACCAGATAATGCTGGTGTCCATGACAAACAGAATCACCTAATATGACTTTTTCTACAATAATGTCATCAATTCTGTAGTCAATCGCACGTCTGTGCCCCCAACAGGTAAAAAGAAGCACAATCACCAATACAAGCAGGCAACCTCCCAGAAACCTCAATGTAAACTTTATTCTTTTCATTGTTTCTTTATCTTGTAAATATAATATCTATACACATCCACCCATTCCAGTTCCTCTTCAGAAAGAAGTGTAACAAAATTATATGTGCATGATGTGAACAACGTGATAGTGAGTAAAGTGTATATAATTTCTTCATATCGTCACATTTTGTTTTTTAAGTTTCCACTTCAAAACTCTCTCAAAACACCAAGAAAATTGAAAGTTCATGTATCAGAAGCCTTTGTAATATTCCATCTTGCCGTTAACCCAAGACTTGACTTGTGACCAATCCATAGGCAAGAATGCCACACCATATCTGCTCATCTTGGAATAAAAGACCACAAATCGATAGATATTCGCCACAACATCACCTCGATAAATGACTTGGAATTCCTGTCGGTTGTCAATATTATACTCGGTATTGCTTTTAAATATATCATTATTACTGAATGATAAGCCATGAAGTTGGCATCTGGTATTAGGATGCGCCTCGATGTATTGCCATGTTACTTCATGAAAACTCTTCATCACCTCCTCAAAAAGTTTTCGGTCACGTATGGTGTAAATAGTAGCTTGTGTCTCGGAAGACCAAGGACGGTCGATTGAATATCCTGACAGGAAGGACTGGTCTCTTTGCCTATCAAGTATGAAATTTTCATCCTTGCGAGTGTAAAGATGTTGTTTTGTGATTCCTTTTCGGTTGAACACCTGTTTCAGCATTTTTTCGTATTCCTTCACATTGATAAATTCAGGCGGGTCTGCACTGACGGGATCCTTTCTGAGGTTGTAGCTTAACCTGCCAACTGCACGAGTAATATATCTCTGTCCCTCGTCCACATCCTTTTGGTAGGAGGGATTTGTGTAATAGTCAAAGAACATCTGTTCTGGCACATTAAGTACGCTGCGTGAAGTAGTGCTGCCATTACGATGAAAGACATTCTTGACAGAGATGTCCTCTTTGCCATTTGCCATCTGACCAGCTTTATAGGCATAGAAGATACTATCCACATTCTCTTCGTGAAACTCTTTCATGTATATTTCCCGAGCTGTAGGTGCAAGTGCCATAAAGGTATTTCTGATGGAATCCAATATCAATACTCCTGCGGCATCCCATGCCTTATAGATGCTGTCCTGTTCCTTTAGTAGGCGATTCATTTCCGGTTTTTCCGTTTGATCTGCTTCTCTTACGATGTCGTAGAGTTCGAAGTAGATAGAGCCGTCTCTGGAGTGTCCAAAAGGCAACTTCTCGAAACGATAATTTTCTTGCGTTGTAACACCCAAGCCTAACGACTTGGCATATTCAATCAAACCTTCTATATGTGGATTCGCCATCAAGCTGTCCTTGAGAGTGCTTTGTGCAAAGGAACTGAAGCCTAAAGAAGGGTAACGGATAACTCGTCTGTAGTGGTCCTGTGCGAAGCTGCTGATGCTGAGGGACAACAACCATAATATAAAAATGATTCGTTTCATAACTTCTTTAAGTTTTAAGGGTTAACGTACTTGATAGTGTCAGGCAGCTCGTAATATTCAAACTTACCATTTTTGTAACTTCTCAGCGTTGACCACCCTTTAGGTGTCCATACAGTACTTCCTTTAATATCACGAGCCATGATATAATAATCATCTTTCCCTATAACTCTGTAAAGTTCAATAAGAAAAGTTTCACTCTCTCCTTGTTTGAAGGATATGAATTTATTGAAAACTCTACTTCGTGGGTGAAATCGTCTATTCTCGTCCATGTGGAACATGATATTAGGATGCTTGTCAAGATGTGCCCAAGTGGCTTGGACAATCTCATCAAGTATTTGATTGGCAGTCTTCATGGAGGACGTGATACAGAGTAGCCCCGTTTGCTCAGTCTTCCACCTTTGAGGATTGTTGGTTATGTCGCCTAACCACACGTCTTTACGATAATCATGGATGCTATCATTGTAGATATAGAAGGGCTGTATGCAGTCTCCTTTACGTTGGAATATTTCCTTAAGCACAGTCATGAATGATTGTGCGTCAATGGGCGCAGTTGCTGGTTTGAAATCATTAGTGGAATAATTATAGGCGAATTCTGCATCACCAATGATGGCACGTGAACCATTATAAGAAGTATCGTGGCTTGGTTTATAAGTAAAGGTGACAGTCTCTGTATTCTTGGTGGAATTCATGATAGAATGCCCTAATAAGATTGCGTATGAAATAGTATCATTCCCGTCCTCATGACTTTCCCAAATATTGCTCTCCCTTGCTACTTTTGCAAGCGCTTTGCACGCACTTCTTATGGAATCAAGCATCAGTTGGGCATGATGGTTCTGAGTGTTATACATACTATCAAGCCTCAAGGCTGTTCGTTGGGCACTCTCAGATTCTTGCTTCGTTTGCTCTTGATAATATGGCTTGTCACTTCTGAACTGTATACTTATCCTATGAACTTTTACATAGTGTCCGTAATTCGCATAGGCTGTGACAACATTAAGACCCATAGATTTTGCATATTCCACAAGCCCTTCGATTGTCGGGTTCTTATGTTCACGAAGTTCAGCGGTTGGCTGGGCATTCACGCCCAAACATCCTGTCAACGCCACAAGAAAAATAACTATCTTCTTCATACTCTTTTCATTTTTTATTCTTCCTCCTCATCATTAATCGCCAATTCTATGTTTTCTTTTATTCTTCTACCACGCTCCTCTATCTCACGCTTCAAATCTTCGTAATCCACCCCTATCAGCGAAGCGATGCTCTGTGGGGGTGAAATCTCATCATCTTCTTCTGCAACCTCATTATCAGCAAGATTCTCAGAAGCGACTGATTCGACCACCTCTTTCTTCTCTCCTCTCGCCATATATCTCTTGGGCGGTTTGGGCATTCTCTGTATCTCCTTTGCCCTGTTCACAGTGTCAGTCTGCTCGCTCTTTACTGTATCATCTGGCACCTCATTCTTTATCGCTTTCACCTCATCCTTCTTCTTAATAGTTTCATGTGGGAGTTCCGCTATATGCTGGGGGGTAAGTTCCACGTTGCCCCTAAACAATTGGAATGCAACACACAGCAGCAACACGATGGACGCAGCCACCCCGACACTGAGCCAGATGCGTCGATGCCACACACGGTTCTTCCTCGCAGACTCCCTTGCCTTGATGCGCTGCATCACTTGGTCTGCAAACCCATCGGGAACACTCGTCTTGCCTCCTTTCTCAGCCAACCCACACATGACCTTATATAGAAGTTCATCTTTATGTTTAATGTTTTTTTCCATCTTTCTCAAGTTTTATAATGATTGTGCATAATTTCTTTCTCAGCCATTGGAACCGTGAGTGCAGGTAACTCTCCTTATGACCAGTGATATAGGCAATCTCACGGACGGACTTATCATGATAGTAGTAGAGCATCAGCAACAGTTGATCTGCCTCAGACAACAGTCTTACAGCCTGTTCCAACAATGTCTTACGGTTAGGCGGTGCCTCACTTAATAACTCGTCAGTCACATCTTCTGCAACGACATCCAGAGGCTCTTCCTCCATCTCCACAAAAGACACCTTCCCTTTGTCCCTCAGGCGCTTGATGGCGGTGTAGTAGGCAATACGCATCAACCACGTCCTAAAACTTGCCTTCGTCTCATCAAACCTCTCCAAGTTCTCATAGACAGCAACAAAGACATCTTGCGCCACATCCTCAGCATCCTCGCGCTGGGGAATGAGACGTTCCACCAGCCAGAGCACATCTGCCGCATATCGTTCTATAAGTTGCCTGAACTGATTCTCTTTTTGTTCCATCGTCAATGTCTTCTACCTACATATTACCAATTCTCAGCAAATCTATAAAAAAATAAGAAGTTTTTTGAATCAGAAATGCGCATTTTGTTTTTCTTGCTTTCCGCTGGCAAAGTTACGACTTTTTCACGACCCGACAACGCTTGAAGTGTGGAAAAGTTCAAATGTCATGTAACACCGCCTAATTGACTGAAAACAAAATGCTTGCAACTCCCAATGTTACATCATCGAAAGAACAAGGGGTGGAAAAGTTGGGGCATCATTCGATGATAATCTTCATTTCAGACCACAAACGTCATTCATTCACCAACACTTTTCCGTCCGGGGTCATCCCTTCCACACTGATGTACATCTCCTCGCAAGTGGAGTTGTTGAAGAAATCCACCTTGGCTGTGCCTTGGGAATCGGTGGTGATGTTGGGCTGCCAATAGATGGTGCGACGGAAGTCTGCCATCGGGGGAATCACGCTGTAGTCCTCCATCTGAAAGGTGGAGGCCTGGTTGAACCCATCAAAGTAGGTGCGACGGATGCCTTTGTTGCTCGCTGTAGTGAATACAGTATGCAGATATAAATAGATATTTGTTCTGCTATCCATCACACGAGGATCGCCTGGCGCAATATAGATGGATTTAATGTCATCCAACCACAGTTCCTCTGGCGTGACATCGAGATTGGGACGTTCTCCATTGTCCAGAATCCAGTTGATACGCCGCCCATCATACATAGGTTCTTCTGTCCAGTTCTTCTCATTGTAATAAAAAAGCGAGTTCTTCTTATTCAAGAAACTGAAAAGATATGGAACCTCTTCCCCTCTGTCGAGGGCATCATCCCGTTCTCGGTCGGCATTGTAGTAAAGGGTTGCATACTGACGACCATACGCCTCGTTCTTGAACTTCCAGTCATCGTTGGTGAAGTAGCGCTTCTTTGCCTTCACGGTCACATTCTGCAACATATGATTTCTCTGGGTGATGGGGATGAACTCATCTTCCTCTTCCAACTCTTGAAAGGGCTTCTTCACAAAGGCATTGGGCGAAAGCGGATGCAGGATTTCAGCCTCCGTTGGGGTGATATATCTTGGAGTGGGAGAGAATTGCCGGTCAATCCCCACATAATAGGTCTTAATCTTCTCACCTCCCTTCGTATCTCTCGCTGTATAGATGCACATCTTCCATTCTCCCTCCACAAACGGCATCTTGAATGCATAGTTGCCCAGAGAGTCAGTCCTCGTGTCGCCAATCATACTCTGACCGTATTTGTTGTATAGAATGGCCTGAAGATGCACACCTGCAACAGGGTTTCGCTTCCTATAGACCCTTAATTGCCCATTCAGATAGAACTTGTCTTCGATAGGCTGTGCCTTACGGAAGGTGTATCTCTCTGACATCAGGCGCCAGTCGTAACGTCTCCACCCCTGGGTCAGCATCAGCAGGTCGGCACTTTGGCGATGTTCTTGATCATCTGCTTCGAAGTAATAATCGACGTTATGAATATAGCCCCTCACTTCAGAGGACAAGAGCATCCACGTCTTCATGTTCCCCTGCTTGCCGTTGGTCATATTATGCGCGTCCATTGCTGAGAAGGACAGGTTGGCGTTGGGTCTTGTGTGCAGTTCCATCTCCACCCTTCCGCAGGGTTTCAGTTTCTGAGTCATGATGGTGACACGTATGCTGTCCTCCTTATCAGGTTGGGGACAGATGAAGAAAAGCCTCTCGGCCATGATTTCGCCCCGACTGTTAAAGACCGTCATTTGGTTCACACCCTCCGGCATCGCCTGTCTGTCCAGTTCAATCTCCATCAGAGGCATCGCATTGATGGTGTCACATCGAATAATGTTGCCGTTGTGCATCAGTACATAGCCCAGCATATTGCCACAGATACCATCTGTGCATTGGAGTGTGGCAAGCATCTGCTCATTGACGGCATCCACCTTGAGGGCGCACCCTTCTCTCCTAGCTTGAGGCAATGTGAAATACTGCACCTGATTCTTTCCACTCTTCTTGAGGTTCCGTATTTGGAAGGTGAGTTTTCCTGAGTCTGGCACCACCTCAAACAATCCCTTGCCAAGTGAGTCTGTCTCAACAGACGCCAACACATCACCCGCCTCGTTCATCACGAAACCTTCACTCTCGTAGGGGCGTCCATTATCATCAACGACCATCATCGCCACACGGCACCGTTTCCCCACAACCAGATCTCCCCCTTCCGGATAGAACTGCGCGCTGACGGTAGTCATCAAATTGCGCACATCGATACCATTGTTAATGGTTTCCAGATAGAGCGAATCCGTCTTGTCACGATTGTTGGGTTCTCGATGCTTGTACAAACCGCCATTGATGTTCAAATCCGAATAATCGCCCTCTGTTTTGGGTTTCTTGAAGACGGGGAAGACACGAGAGAAGACTGCGTTCGTCCCCCAGTTGGTCATATAACGGGTATAGGCTCTCACCTCGTAAAAACCAGAACCCAGCAATGTGTCCAGCTTCATGTCCCCATGCGACATCCCCAACGAATCAATGGGGTACTTATGTGTCCTGATGACATCGCCCATCGGGTTGAGCAGCTCCACATACAGCACCTTGCTCAGGTCTGAGAGGTGTCCGTTGTCCGTCCTTGTCACGTATGCCTTGAACCACAGGGTCTCGTTCTCGAAATACCCCATGTTGTCGAAGTGCAGATAGACCTTCTCCTGCGGCACCACCTTGTTGAAGTTCATCGCCTTCTGGAGGTACGACAAGATGCGAGTGCTCTCCTCACTCTGAGCATAGAGCGAGGAGGCGGTCAGCATCAGTAATAATATGTATAAGAACCGTCTTTTCATTCACTCCCAATCTTTTCGGGTTTGAAGATATAGGATTGATAGGGCATAGTTTCGTCTTCCTTGATGCCCATCTTCAGCCAATCACGGTAGGAACGGAAAGAAAAGTGAATACCCAAACCATGCCCGAACATCACCCCCTTGGGTTCGCCATCATCGTCCCAGATTTCCACTTTGGCGGCATAGTTCCATTCGAGTCGCTCCTGGCTGTTGTCGCAGGGGAAAGTGACGATGTAATATTTCCGACCGATGTTGCGCTTGACCTCTGGATATTGTTGAGCATGAGCGCTGTCGGAGAAGACCCTCAGTTCGGAAATCGTGGGTTCCTTGTACTCGCGATAGTAGCCAGAACCGAAGTGCTTGATGACCTCACCTGAGAGCTTGACCAGATAGTTGTAACGCTTCACAAAGTCCATTTGGCTCAAGGCTTGGGTCAGGACGGGTTCTTCGATGGGAGAGTAATAGTAGGTGGCTTCGTCGTGATAGCGTGGGTTGTAGCGAGCGGTGCCCACCTCGTTGACAGAAACGCTGATGGGCTTGCTGGTCAGGTTGAGCCGATTCTTCAGGGCATAGTCGTTGCAGAGCACCTCAGGACAGGAGAGTCCCATGACGGAGGATACAGGTGTGCTCATGTCGTAGCTGAAAGTCATGCTTTGCCAATGTTCCCACGCTCCATCGGACAGGTGGGAGGTGACGATCTGGATGAGATTGCCGCGAGGATCGTAGCAGTATTCCTCCTTGCTGCCCAGTCCTCTTCTCATGTTCCTCGTCATCGTGGTGACCCGACCTTGCTGGTCGTAGGTCTTCCTGATGGTCTGGTCTGCGTCTGCCTTCTTGTCGCCAGACTCGCCATCGTAACGTTTGGCCTCTATGAGGTTCCCCTGCTTGTCGTAAACGTAGTGGTAAGTATGGCGAAGACACTCTTTGCCGTCGGTATTGTTGTGATAATCATTCTCATATTCACGCTGAGTGATCAAACGTCCCCCTTTGTCATATTCCATTTCATACCTCCGGCTATTCCTTTGTCTGTTATCGAAGATTCTGAAAAAGTCGGTCATGGAAGTTCTATTCCCTTGGGCATCATACTCATATTTGCGGGAGGTGTGGTGGCTTGTTCCGTACCATTTATCATCATCTTTCGAGTACATCTCGTACACCCATAAGGCAAGCCTTCCTTTGTCATCATATTCAGCCCTTTCGCGATAAGGTGCGTTCCCTCTCTTCTCATCCATTGAAGTGGTTGTCACGATGGTTATTCTACCATTCTCATCATAAGTGTATATACTTCTGAAGGGATCCGTCCATTCCTCTTTCAACCTTGAATATTCAATCATTTCCGACAGACGACCCTCATTATCGTAGTGAAACACATACTTCATCGGACGGCCAAACACCAGACTTGTGATGATGCTGTCAAGGCGTTCCGTGTACTGTTTGTTCTCCTGTGCCCAAGCGATTTGCACAAGAGCCAGCAGGATAAAAGTAAAAGATAGCTTCTTCATATCGCTATTGGTTTTAGTTTTGTTGTTCTTATCTCATTCTGCTTCTATAACGTATAAGTGAGCCAGATATAAACAAGAACATGCCACTTTTTTCCGATTTTAACATTTGATACTGCAAAGGTAAGCCTTTTTCCCAAAAACACCAAGAAAATGAATTCACAAAAAATTCACATTTTCACTTTCCCTCTCCAAAAATTTTACAAATAATTCACAAGACCTTCAGAAAGGACTCTCTTTCAACCGATTGCAAAGAAGGCTCCATTCTCCTTCATCTACCCACAAAAGAAAGCTCTTATCATCCCCAATGTTTCAAAATTGGAAGTTCATGTATCAGAGGCCTGTTTCATGATAGAAAAAGACACATCATTATTTGGGGATTTTTGACTTAGATTTTTGAAGTTTTTGAGCGAAAGCGGACAGAAATAGATAATCTTTGTGTTCAGATTGACAAGATTTCGGAGTTTTTTTGTACTTTTGTCGGCAAAATCAGAAACAACAACAGGTAATTACAATTAAAACAATAGGATCATGAAGAGATTATTAGTCGCAGCGATGACGGTCATCGCAAGTGTAGGGCTGATGAATGCCCAGACAGAGAAAAAGCAGATTGTGGAAGAAGGCGGTACAGGACCGTTCAAGTCGGAGGTGGTGGGCGATGCCTCCTGCCCAGGCTTTACGGTTTATCGTCCGCAGAACCTGAAGGAAGTGGTGGCCAAACAGGGTACACTACCCGTGATTGTCTATGCTAACGGCGCCTGTTTCAACAACAATGTGGAGATGCGCTTGCTGTTGAGCGAGGTGGCATCCTACGGATATGTGGCAGCAGCCATAGGACCGTATGACGAGGAGGATGTGATGGCACAATGGAGGGGCGTACTGAAATCGGCCTATCCAGAGACCAAGGGTGAGGTGATTATGGCGAATGGCGAAAAGATTCTGCCTCTAACCCCAGAGGAAATCAAGGCTCGTCAGGAGCAGCAAGCCAAAGAAAGGGAAGAGGCTGCCAAGAAGGCAAAGAAAACCAAGAAGCAGAAGCAACCTGCTGCCCCACAGTTCAGCACGTATCCAAAGATGCTGCTGGAGGTGCTGGATTGGCTGACAGACCAGAATGCAACCCAAGGGTCGGAATACTACCATTGTCTGAATCTCGACCATGTGGCTGCGATGGGTCAGTCGTGCGGAGGTTCACAAGTATTGGGTGTTGCGCACGATCCACGCATCAAGACCTGCGTGATGCTGAACTCTGGCATCGGCGACATGGAGATGATGGGTACGACGAAGGAAAAGCTTAAGAACCTGCACCAGCCGATGTTCTATATGATTGGTGGCCCTGGCGACATCGCATACGCCAATGCACAGAAAGACTATGAGCGCATTGCTGACAACATCCCTGTGGTGATGCTGAACTCGAAGGATGGTCACAGCGGCACCTATTATGAGAAGTATGGCGGCAACTACGCGAAGGCGGTGGTGAAGTGGCTCGACTGGCAACTGAAGGGTCAGGTGGGTCAAGCAGCCCTTTTCCTCGATGATGAATACCTGAAGATGAAGTTCCCTGAGTGGCAGGGCGTTCGAAAGAATTTCAAATAGATAGTAATAGGACTGGATTCAAAGCAACCCAAACAACATAAACATGAAAAGGACATTATTGTTGGCATTGCTGGCGATTGGAATGGTCGCCAGAGCCCAAAGTGAGTATGCAATCACGGTTGAGAGCAAGCAGCCCTCAGGAATCATCGATGAGATGCTCTATGGACAGCTCTTCGAACATATCTATTTCAGTGCCAACAATGGTGTCTGGCAGGAACTCATCCAGGAGCGTTCGTTCGAGCCAGAGCAGTATCCGGGCATTCACCCACGTGACGGCTATTTTGACGGATGGTTCATGGATGATGACATGATCCTGCACTCCCCCACCCGTTACGAACAGCCACTCAAGATTGACAGCATCAACACGTGTGACTTTGACCTGACGATGGACGTCAACTGGCGTGCGTACAAGCTGGCAAGACGCAGCTGGAGCGGTGGTCTGATGGACATCCGTTTCGCTTTCCGCAACAAGGCCGACGGCACCCCGTATTTTGTCCGCATCCACGACCCTTATTATGAGAGCCGCACGTTCACTCCTGCACAGACCCAGTCGCAGATTGATGCAGCCAATGAGGCTGCCGCACGTGCCCGGCTGCAACAACAAAGTGCCACAGCCGATTTCTCTATCTGCCAGATGGAAGTGCGCGAGATGCAAGGTTTTGGTGGACGTCCTGGACGTCGCATGAATACACTCACCCCATTGGTATCGGCTCCTGCTACCAAAGAGCAGGTGAACGAGGAGCAGAAGTGGCACAAGCTGCGCATCGAGAGTCGAGGCAGCAAGGTGACCGTCTATTGGGACGGCAAGGAAGTGGTCAGCTATGACAAATTGGAGAAGGCTGAACAGAATTTCGTGACCTTCTGGGTGAATTACACGGAAGCCACCTATCGCAACATCAAGCTGACAGCTGCTGATGGAAAGACTTTGTTTGAGGGCACTCCTGGCGACGTTCAGATTCCTGCCGTTGCCCAGCAATGGACGGCTTTCGGCGAGGGTGGAAAATACCGTCTCGTGAAGGATGATGCTGTGAATATGCGCTATTCACAGGAGATTACAGCAGGAAAGACGGAGGCTGGCATTTTCCAAGGACCACTGGACGTTGATGGCGAGAACTTTGTAGGCTCCATCTATGCAAAAGGTAAGGGAGAGCTGATTGTCGGACTGCGCAGTACGAAAGGCAATATTATCGCCCGCCAGTCATTTAAGGTGAGCAAGGATTGGAAGAAATATGAGTTTACGCTTGTTCCCGAGAGAATCGAAGGAGAACTCCGAATCTCCGAGGATAGCGTTGGTTTCGAGTTAAGTGAGGCACAGCGCAGCGCCGCCGATCAACACAACGCCCAGATCATTAGGAAGATTACTAAGGTTAGCTGTGATGCTGATTTCGTCATCATGGTGAAGAACGGAACGGTACAAGTTGATATGGCTACGATGACGACCCAGACGGGTCTCAATCTGGGTGGTTTCCGTCCCGATATCCTGCAGGCTGTCAAGGAACTGCATCCCACCTGTCTACGTTGGCCGGGCGGTGGCTACGTGGCTCAGTATGACTGGAAATGGGGTATTGGTCCGCAGGAGAACCGTGAACGTTGGGCACACTGGATGTGGATGGACTACGACCAGAACTGCTTTGGCACCGATGAGTTCATCCGTTTCTGCCGCGAGGTGAATTCCGAGCCGATTATCGTGGTGAGTGTGAAGTTCGAGCGTCCTGCTGAGGAGTATGACCAAATTCTTCAGGATGCGGTGAACTGGTTGCGCTACTGCAATGCCCCCGCTACCGACGAATGGGGTGCGAAGCGTGCTGCCAACGGACATCCAGAGCCGTACAACGTGAAATACTGGGAGATAGACAATGAGATGTGGGAGATGGGTATCGACCGCTATGAGAAGTGTGTGCGTGACTTCAGCACCGCGATGCGGAAGATAGACCCATCCATCAAGATTATCGCCTGCGGAGGATTTCAGGAGGATGAACAGTTCATCCAACGCAGCGGCAATTACTTTGACTACCTGAGCCTGCACCACTATGAGCAGCAGGGTGGTTACGCCACAGGTCCCGTACGATTGGGTCAGCAGTATGACCGCTATGCCAAGATGATTGCCGAGAGTCCCAATCCGAACATCAAGCTCTTCATCTCCGAGTGGAACCTGAACAGCATCGACTGGCGCACAGGTCTGTTTGCAGGCGGATTCCTCAACATGTGCGAGGCGCGCGACGTAGTGGCGATGGGTGCTGCAGCGCTGTTCATCCGACGCACCGATGCGCCCGACTGGAACAATGCCTTCATCAACTTCGACTACAAGGATCTGTTCAAGGCTCCTAACTGCCAAGTGACTGAACTCTGGTACGACCACTTCTCCAAGTACCGTCTGGCCTACAGCGGCGAGACTGGCAACCTAAGCGTGAGCACCACCATGCAGGAGAATGGTTCTGGAGTGATTGTGAAAGTGGTGAACCCCACCGACGAGCCTGCCACGCTGCGCATCAAAGGCGACTGGCCAGCTGTCAAGGGTGCCGCTTTCGAGTATTATGCACCAGGTTCGTTGACAGTAGCCAACAGCATGGAGAACAAACAAGCCGTCGCACTCCAAAAGACAACCGCCAAGACAGAAGGCAACGATGTTGTGCTTTCAGTTCCTGCTCTCTCTGCTGGTGTGCTAACTATTGCCAAGTAGTGTTTCATCGCCACTCAATGCAGCAATATTCGAACGAATTGCAGCTACATACAAAGACGGGAACCGTGATAACACAGTTCCCGTCTTTTTTGTGCGCCTGACAGGACTCGAACCTGCACATCGGAGATACCAGATCCTAAGTCTGGCGCGTCTACCAATTCCGCCACAAGCGCTTATATAAGTTGAGAGTTGAGAGCTTAGGATGTGCAAAGGTAGCACTTTATTGGGATTTGGACAAATATTCTCGCGCCTTTTCTATATATGTATCCTTCTTCTGTGCTATATCTGCCCCAGACATGGATAGAGAAATGTCAGGTTCGATGCCAAATTCCGTATGTTTCATGTCTTTGTCATAATACACCACCGCACTGTAGCGAACCGTCCATCCGTTGGGCAGTTCGTTGTTGAAAGGCATACCTGAGCCGCCTCCTGTACGGTCGCCCATGATGGTCACTTTGGGACACAGTTTCATGCACTTGATGAAGTCGTTGGCAGCAGAATAGACAGCACGGTTGGTGAGCACCACTACTGGCTTCTGCCAACGGATACCATCATTGGCTGGGTCAAGATATTCTGCTCTGGGAGATGAGAAGTCATTACGTCCCTTGTTTGTCTTGTGGGAGATATATCCCACC
This sequence comes from Bacteroidaceae bacterium, assembly GCA_017534815.1. Taxonomy (GTDB): domain Bacteria; phylum Bacteroidota; class Bacteroidia; order Bacteroidales; family Bacteroidaceae; genus Minthosoma. The sequence goes on along the minus strand of JAFXVS010000037.1, from coordinate 18,017 downwards.
AGCAGACGCTCATTGGTGAAGTGAGACGCCAACGTACGTGCTTTGGTGAGTTGACCTCCTCCATTCCCGCGCACATCAATAATCAGTCCGTTGCAAGTGGCCAGACTTTGCAGCATGACACTCACGTTGCCATCTCCAATGCCATTTTCGAACGATTCACAACGCACATACCCGATATTGTCGTCCAAGATGATGTACTTCAAGCCGGAGGCAATCTGATAGTGGTGTCCCAGATAGAGTTTGGCGATGCTGTCATTGTAGTTCTCTGGATGGTCTTCATAAAAGCTCCAGTTGCGGCCAAAGTCGAAAGATGCGCTGAGGTTGACGTGTCCGTCTTCCAGTTCTGCCAACATATCACACAGCACCTCAAACAGTTGGGCATTGGTCATCTGCTCATTGATCTTGTAAGAATAGCGAGCATGAATCTCATCCCAATCCACACCCAGCTCCTCTTTCTTGTAGTCGAAGAAACAATAGTGCTCGTTCATGATGCGCCAAAGTGCTTCATAATTGCCCCGTCTGGTGTTGTCGTAGAAGTCCTCCTGCACACAGGAATGGAAAACTACAAACGATAAGCCAAGAATTAAAAGTGAAAGTATCTTTTTCATCGGCGGTACAGGTATTTGTTGAAGCCAATCATGAAGTCGTGGGAATAACTGTGATACTTCAGATGATTAAATATGGATTGGTTGATCTGTGCGACATAGCCCACACGCAGGGTGTAGCGTTTGATGGGAATGTCAAGGGTCAGTTTGTGGCGCATCGACGGCATGTTGCCCGGATAGGCGAACACCACATTATGGTCATAGTGCTTCGCCACGAATGCCTCGTAGTAGCTCTGTCCGTAGTTGGGAGAGAAGGCGATGCCCATCAAGGGAAACGAAACCTGATAACGCCAGAGATAATGGTGCTTGGCTATCACCAAATCGTAAGTCGCCAAGCCGCTCACATCTATCATCAGGTCTGCTTTTGCCTGAGCGGGATTATTGCCAGAACGATCGATATAGACCACACCCAAATAGCCCGAAGCCGCCAGACCTGCAGCGAAATTGAAGCGAGAGGCGGAACGCTCCACAGGATTGACCGTATTGCCATTCATGAAGTTGTAGAACCAACCTTGCGAATAGCGGATGCCTCCAGCATACTCTTTGATGTTGCGTGCATGGTTCTTGTTGAAATCCACATTGAGGTCAATCAGCGACTGGTTTGACACCCTCCCCTTCCACAGATTGGTCATGCGCATCGTTTCCCGTTGAATGCGATAATCCTTACCTGTGTAGTTGTAAGACGAGAGATAAGTGTCCAGCACGTTGGAGGAGCCCATACCTATCATAGAGGAATGGAGCACTTCCTTGTTGGGTTGAGAGATTTCAGATGAGAGGAGAGAGCCATCTTCTTGTCCCCATGCACAAAGACTCAACAACAGCAGCGTTGCCATTGCCAAGCCCTTATACATTATTATATTATATACGTGTCTCATCAGAAGAGTTTGAGCTGTCCTGTTAACTCATCGCGGATGTCGCCATCACTCTTGCCCTCATCGGGATCAATCACTTCTTCCACTTCCTCGACCACTTCTTCCTCCACTTCTTGTTCTGGTTCACGAGTGGGTTCAAGTTCCTTCACTTCCGCCAATGCGTAGGTGGTGAGGCGCTTGCCTTTAGCCTTGAAACCCTTCACGCCAATAAACTCTTCTGCTTCGATGATTTGTGGACCACGGAATGTGTCTGGTTCGTTGAACGTCAGTTCGAAACGCGGGTAGGGTGTGTCCGTCAGGAGAATCAGCTGGCTGTCAGGATTCTCACCCAAGAAACTCTGCTTCTTCTTCGAGTCATCGAACACGAAACGCTTGATGTAGGGCTGGTTCTGGTTCTCAGCATCCCACAGCACCGCCGTCCAGACTTTCTTGGACTTATACTTCTCAATGCGCAGGACATTCTGCTCATAGTGGTTGTTCGTGTCGAAGTTGGTGAGGTAATACTCGCCCGTTGTCAACACCACCAGAATCTGATCATTGTTCAAGAACTCGCCCAAGTACTCACCATGCTCGTCATAGTTGATGCGCTGGACATCAGGATCCCACCAAACCTTCAGACCGCCCAGCGTGCTGCCTCCATGAGCCTTCAGCAGGATGCGGTAGATTTCGTGCTTGGTCAATTGGTTGCCACGTGCGCTCCTACCTTTGATTTCCACTTCGCTGAAGTCCTTCTCGAAGACCAGTTTCTTCAGTTTCTCCTGAGGTTTCAGGGTCACCTTGATGATTTCCGCCTCACCATTCTTGTTGGCTGAGAACCACGTAACCTTCGACTTGGGGGTGCCCATCGTCAGGTCATACTCACGGTCACGAGTCACGCCCGTCACGCTGAAGCGTTTGATGTAGGTGATGCCCGTCGCGCCGTCCTTGTAAGTGGCGTTGTAGATGGTGCGTGTGTCGTTCTTCTTGAACACGCCCACATGGATGACCTCCACCTTTCGTTTCTCTGCCTTGCTGCGTTCCGTCTCGCCAATGAACACCTTCTCCGCCACCTTGATGACCTTGTAAGTGCCATCCTTGTAGAAGATGATGATATCGTCGATGTCGGAGCAGTTGGTCAGGAACTCGTCCTTCTTCAGACCTGTGCCGATAAATCCTTCAGCACGGTTGATGTACAGCTTCTGGTTCGCCTCAGCCACCGTCGCAGCCTGGATGGTGTCGAAGTTGCGGATTTCCGTCAGACGAGGATGTTCTGCACCATATTTCTTCTTGAGGAAGCGGAACCATTCGGCAGTCACCTCCACCAAGTTGGCGAGGTCACGTTCAATCTGTTCCAGTTCAGCTTTCAGTTTGGCGATGAGCTCGTCAGCCTTATCTTTGTTGAACTTCAAGATGCGCGCCATCTTGATTTCCATGAGTTTCAGGATGTCATCCCTCGTCACCTCACGCACAAACTGCTCATAGAAGGGCTTCAAGCGGCTGTCCACATAGTCAACGGCCACGTCCATGTTCTTGGCATTCTCAAATTCCTTCGCCTTGTAGATGCGCTCCTCGATGAAGATTTTCTCCAACGAGCAGAAGTGCAGCTGTTCGAGCAGTTCGCCGCGACGGATTTCCAGTTCACGCTTGATGAGGTACTTGGTGTAATCCACACTCTTGCGTAACACATCGCTCACCGTCAAGAACTTGGGCATTCGGTCATCAATGACACAACAGTTGGGCGAAATGCTGATTTCGCAATCCGTGAATGCATAGAGGGCGTCGATGGTCTTGTCGCTCGATGCACCAGGCATCAGGTGAATGACGATTTCCACACCTGCTGCCGTCAGGTCTTCCACCTTGCGTGCCTTGATTTTTCCCTTCTCGATGGCCTTGAGGATGGAGTCGATGAACTGGCTCGGTTTGGCAGGAGAGCCTGTGGTCTTGCCGTAGGGCAGTTCCGTGATGGCAAGGGTCTTGTTGTCACGCTTCTCTATCTTGGCACGCACCCGCACCATTCCACCACGTTGTCCGTCGTTATATTTCGACACATCGATGGAACCACCCGTCTGGAAGTCAGGGTAGAGCTGGAAAGGTTCGTCGTGCAGATAGTGAACGGCAGCGTCGCAAAGTTCGTTGAAGTTGTGAGGCAGTATCTTGGAACTCAGTCCCACCGCAATGCCTTCCACTCCCTGAGCGAGGAGGAGTGGGAACTTGACTGGCAGTGAGATAGGTTCCTTGTTACGTCCGTCGTAGGAGAGTTTCCACTCGGTGGTCTTGGGGTTGAACAAGACGTCGAGGGCAAACTTCGAAAGTCGGGCTTCGATATAACGACCTGCGGCAGCATCGTCACCCGTGAGAATATTGCCCCAGTTGCCCTGGCAGTCGATGAGCAGGTTCTTCTGTCCCATCTGCACCAGCGCATCCTTGATGGAGGCATCGCCGTGAGGGTGGAACTGCATGGTGTGTCCCACGATGTTCGCCACCTTGTTGTAGCGTCCGTCATCCATCCGCTTCATCGAGTGGAGGATGCGTCGCTGCACAGGTTTCAGACCGTCCATGATATGTGGCACAGCGCGTTCCAGAATCACGTATGATGCGTAATCCAGGAACCAGTTCTGATACATGCCACTCAGATGGTGGGTGATGCTGTCTTTCATCATGGTGGGGTCATAGTCACTCTTCGGTGGCTGCCCATTGGCTGGAGGAGAAGCTTCCAAAGCCTCATCTTCTAAAGGCTCCTCCACGATGTCATTTTCGTCGTTATATTCGCTCATAATCTTGAAAACTAAAAACTAAAAGTTAAAAACTAAAAGTAGAAGTTACTTGCCATCCGGATGGAGGATACTTTCACTTTTAGTTTTTAGTTTTTAACTTTTCACTTATTTTGTCAATTCCAAAGTATCCAATGCAATCATCAACTCCTCATCCGTCGGGATGCAGCAGATGATGACCTTCGAGTCATCGGCAGAGAGGATGGCTTCCTTCGCACGACACGCCTTGTTCTTCGCATCGTCCAGTTTGATGCCCATGAACTCCAGACCCTTCGTGGCACCCTCACGCACCTCATACTGGTTCTCGCCTGCACCACCGGTGAAGAGAATGATATCCACTCCTCCCATGGCGGCAGCATACTCGCCAATGTATTTCTTGATGCGGTAGCAATACATTTCCTTGGCCAGACGCGCCTTGTCGTTGCCATTGGCGATGCCGGCAAGGATGTCGCGGAAATCAGACGAACCCTCACTCACACCCAGCAGACCCGACTGCTTGTTCAGCAGGTTGCTGATGCCCTTCGTGTCGAGGTTCAGCTTGTCCATCAGGAAAGTCACCGCACCAGCATCGATGTCACCAGAACGGGTACCCATGATCAGACCCTCCAACGGTGTCAGACCCATCGACGTATCCACACACTTGCCATCCTTTACGGCAGCGATGGATGCACCGTTGCCGATGTGGCAAGTGATGATCTTCTTGCCCTCAGGTTTCACGCCCAAGAACTCACACACGCGCTGACTCACATAACGGTGACTCGTTCCGTGGAAACCATAACGGCGCACCCCATACTTCGCATAGAGCTCGTAAGGCAGAGCGTACATGTAGGCATAGTCGGGCATCGTCTGATGGAACGCCGTGTCGAACACACCCACCTGCGGAATCTTCGGCAACAGCGCCGTCACCGCATTCACACCCTTGATGTTGGCTGGGTTGTGCAGGGGTGCCAAGTCGTTGCAGGCAGCAAACGCCTCCATCACCTCTGGGGTCAGGAGCACAGACTTGTTGAACTTCTCACCACCATGCACCATGCGGTGACCCACCGCGTCCAGTTCATCGAGGCTCTTCAGCACGGCAAACTCGCCCTGCGTCAGCACTTCGAAAATCCACTGCACACCCTCCGTGTGCTCCTTCACAGGTCTGCTCATCTTATGCTTCTCACCGTTCAGCTTCACAGTGATGAACGAGTCAGGCAAACCAATCTTCTCAATACCGCCAGACGTGATCACACTCTGATCCGTCATGTCATACAATGCATATTTAATAGAACTGCTGCCACAGTTAAGTACCAAAATTTTCTTCATCTTATCTTTTTATTTTTTTATCCACCTTTGTGCTTTACGGCTTCTGCTTCGGTCTTCGTTCCTAAACCTTGCACAAGCCGAGCACTGCACCCCGCATCTTCGAAATTGATACTCAATCAATTTCTCGCTGCGTCCATTGCTTGGCAAGCCGTGATGGCCACCATCTTATAAATATCATCCACTGAGCAACCGCGGCTGAGGTCATTCACAGGACGAGCGATGCCCTGCAGAATTGGACCGATGGCATCTGCATTGCCCAGACGCTGCACCAGCTTGTAAGCGATGTTGCCCACCTCCAGACAGGGAGCCACCAGCACATTCGCCTTGCCCGCGATCTCGCTACCCGGCGCCTTCTTCTGACCCACCGACGGAACCAGCGCGGCATCTGCCTGCAACTCACCGTCAATCTTCAAGGACGGGTCAAGCTCCTTCGCCAGACGCGTCGCCTCTACCACCTTATCCACCACCTCATGCTTCGCACTGCCCTTCGTCGAGAACGACAGCATCGCCACACGTGGGTCGGCAAAGCCAGCCACACTCTTGGCCGTCTGAGCCGTGCAGACAGCAATCTGCGCCAGCTGACCTGCATCAGGCATCGGCGTCACAGCCACGTCGCCCATCACGAGCACACCCTCCTCGCCATACTGCGGAGTCTGGGTGATGAGCAGCATCGCGCCACTCACACACGTGATGCCAGGGGCACACTTGATGATCTGGAGCGCAGGACGCAACGTGTCTCCCGTCGTCGAGAGCGCCCCGCTGATCTGTCCGTCAGCATCGCCACTCTTGATGATGAGGCAGCCGAAGTACAGCGGGTCGAGCACCTGCTCACGCGCCTTCTCGATGGTCATGCCCTTCTTCTGACGCAGTTGGAAGAGCAGCTGCGCATACTCCTCCGTCTTCTCCGATGTCGCAGGGTCGATGATGGTCGCCTTGTCGATGTGCTTCAGACCCAGTTTCCCAGCCAAAGCAAAAATCTCCTCTTGATTGCCGATCAGGATGATGTCGGCGATGTCGTCAGCAAGACACTTGTCGGCGGCAGTCAGTGTGCGCTCCTCCATCGATTCGGGGAGCACAATGCGTTGCTTGTTCGCTTTTGCGCGTGCAACGATACTTTCAATTAAAGCCATTCTAATGATTGATTATAAGTGATGGTGCAAAGTTACGCAAAAGTGAGAGAAAAACCAAATTTATTTGAGTTTTTCCGAACGGAACTGAGGCAAAGTGGGTGAAACAAATGAACAAGGAACCTCATTTTTCAAAAAAAATATTCATTATTCTTTGCCATTCAGGAATAATTAACGACCTTTGTCCTCGTTTTACAAAGTTCGTGGCAATCCGCCCATGCTCGACCTCATCAACCACATATTGATTTCATACACCCTGCCGGGACTCGTCCTGTGTTTCGGCCTGTGCTTCTTCTTCATCATCGCGCCCGACAGGGGAGGACTGATGGGGTACCGCATGGCACGTCGCATGATGGGATGCGCCTACCTCTTCTACTTCGCCGCACTTCTCGTGCAGTCTTTTGTGCGCACCATGCCCTCCTCCACCCTGCTCCATTCGATGATCGTCATCGTCATCGGACTCCTGCAGGCCTTCCTTTTCACCTTCGCCCTCACCACCCTCATCGACGTGAAGTTCTTCACCTGGCGACGCTTCGTGCGCGAGTTCCTCCTCGTCCTCCTGCCCATCCTCGTCTGCTTCCTCCTCTTCTCCGCCTACTTCCCCCACGCCGAATGGGTGGGCTTCCTGCTGCTGACCCTCTTCTACCTCGTCAAGATGACCTATTACGTCCTCCACTTCCGCCGTCGTTACCATGATTACGAACAGCGCATGGACAACTACTTCTCCGACGATGAGCGCAAGCGTCTGAAGTGGGTGAACCGCTCCTTCTACACCGCCCTCTCCATCGGCATCCTGGCCTTGCTCTACGGGCTCTTCCCCTCCATGCTCACCAGCCTCCTCTTCGCCCTCGCCGTCATCATCTACTACACCATCTTCGGCATCCGCTTCCTCAACTACGCCTTCACCTTCCAGCAGATTGAAGCTGCCATGGTGGACGAGCACGAGGACGCATCCAGCGAGACCGGCAACACTGCTGCTGTGGCAACGACTGGCGTTGCTGCTAACCGCCAACTTCTGGAGCGGCTCAACACCCTGATGATGACCCAGCGGCTCTACACCCATCCCGACCTGACCATCGAGGATGTGGCTGTGCAAGCTGGCGAGTCCCACCGCACCATTTCAGCTGCCATCAATGCCTGCAAGGACACCAACTTCAAAGGTTGGGTGAACGCCTATCGTGTGGAGGAAGCCGAGCGCCTCATCCGCGACGGATTCTTGACCAACCACACCATCGATGCCCTTGCCGTGAAGGTCGGTTTTGCCAATCGCATCACCCTCCACCGCGTCTTCAAGAAACTCACCGGCAAGGCTCCCACCGATTTCTAATCTCCTCAAAAATTTCCTTCGCTGTTGTCCGAAATGTTTCCGTTTGGGTCGCATTTTGTTTTGTTGTTGTAACATTTTGCGCGTTTTGTTACAACAACCCAAGTCATGTTACATGTTCCATTTCCAAAATCTTCGTACCTTTGTACGACGTTCGAGCAGACTACTAAACGACACTATTTACTACTTAATATAATTACAAATTTTACAAAGATTTATGGAAACAAAGAAACACTTGTTTCATTGGTGCCGTGTCCCCATAGGGAATTCGGTGCCAATGTTTCGTTGGGCAAAGACGCTCTCCTTGGTGCTTTGCCTGCTGACATTGTGCGTGCCAAAGGCATCAGCCAATGATTTGAAAGTAACAGTATCTAAAGGAACGATCACTCCAGAAGAGCCTTATTTGATCTTTTTGGTGATGATTCGTGATGAGAATGGATACAATTCTTATTTCAACAACTGTAATCCGGAATTGTATGTTGACGGTACTTTCATTACGAATGATGACGACTTTAGGTATGAAATGAGGGCGTATGGCGACTCAAGTGTACCTAATAGTTGGCGTGGCATTGATGGCTTTCATTGTAAATGGTATAATGGCGAAAAAGGCATTTATGTCTGCTCCCATAATCCGTATGGAAGCAGTGACCGTTATTATGTGGAATACTATGTTTTCTTCAGTAATGTTGAAGTAGGCAAAACGCATTCGTTCGCAGTCAGAGGTTCGTGGACGAACGACCAAGATAACAAAGGTTGGATAACAAGGACGGCATATTCGGATCCAACTCCTGACCCCTTTGCCGCTCTGGGTTCCTTCACTCGCAAGAGCGATGGTTATGTGACTTATTCGGGCAATCTGAATAGCAAGAGCAATTACTCCACGGTGGCCAGTTTCTATGACTCTCAACAGACCACGTGGCGAAATGGTTCAGGTTCGTTGAAATCCCAGACCTACGGTTCGAGTTACTCACAGATGACACTTGACATTCCTGTCGGTTCGAACATAAATGATAAAGTCATCTATTCTCAATTTGGATTGAAGCGCAATTCTCAGTATTCTATAGGTGGCTGGTATTGGACACCTGTCATCTATAAGAACTTCTCTTCAAAGACAGTAACAGGCTTCTCATCACCTAAGGAACTGACTGCTACAGGCGAACTATGGGACAAAACCATTCGGTTGAGATGGGAGGTCGAAGAAGACAATAAAGATAAGAATGGTACGTGGACGATTTATCGCCGCAAGGAAGGTCTTGCGCCGGAAAACCGTGTCGCTATCTGTGAGGGACTCGAATATGCTAAACGGCAATACCTCGACGAAAGCCCTGAATACGACACCGATTATATTTATGAGGTGGTGTTTGTGCCCAGCAACTTCATCAGCACCACGGTGGCCAGCGACTTGATGGCAAGCAAAGTCGTTAAATTGGAACGAGCCTTCAATTTTACTGATTTGACTCCCACTCCTCAAGAGAACAGTGTGGTGCTGAGTTGGACCCACGACACGCCGAGCGATGGTTCGCAACTGACGTTCAAAGTGTGGCGTTGTCTCAATAAACGAAGCTTGAAGAAGGCTGATGGTACTTATGACAAGGAGAAGGTGTTGGCCGAATTGGGCAGTGACCCCATCAAGACGGTAACGGCTGCGGCACAGGGCAATACCACCACCTGCGAAGACAATTCGCTGGCCAATAACATGACACTCTACCTCTATGTCATCAGTGTGGAAGCCATGGGCGACGTGTGGTATTCCGACGTGATAGGTCCAACGACGCTTTCTGGTCATACGGAGATACTGAACATGACTGCCAACCGAGGCACGTACTCCAACGTGGTGAAGTTGCAGTGGGATGTGAAGCAGGTGGGTACCGAAGCCACCCGCTACATCGTCTTCCGCCGCCTATTAGGTTCCGAGAATGATGAAGACTACCAGCAGGTACACGTAGTGTCGGGTACGGAAGCAAGTTACTATTTTGAAGACAACACGGCACAGCCCGGTCAGTTCTACCAGTATCGTGTAGTGGCACAGGGCAAGTTCCTTGATGCCGACACAAACGAGACTGCATACGAAGATATGAGTGGCAAGGAAGCCGATGGTTTCTGTCAGAGCCGGGGCACCATCAGCGGCCGCATCACTTACGGCACTGGCACAGCTGTGCCTGATGCCCGCGTGCTGCTGTCGAAGAACAATGAGGAAGGCGATGCCGTCAATCAGTTCTATTCCATGCGTGTGAATCCGAAGGGCGGTATCAAGTGGGCACCATCGGGAAGTGGTGGTCGTTCGATCTTCCAAGGCAAGCCCTTCACCTTCCAGCTGTATGTTCGTCCTGAGACCGTGACTGCGGACGGCTCCATGCTCATCGACGGTGGCGGCGACTTCGCTGTGATGCTGAAGCCTGCTACCGAGGCAGACAAGAGCGAAATTTATTTGAAGGTTGGTGACGGTGAGGCGAAGGCCACAGGCATGACCTTACAGAACGATTCGTTCACCCAGGTCTGTGTGTCGAACAATGGTGGCACCGAATGGACTGTGCGCACCATCGATGTAAAGAAAGAGATGACCAGTACGACCCTCACAGCGGAAGCAACCATTGCATGGAGTGGCAACGAGGTTGTTTTCGGTGGCGACCGTGCCTTCACCACCGACCATAGCTTTGTGGGCTATTTGGACGACATCCGTCTATGGTCGAAGGCACTGACCGATGACGATGTGCTAGGCAACTACGACCGCCTGCTCATCGGCACAGAGTCTGGCTTGAAACTCTACTGGCCAATGGATGAGGGTGTGATGGGTCTGCCTTTTGCCTATGACTATTCGAAGACATCGGGTGTAGCCAATGAGAACCACGGTCGCAAACAACCTAACACTACGTTCTCACCGATTATCCCTGAAGATGAGCAGCTACGTCTTTACGGCAAGACCGACGGAGAAGGTAACTACGTGATTCGTGGTGTGCCATTCATGGGTGAAGGTACCAGCTACTTGGTGCGTCCGACACTCGGCGTACATGAGTTCTCGCCTAAGTACCAGACACGTTTCGTCAATACCGAGGCGCTGACCCACAACAGCGTGGACTTCGAGGATGTCAGCTCGTTCCCAGCCAGTGGCGTTGTCTATTTCGATGGCACCACTATTCCAGTGAAGGATGCGATGATTTATGTGGATGGCACTTTGGCATCAAAGGACGGCGAAGCCATCAAGACCGATTCGAAGGGTGAGTTCACCGTGAGCGTACCTATCGGTGACCATTTCATTCAGGTGAAGAAGCAGGGTCACACATTTGTAGATAACGGTCGCTATCCTAAAGATCCTAATGGTGTAGGCACTCGCTTCACCTTTGAGAGCGAAGTAACAAATCTGGGCTTCTACGACAATACCCGCGTCACCGTTGCTGGCCGAGTGGTTGGTGGCGACATTGAGACAGAGAAGCTGTTGGGCTTAGGATTGAGCAAGGCCAACATCGGACAGGCTCGCCTGACACTGACTTATGCTAACTCCGACCAAAGCTTCATCAATGCCAAAAAGACAACTATTGGCTCCGCCGTGAGCTACAACGAGAGCGATGAGCAGCGCGATTTCAACCCCTCGACAGCGAGAGTGAACAGCACAGCCTATGTGGCTGCTGGCAAGAACAAGGTGACTATCCTGACTGACCCCAAAACGGGTGAATGGGCGGCTGAACTGCTGCCGCTGCGCTATACAATAGAAAGCATCGTGATTCCTTCTGCCGAGGAAGACTACACTTTCAGCAGTCTGCCTGATATCGATGCCACCGATCCGAACAGCAAGGTGACCGACTCGCTGAGTGTAGACTCTGTGTTTAAATATGTGGCAAGTGCCAAGATTGAATACAAGAGCCAGAGCATCATCGACCTGACAGAACATGCCAACGGCGCATTCGGCGAGCAGAGCATCAAAGTGAGTGGATTGGACGGCAACGAGGTTGACGTTCCGCTCTATGCCGTTGATGAGGAGGGTAAGGTAAGTTATACATTCGACTATCCTGTCTATCAGGAGATGGGTAAATATACTTATAAGTTACACGCTTATGAGCGCTATGTGAACAAGGACGGTGGCACTAATTCGACCCAATGGGTGGTTGACAGAGTTCCTCTATCTGGCAAGACGGTGAAGATAGAAAACCAGTATGCCACGGGGGTAGCTGTCAGCACTGCCGACGGCTCTATCGTAGAAAGCAACGAGAAGGAATTTGATTTGGATGACGAGGGCAAGCTGACGTATCAGTTCCAGGCTGGTCTTCCTAATATCCAGGCTCCATATACACGCGGCATCTCCATTGCCTTAGACGATAACGGCACGATGGTGCCTTGGGAGGGCAATGAAACGTTCAAGGCTGTTGTACTGGGTTCTATCTCTACAGGAACCAACTTTACAACGCAAGCACCTGATGAGGTGATTATGGTGTTGCGCGACCCTCCAGGCAGCAATTCGAGCGCCACCTTCTCGAAGGGTCATACCTTCACCGAAGAAGGTACGCTGAACGTTGTCTGCTCTATCGAAGGAGCGGAAACGGCTACGACCACCACTGCTGCAAAACTGAAGGTGGTCAACGGTGTGGGTGTGGCTGTTGTGACCGAAACCAATACAAGCCAGACTACAGGTTTGGGAACGGAGTTTATCAATTCCGTGGGTACCAACAACTCTTGGACTCATGCGACAACCATAACGGAAGACATCTCGACAAGCGATGATCCTGAATGGGTAGGTGCTCCTGCTGACCGCTTTTACGGTGTGTCGAAGAACACCCTCTTTGGTACTTGTCATATTGTGAAGGTGAAGAAGAATGAGGTGACGGGGCAGTATGAGTTAGGCATGGAAGATGGTATTTCGATAGGTGAGGAGTTCAAGACCGTCTTTGTTTTCTCTCAATATCAGATTGAAAACCGTGTTATTCCTGAGTATGAGGGATTGCGTGATAGCTTGCTTCATACGGTGCTCGACCCCACCAATGTCGCTCGTCCCGCATCGGGTGAAGATCCTATTTATGTGACGACACTTGATTCTGAAGACGAGCGTTTCGGCTCGAACAACCACGACAAGGATGTTTGGGGTACTAAAGCCATTGATATCTCCAAGGGTTGTGATGATGATGGTATTTTCCGCGGTCCTTCATATTGGATTATTCTGCCTGATGATTGGCAAGAACCTGGAAAGGTTTATCAGGATATGGTGCAGTTCTATAATGAGCAGATTAAGGGTTGGAAGAATGAGTTGGCGGCAAATGAGCGTGCGAAAGTCGATGCCATGAAGCAGCCTGACAAGTATCTGATTGACAACTTTTCGATAGATGGCAGTGGTTCGTACACCCAGACAACTTCGACGAGTGACACGGATGCCCATTCTTTTGAGTTTACGGAGGAGATAAAGATTGCCTATTGTAGCCAGTTCTCGACGGAACTGAACGGGAACGGAACAAGTTTCACTATGTCGGGGAATACACATGAGTCAGGAACGACCACATACGTGAACACCGATGAGTTCACCAGCGGTTTCAGCTTCACGTTGGCAGAGAACGGCGATGACGATTACCTATCGATTGACGTCTTTAATGCTCCAGACAACTATGGTCCCATCTTTGTGACGCAAGGTGGTGCGACAAGTTGTCCTTACGAAGACAAGGTGGTGACGAAATACTACAAGCCGGGTACGGTGATTGGAGCGAAGACGACACAGATAGAGAAGCCTGAGATTGAAGCAAAGACACAGCTCATCACAGGTGTGCCAGCGGGCGGTGTAGGCACCTTCCAAGTGTATATCCGCAACAACTCTGACACCTCGGAGGATGGCATGTATAACCTGAATGTGGTGCCCAGCTCAAATCCTCACGGTCTGGTGGTGAAGATGGATGGTCTAAACATCACGACGGGTCGCGCCATCATGGTGAAGGCTGGTGATCCGATGCTGAAGACCTTCACGGTGGAGCAGTCGGATCCCGACGTGCTGACTTATGAGAATATCAAAATACGTATCTCGTCGCAATGTCAGCCAAACAATACAGGTGTCTATCCCGAGATAGCCGACACAACTACCATCTCGGTGTATTTCCAACCTACATGTTCTGACATCCATCTGGCTTCAACACATTCGGTGGTGAATACAGAAACGGAAACCATGCAGACGCTAAGCATCAGCGGCTATAACTATTCGATGGCTTCGCTGGCAGGTGTGCGCCTGGAGTACAAGGGCGAATACGATGCCGACTTCCATACATTGCAAGAGTACCGGAAAGATGAGAAGGTTGTGGCGAAGGACGAAAACCTGTTATTGTTGCCAGCTTTGACGGGAACCGATAAATTAAACTACACCATTGACCTGCGCGGAGATGACTTTACGGACAAAACGTATGTATTCCGTGCCGTAACCATCTGCATGCAAGGTGGGGTGGAAGTGAACAACGAGAGCGAGGAGATTGAGATTGTGCGCGACATGAATCGTCCACAACTCATTGCCACGCCGAGTCCTGCCAGTGGCATTCTGACAGGTGGTGATGACCTGCTTATCACCTTCAATGAGGATATTCAAGGCGGCATCTTGTCGAAGCCTAATAATTTCGACATAGTGGGCGTGCTGAACGAGAGCGAGGTGGCGCATGATGTGGCACTGAGCCTGACAGGAATGAACGCAGCCAAGACAGAGGCTCCAATGGATTTGAGCGGCAAGTCGTTCTCGGCAAACATGTGGGTGAACTATCAGACGGATGGTACACTGTTGACGCATGGTACTGCCGACAATAACTTCACCGTTGCCATCGAGGACGGCAAGCTGGCCGTCAGCGTGGCAGGTCAGAAGGCGACTTCGCAACAGTCAATTCCTGCTGATAAATGGATTTACTTGAACGTGAGCTATGAGGCTGGCGAAGCTGATGGCTCCACCCCAACGGTGAGTGCAGGCTATGCACAGGATGCTTCGACGGTGGCGCTGCTCAGCAGTGTGGTCACGAAGACATACGAGGGCAATGGCATCATCAGCGTGGGTGGCAACAACCTAACGGCGAAGGTGCAGGAATTGGCGATCTGGAAGGGCGTCCGTTCGATGAGCGATGCCCAGGCGGACATGTACACGACGAAGAGCCAGTTCACCAGTGGACTGATGGGCTATTGGCAGTTGAACGAGGGTCATGGCAATATGGCCACAGACAAGGCTCGCAGCCGTCATATCACGCTGCCGAATGAGAATGCTTGGTGGATCAACGGTGCCAACTATGCTTTAATGCTTGACGGCACGCAGGCTGCGACTGTCAATATCGGTTCGCTGAATACGACCAGTGCTGAGGACTATCTGGTGGAGGCTTGGTTCAAGGCTGATGAACAGCAGAATGGCGCAGCCTCTCTGCTGGGTACTCAGAAGATGGATCTGCGCCTGAATGCTCAGGGCAAGATGGAGTTGGAGGCTATGGGCACCACGACTGCAGTGGGTGACAAGGATCTGCGCGACGGACTCTGGCACCATGTGGCAGTGAATGTGCTCAAGAGCACGAATGGTAATGCCAGCATCTATATCGATGGTATGCAGTGCAGACAGATTGCTGCGTCGGCCATGCCAATACTGAGTGGCAATAAGTTGATGTTAGGTAGCCGTCAGATAGAAGGTACTACACATTACGACCAAATGCTGAAGGGTGCCATCGATGAGGTGCGCATCTGGAAGGGTCGCCGCACGGCTGATGTCATCAAAGATAGGATGTACGCACGTGTGAAGGCTGACGAGGCTGGACTAGTGGCTTACTATCCGATGGAGCAGAACGAGGTGGATCTCGTGACGAACCAGATTGTGGCGACGGGCACGATGGACGATGCTGTGACGGCAGGCAAGGAGAACGAACCCACGCTGTCGCTGACGTTCTACAATACTGTGGGTACGGCTGTCAGCGCTCAAACTTCTGCGCTTAGTGCGAAGAACACCGCTGCACTGAAGCAGGCTCCAAAGATGGATAACGTACAGTTTGATTTCGTGGCGAGTGAGCGTCAGATTAAGGTGAACCTGAATGAGCAGGCTTCGAAGATTGAGGGCTGCAACATCTACCTCACCGCAAAGAATGTGAAAGACAGGAACGGCAACAAGGCTAATGCCATCACTTGGAGTGTATATGTACAGCAGAACAACATGAAGTGGCAGGAGTCTGAGGTAGATGTGACGAAGACGGGCGCCGAGGAAGCCACCTTCACCGCCACCATCGAGAACCGTGGTTCGGAGAGTGAGGTGTGGAGCTTGAGCGGTATGCCTGCATGGCTGAGTACAAATACCGAGGGCGGTACGCTGATGCCGCTGACCTCGACAGAACTGACCTTCACCGTGGCTAAGAGTCTGCCGATCGGCACGTATGAGACTACGGTATATCTGACGGGCTCGCAGGAAATTGCCACACCGCTGAACGTGACCGTGACGAGTGAGGGTCAGGTGCCAGACTGGAGCGTGAACCCACGTGACTTCGAGAACTCGATGAACGTGATTGGACAGGTGAAGCTGGATGGACAGCTCATGAACGATGAGAAGGACATGCTGGCGGCATTCATCGGTGACGAGTGCCGTGGTGTCGCTCATCTGCAGTACAAGCCACGTTATGACGGTTACTTCGTGACGATGGACATCTACGACAATGGAGAGGGGGATGAAAAGAAGGAGGTGACGTTCCGTGCATACGACGCATCGACGGGTACGGTCTATCCTGCTGTGGAGCCTGACCAGCCCATCGAGTTTGAGGCACTCGCGCTTGTTGGCAAGTATGATGAGCCAGTGGTATTCAACGTGCTCGACAAGGTGGAGCAATCGACGGAACTGAAGGCGGGCTGGAACTGGCTGTCGCTGAATGTGACGAAGGATAAGATGGATGTGGAAACCCTCTTCGAGAACATTGCGGAGGATGTGGACATCGTGAAGAGCCAGTACGGCGGTTGGCTGATGTATGAGGAAGGTGAGTGGAATGGCGGCTTGACGGCAGACCTGACGAATGATCAGATGTATGCCGTGAGAATGCTGAACGACCGCACATTACGCATCATCGGCAATCGTGTAAGTCCTAAAGATTGCCCGATCACGGTTTACCCAGGTTGGAACTGGGTTGGCTACTATGGCCGTCAGGTGGCCTCGGTGGACGACGCGATGACGGGCATGCAGCCAGTGAACGGTGACATCCTGAAGGCACAGAGCGGTGTAGCTTACTTCGACGAAACGGAATGGGCTGGCTCTATCGAGCTGATGGAACCCGGCAAGGGTTATATGGTGAATGTGAAAACGCAGCGTACATTTGGTTATCCGAAGGCCAGTGTGGCTGGTGCGCGCGGTCTGTCAGTGGAGGAAGGTGACCTTGTGACTGCTGACCACGGTGCATTCACGCCAGTAGATTTCCGCAACTATGCAAGCAACGCCATCATGGCTGCCAAGATTGTGGCAGCGGGCAAGCCTGTCACGAATGCTGAACTGGGTGTGTTTGCTGACGGTGAATGCCGTGCAGCGGCGATGACAAACGAGAAGGGTGTGGCTTATCTGACCATCCCGGGTGACGATGCCGCTGTGCTCACGTTCAAAGTGGCTGTGGGCGACAAGGAGGCTGACGCTGCCGAGTCTGTCACTTACG
The DNA here is from genome assembly GCA_017534815.1 of Bacteroidaceae bacterium. GTDB lineage: Bacteria > Bacteroidota > Bacteroidia > Bacteroidales > Bacteroidaceae > Minthosoma. The sequence continues at coordinate 438 of JAFXVS010000037.1, read as the reverse complement.
AGGTTGACGCCGTTTACGGTTCGCCCAAGCATCCGTTCGTGATTGACCTGAGCGGTGCGACGGAGATTGAGATTGTAGAGTCGGACGATGAGCGTGTGGAGATTTACGACTTGCAAGGTCGTAAGGTCACCTCTGAGAAGGCTCGTCTGAACAAGGGTGTGTATATCGTGAATGGTCGCAAGCAAGTGGTGAAATGATCCGACGTGTTATTATAAGAATGCTGTCTGTGCTGGCACTCTCCGTGATGGGGAGTGCCAGCCTGATGGCTCAGGTGACGGATGTCTTTCCGGAGGTGAATCCACGTGACTACTACGGAAACATGTCCATGTCGGTGAAGGCCGTACGGAACGGGCAGACGGTGGAGGATGTAGTGATTGCCGCCTATTCGGGTGAGCAAATGCGCGGAAAGGGACATCCGACGAATGCCAAGAAACCTGG
>JAFXVS010000036.1 GCA_017534815.1 Bacteroidaceae bacterium | reverse complement strand
CGAAGGCACAGCAGAAGAAGGCGGCTGCAGAGTTGCAACTGACACTGGATTTTGAGGAGGAGAAGTGATGCTTGTCTATACGATAGATAGAACTTTGGACGGGGTGCTTTCCGCTGTCTTCGATGCCTACTCGCTGCATCAGCAGCCTGAAGCATTGATAGGGAAGGGGGAGCCGCTGCCGATGTTCTGTGAGGAGGTGCATGAGGTAGTGACTTCGGATGATAGAGCGCAACGGGTGTGGGCAGGATTGGAGAAACGTATCTCGAAGGAGGCGATGCGGTTGTTGACGGTGAGCTACCTGTCTGAATCGCCCGAATTAGATACCCCTCTCTTTCATTATATATATAAGGTGTTCCAACAACCGGAGGGGGCACGAAGCATCGAGAGGAACTTCTCCGACCCTGATGTGCTGACGGTGACCAACACCTTCCGAAGGGTGATGCATGAACGCTTGCGGATGATGCAATTCGTGCGTTTTCAGAAAGCGAAGGATGGAACGTATCTGGGTGTCGTCTCACCTGACCAAAATGTGTTGCCGTTGGTGGTGAATCACTTTAAGGACAGGTTTGGTGACCAGCCTTGGCTCATCTTCGATGCCAAACGTCGTTACGGATTCTACTACGACCAGCAGGAGGTGACACGCATCACGTTCCAGGACGAAGAAGCGTTGCCTTTCGATCTCGAAAACGGCAAACTGAATGATGAGGTATTGAGCGAAGATGATAAACTCTTCCAAGACCTGTGGCGCACCTACTTTAAGGCCATCTGCATTCGTGAACGGATGAATCCGAAGAAGCAGCTGAGCGACATGCCCCGAAGGTATTGGAAGTACATGACGGAGAAGAATTGAAGGGTTGAAAAATTGAAGAATTGAAGTGGCTTATGGCGGATAAGATGACACCCGAACAGCGGAGTGACTGCATGCGCAGAATCAGGTCGAAGAATACCCGACCTGAGATGCTTGTGCGCCGTTTCCTGTTCAGTCACGGATTTCGTTATCGCATTCATGCCAAGACCTTGCCCGGCACGCCTGATTTGGCGATAGTCGGACTTCGTACCTGCATCTTCATCAACGGCTGTTTCTGGCACGGACACGAGGGGTGCTCGATGTATAAGATACCTCAAACCCATGTGGAGTTCTGGACACATAAGATTCGGCGCAACAAGGAGCGTGACCACGAAAACCTCTTGGCACTCAAGGCACAGGGATGGCACACCATCGAGATTTGGGAGTGCCAACTCAAACCCAAGGAACGCGAACAGACCTTGCAAGCCCTTCTGCGCACTCTCAATTTCATTGCTTTGGAGAATCAGGGTGCCAAACTGACCTACGACTTTGACGTGGAAGAGGAAAGCAGTATCGCAGCAGAGGAGGAATGACTGGATGAAAAACAGAAAAAGGAGAGGAACGCCTCTCCTTTTTTGTGTGATCCGCTTGGGGCTCGAACCCAAGACCCCAACATTAAAAGTGTTGTGCTCTACCGACTGAGCTAGCGGATCTACCTATTAGCTTACAGAGTTCCCTGCGAGAGGGAGTGGCAGGGTTTTACGCCTGTCCTTTGCCGTAAGCGGGTGCAAAGGTAGTGCATTTTTAGGACAGTACAAAATAAAAGAGGAACTTTTTTGATTTTTCATTCTTCTTTTTGTGTCTTCTCATCCTTTTCCTCCGTTTCTTCCAACACATATCTCTTGTAATAGGAAACAATGAGGGTGGTGAGCGGAAGGGCGACGATGAGTCCCACGAAGCCAAGAAGACTACCCCAAATAGATAGCGCGAGGAGGATGACTGCAGCATTAAGCCCTGTCACTTTACCCATGATGCGAGGGGTCAGCACCCAGTCCTGAATAGCCTGCACCACAGCGAAGACAATGAGAGCAGCAAGGATGATACCCCAGAAGCTCTGTCCTGTGTCGTAGGCCTTCAAGAGTGCCAGCATGATGGTGGGGATGAAACCGATGACTTGAAGATAGGGCACGAGATTGAGGAATCCGATGAAGAGCCCAAGTGGAATGGCCAAGGGGAAGTCGATGATGAGGAATCCAATGGAGAAGAGCACACCCACGCACATCGCAATGATGGTCTGCCCACGGAAATAAGCATTCATGCCCTTCTGAAGGTCGAGCATAATCTCTTGCACGATTCCCCGCTTGTTCTTGGGCATCAACTTGAACAGTCCTTCGGCCATTGCTTCATAATCAACGAGGATGAAGAACATGTAGATGATGGCGATGAGCGAGGCGATGAAGCCCACGACGGCACTCACGCTGCTGCTCACAATGGAGAAGACCTGTGGCACCTTCTCTTCTAAGAACTGCGACACGTCTTGTACGGTCAATGCTTTCGTGATTTCATTGAGGTCGATGTTTTGTTTGATGTAGTTCTGCACTTCTGCTGATACTGATGCCACAGTGGAATCGGTGGTGACATATTCCACGATGATATCTTTCAGATGCCCCATTTCTTCGATGATAGGTGGAATGATGAGGTAGCAACCGCCTGTGATGACACCCAAAATGAGAAGAACGGTGATGATGATGCTCAGTACGCGCGACTTCACATGACACTTGTACTGGATGAACTTCACGATGGGGTAGAGCAAGTAGGCGATGAGCCATGCTACGAGGAAGGGAATGAGTACAGCGCTGAGTCGCTGAATCAAGAGGTAGGCACCCACCAGAACAACGATGCTGATGAGGATGCGCACTACGCGGTCGAATGTAAATGTCTTTGTCTTCATTTTCGTGAATTTGGAAAAAAGTGAAGTTTTTCGGCACGAAGATACGTAAAAAAATGTTGTTTCTTTGCCGATAATGTGAAAAAAAGTTGTTTTTGGGATTAAAATTCATGTTGTGAGCATTTTTATTTCTACTTTTGCATCATAAAATGTATCAATCGTGGAATCTGTGAGCGCGACAACGTCAAAATTATATGTAGTGCCGACCCCTGTGGGCAACATGGAAGACATGACCTTCAGGGCAGTACGATTGCTGAAAGAAGCCGATTTCATCTTGGCGGAAGACACGCGCACTTCGAGTGTGCTTTTGCGGCATTATGACATACATGGCGAATTGCTGTCACACCACAAGTTTAATGAGCACGAGACCGTGCAGCAGGTCATCAGACGTATTGAAGGCGGAGAGACCGCTGCATTGATTAGCGATGCAGGGACACCTGGTATCAGTGATCCGGGTTTCCTATTGGTGAGGGAATGCGTGAAGCACGGCATAGAAGTGCAGACCCTTCCAGGGGCGACAGCCTTTGTGCCGGCGTTGGTCAGCAGTGGGCTGCCTTGCGACAAGTTCTGTTTCGAGGGTTTCCTGCCCCAGAAGAAAGGACGGCAGTCGAGGCTGGAAGCATTGAAAGAGGAAACGCGCAGCATCGTGATTTATGAGTCGCCTCGCAGATTGCTGAAGACCCTACAACAGTTGGCAGAAATCTTGGGCGAAGAAAGACAGGTGAGTGTGGCACGAGAAATATCCAAACTGCATGAAGAGCATGTGAGAGGAAGTCTGAAAGAAGTCGTGGTGCACTTTACGACGACAGAGCCTTTGGGCGAAATCGTTATCATCTTGGCTGGAAATGATGCAACCCCTCATCATGATGAGGACCTTAACGATAAAGTGAATGTACAAAGTTCAAATGCCCTGTTGATGGGTACAGGAAAAAATAAGAACAAATATAAAAAGTAAAGTAATATGAAGAAGATTCTTTTTATGGCAGCACTTGTTTCAATGCTTGCCAGTTGTATTGACGGATTCAAGGGAGGTTCAAACGCAGATCGCGAACGTGACTCGCTGCGTAACATCATCGATCAGAAGGACGATGAACTGAATGACTTGATGGGAACGTTCAATGAAATTCAACAAGGCTTCGACCTCATCAATGAGGCTGAAGGTCGTGTCAATATGCTGCGTTCAGGCGCAGAGAATAACAATTCTGCTGAAAATATCCGTGAGAACATGCAGTTCATTCAGGAAACTTTGGAAGAGAACAAGCGTAAGATTGAGGAATTGCAAAGCAAACTCAAATCCAGTTCTATCAATTCTGCGAAGCTGAAGGAAGCCATCGGTTCTCTCACCCAGCAACTCAATGAGAAGAATGCTGAAATCGAAACGCTTCGTGCTCAACTCGCTGAACAGGAGGTGAAGATTGAGGAACTTGCAGGCACTGTTTCGAATCTGCAGACTGAGAATGCACAGGTGAAGCAGCAACGTGATGAAACGGCACAGATTGCTCGTAATCAGGATGCGCAACTCAACACCGCTTGGTATGTTTTCGGCACAAGTAAGGAACTCAAGGCTGAAGGAATCCTCAGCAAGGGCGAAGTGCTGCAGGGCAACTACAACAAGAACTATTTCACACAGATTGACATCCGCAAGGTCAGTGTCATTCCATTGGAAAGCAAGTCTGCCAGCATTCTTACTAATCACCCAGCAGGTTCTTACACTCTGCTCAAGGACAGCAAGGGTCAATATACCCTCAACATCACTGATGCTGCCAAGTTCTGGAGTGTCAGCAAGTATCTTGTGGTGAAGGTCAAGTAAAGTTTAGAGTTTAGAGTATAGAGTTTAGGGTTTAGAGATTGGAGTCAAGGTTATGAAGAAGATATTATCACTTGTCGTTTTTAGCTTGTCGTTTCTGGTGGCCTCGGCTCAGAATAACAAGGATTGGGAACCTACGGGCGTATGGCCCTTCATCAATCAGCAATTCCGTACAGCAACCGTCTATACGGGTCTTTTCCATCGTACAAAGACAGTCGTGCCCTGTAATATCCATGTGGGCAATCAGACGCTCTGGTACAGCCAGAACGATACTCTGATGGAGGCCATCCCCGGATCAGTGTTGTATGTCGAGTTCCCTAATGGCGATCGTTACATGCCTGTAAGTAGTGAGTCACGTTTTGGACGTATTGTCAAAGAAGACTCTATCGATGGTAAGGTGGCTCGTGTTATCTGTGTCAGGGTTGTCAACCAGAAAGAACTGGATCAGAAGTATCTCGACTACATCAACAAGACCAAGAACATTCTTCAGGGTTCTACCTTCAATGTGTCTGACATTGCCAGTGCTGATGCGGGTATCGTGATGGAGGAGCAACCTCTGCCTATGCTCAATGAGTTCTATTTCCAGGTTCGTGGTGAGGTGTTCCCTGCTAAACCTAAGGATATTCTCTCGCATATTGATTCTAAACGCAAACAAGAGTATCGGAACTTTACCCGTTCTGCTGAAATCATTTCCACCAACGAAAGTTCTATACTGAAAATTTGGCAGGAGTTTTTCTTGAAATGAAATAAGTGATGACCAACACTACTGCATAGCAGAAAATGGTCATGAGTACGCCTGGCTGCCATTGAATAGTGGCGAAGGGGAGGGATGAGAGGTGTTCAACGATAGCATTCATGGAATTTGCTGTCCAGTTGAGCACCTCTGTCAACATATTGTTGATGGGTTCGCACCAAAGGAAGAGCCACCAGAGGATGGATGTCCACATCAGCAGATATACGAAGGGGATGAGGATGATGTTGCTGACAAGGGAGAGGAGTGGAATGCGTCCAAAATGGTGGGCAACGAGTGGAGCCGTCAAGAGGGCACAGAGAGAAGTGATGAGGATAAGGCTCCAAAGGAAGCGGAGAATAGGGTTGTGCGTGTGACAGTACAATTGGGTGATGCGTTGGGCGTATAGAGCAATGCCTCCGACTGCCAAGAAGGAGAGTTGGAAACCGATGTCGTGCAGGTAGAACGGGTTGAGGCACAGCATGAGGAAGAAAGCGAAGGCGCAACTGTTGATGGAGATGGCCTCGCGGTTGAGAAATTGGCAAAGCAACAGGATGGTGAACATGATGTTGGCACGAACTAAGGAAGGGGACATGCCTGTGAGAAGAGCATAGCACCAGAGTGTGGCGATGATGAGGAGTTGGCTGACCCATTGCCATCGGAAGGGCAGGAAGGATTTTAGGAAGAATGCCTGCATCATCAGAACAATAATGCCAACATGAAAACCAGACAGTGCTAAGATGTGGCTGAGACCAGCATCTGCATAAGCTTGTCGAGTGTCAGAAGATAGGGTGGTCTTGCGTCCGAGGGTCATTGCCTCGATGATGCTGCCTGCTTCATCGCTGATGCCGTGTTCGTCGTAGATGTGATGGAGGTCTTCTTGTTGTTCTTTTGCAGCTAGGAGAATAGACGGGCTGGTTAAACGGTGCTTCACCTTCCATCGGTCATGAGGCGCATAGGCTGTGGCGCAGATTCCATGATGGAAGAGATAGCTGTTGTAGGTCTTGAAGGAATCATCTTCGCAATGGTTGGTCGCATTCATGTGGAGCACTTGGGCAGAGATGGTGTCGCCCAAAGAAAGATCTTTAGGCTGGTTCCCTATATATAAAAGAATGTGTACACCGTTTTCCTGTTCGAGTTTGAGCGCCCACGAATGCGTCTTCTCCTTAGGCAGTTCGACGAGTGTCCCTTGTACAGACGTTGTGTCATTGGGAAGACCGTTCTCGATGTGTCGATACTTCCCTGTATAGAGCGTCATGCCAACGAGGAAGAAGAGGGTTATTGCCACCAATCCAAATCTGCTGTCTTTCTTGAGTTGGGAGGTCTTGATGAAGAAGAACGAGAAGGCCAGCACCACGCAGCAGAGGATGAACAACACCTTCATGTCCATATGGCTGATAAAAAGATTCGCCCCAATCATGCCCAATGTGAAGGGAATGATGAGGCGAATGAGAGGATGGTTCTGCCAATTCATCAGAGGCTTTTCAATTCCTTGATTCTTTCTTCTGGTTGTGCAGCTCCAAACACATAACTGCCTGCCACCAGCACATCGACACCCGCTTCGACAAGTCGACGGCCTGTGTCGCCATTCACGCCGCCATCCACCTCGATGAGCGCGTGACTGCCTGTCTTCTGAATGAGTTCTTTAAGTCGGCGCACCTTCTCGATAGAGTGCTCGATGAACTTCTGGCCACCATAACCAGGATTGACGGTCATCATCAGCACCATATCCACATCCTGAATGATGTCTTCCAGCACATTGACAGGAGTATGTGGATTGAGGGTGACACCTGCCTTCATGCCTGCTGCGTGAATTTGTTGGATGGTGCGATGCAGATGGGTGCAGGCCTCATAGTGCACGTTCATCATATAGGCACCCAGCGCCTTCACTTGCTCTGTGAACTTGCCTGGATCGACAATCATCAGATGCACGTCGAGGGGCTTCTTGCAAATTTTCGCCACCGCTTCGAGCACAGGGAAACCAAAACTGATGTTCGGCACGAACACACCGTCCATCACGTCGAGGTGGAGCCAATCAGCTTCGCTTCGATTAATCATATCAATATCCTTGGTCAGGTTGGTAAAGTCAGCCGCCAGGAGGGAAGGGGATACTTTGGTCATATGATAGTTTAGAGCTGAGAGTTAGAATTATTTGAGTGAGAAACTTGTTTGTCCAATCATCTGGTTGTCGCAGATGATGAAGAGTTTGTAAGTGCCAGCTTCCAGAAACTCCGTTACGTCGCTGTACATGGTCACCTTTTCTTCCTCACCTGTGTAGTCAATGTATTTCTTTTCTGTGTATTCGACTTGCGTGTTCTCGTAAGTGAACGAGCCCTTTGGCCCCATCACAGAATTGTCAGGCTTGAGGATGCGGGCATACACGATGCGCTGTCCATTCTTTGCCGTCACGTTCTTCACGATGGTGAATCCGAAGGCGAACTTCTTCACGTCCTTCACCTTCTTGGCATCCTTGCTCTTCTTGTCCTTAGGTGTCACCCAGAAGCCTGTGGCATCCAATTGAGCGGCGATATTCACCTTGTCCTTCAACTCGTTACGTTCTGTGGAGAGGTTGGTGATTTGCGTGTTCGCTTGGGTGATCTGCTCCTTGATTTGGGTGTTCTCCTCATTGAGCGACTGGTTGATGCGGTTGAGTGAGTCCACCTGCATGATGTAACTTCTCAGCACTTCTCTCAGCGAAGCAATCTCCGCCTTCAACCTTTTGATTTCAGCAGCATCAGTGGCCTTCGTGCGTTCCAGCTCCTCCAACAGTTGCTGGGTGTGACGGCGCTCATTTTCAATCTGTGCGATGAGGCTGTCGTTGCTCAGTTGGCTTTGCAGCATCTCGTACTGCACATCAAACTCCTTGTACTGGTTCTCCATCTCCTGCTTCTCCAGTTCTGCCAGTTCCTTCAAGTCGTTATTCTCATCGATGAGTGGCTTCGTGTAGAGGTGATGGTACACCAATAGGGCAGTTGCGATGGCGATGAGCGCCACCACAACGCCAAGAATGATGAGGCCTGTTGCCCCTTTCTTTGTAGCCTGTTCAGGCTGCTGATCTAAATTCGTTTGCGTCTGTTCTTCCATCGTATTTTTGTCAATGGGCTTTATTTCATTGAATACACGACGTCCATGATCTGCTTGCCGATTTCGTCGGCTGCCTCCATTGTGGCGGCTTCGGAATAGACACGGATGATGGGCTCTGTGTTGGACTTGCGGAGATGTACCCACTTGTCTGGGAAGTCAATCTTCACGCCGTCGATGTCGTTCACTTCGACACCCTCCTGACCTGTGTACATCGCTTTGACTTTGGCAAGGATGGCATCTACATCCGTAGAGGCATCGAGGTCAATGCGGTTCTTGGCGATGGCGTAGTCTGGGTAGGTGGCTCTGAGTTGGCTGACAGTGAGTCCGGGTTTGGCTTCACGCTCATGTGCCAAGTGACTGAGGAAGAGGGCGATGCCTACGAGAGCATCACGGCCGTAGTGGGCGGCAGGATAGATGACGCCACCATTGCCTTCACCACCAATGACTGTGTTGGTCTCTTTCATCTTGGTCACCACATTCACCTCGCCCACAGCGGCAGCGTTGTACTGCTGACCATATTTGCGGGTCACGTCGCGCAGGGCACGAGTGGAAGAGAGGTTGCTGACGGTGTTGCCTGGGGTGTGCTTGAGGATGTAGTCAGCCACAGTGACGAGGGTATATTCTTCGCCATACATCTTGCCGTCTTCGCAGATGAAAGCGAGTCGGTCAACGTCTGGGTCAACCACAAAGCCCACATCGTTGCCTCCCTTTGCCATCAGTCCCATGATGTCGGAGAGGTTCTTCTCCAGAGGCTCAGGGTTGTGCTGGAAGTCGCCTGTAGGTTCTGCATAGAGTGGGGTGATGTGCTCCACCCCCAGTGCAAATAAGAGTTTGGGGAGGATGATGCCACCTACAGAGTTGATGCTGTCGAAGGCCACCTTGAAGTTCTGCTTCTTGATGGCTTCCACATCCACAAGGTCGAGACCAAGCACCATTTCGATGTGCTTCTGGTCGTAGGAGGTATCCTTGAGATATTTGCCCATGTGATCCACATCGGCATAGTCGAAGTCTTCTGCTTCAGCGATTCTCAATACTTCGTTACCCTCTGCTGCATTGAGGAATTCACCCTTCTCATTGAGCAGTTTGAGGGCGTTCCAATGACGTGGGTTATGGCTGGCTGTGATGATGATGCCACCACAGGCACCTTCCATCGTGACAGCGATTTCAGTCGTAGGGGTAGAGGCAAGACCTATGTTCACGACGTCGAAGCCCATGCCCATGAGGGTGCCGCATACGACGTTCTTGACCATCTCGCCAGAGATGCGTGCATCACGACCCACCACAATCTTGTTGCTCTCCACTTTTGTGGTGCGACGGATGAGGGTTGCGTAAGCACTGGTGAATTTCACAATGTCGAGGGGATTCAAGCCCTCGCCGGCACGACCACCGATGGTGCCTCTGATGCCGGAAATAGATTTGATTAAACTCATATATTCATTTATATTTTATTTCGTGTACGAAGATTAAAAATTGGGTGAAAGCATATAGGTGATTTCGTAGTAGAAGGGCTGTACGTGACCAGAGGCGTTGCTTGTACCCGATGTATGGGGAACGATAACGCGCACTTTGGCTTGTTTGCCATCCACTTTGGTCAGACGAATGAAGTCCAAAGGTTTGAGCCAGCCAGCTGGTACAGGAGAACCATACGTGCTCTTCATCTCACCTTTGGTGAACGAAGCGGTGTAACTCCGGCTGAAGTCGTCGTATTCACACATCATCTCGTCAATCTTGCTGGCGTTGTTCTTATAGAAAGACATGTTGGTGCAGGTGGTGTCGCCTCCCTGAATGTCATATTCCAGAAACTTGCAAAGGATGGGGCGCTTGACGATATTATCTTCGGTTGCTTTGGCCAATTCCACCATCGTAGGCCCTTCACCCTTATTGACAATCTGCATGTAGATGCCGTCTTTGTTGAAACGGACAAACTCGTTCTTCGAGAGGTCGGTCATGCTGTCTTGCGCATAGAACTGTTCCTCTGTGATGGGGTTGATCTTGCCCACGAAGTCATTGTCCTGCAGGAACTGTCCGATGGAACGCTCCTCCTTCTTCTTTCGTTCGGCATAGGTCTCGCCGTCTTTACAGCCGACAATACATATGGAAGTGCTCACGACGCAAGCCGCGAGCACTGAGTAGAGTAATTTCTTCACTTGTTATTTGTTCTTTTGATCATTCTTCTTCTGCAACTTCTTCTGCCTCTGCTGGCTCTTCCTTCTTCTTCGCCAGATATTCGGGCAAAGCCAAACCTGCCTGGTCGAAGAGTTCGTGGAGTGGGGGAACGCTCTTCATCAGACCGCTGAGGAAGTTGGCTGTGCTGCCCTTGCCGTCGGCTGAATTGCCTGAATCCCAAACGGTCACATGGTCGATATTGATACCCTTGATGGCTTCCACCTGTGTCTTCACCAGTTCTGGCAACTTCTCCAGCAACAGGAGCATGTAGGCCTTATTGGCGTCGCCTCCAGCTGCCTGCACCATCTTGTCGTAACCCTGTGCCTGACGACTCAGAATCTCGAAGAGACCGCGTGCCTCAGCTTCCATCTTGGCATAGGCGGCATCGGCTTCACCCTTCGCATTCACACGAATCTTCTCAGCCTCTGCTTCAGCCTCGATAATCTTACGCTTCTTCTCGATTTCCTGACTCACGAGCACGTTGGCACTCTGTGTAGCGCGTTCACGGTCGGCACGTGCCTCCTCGGCTTTCTGCTCTGCTGAGTAAGCTTCCTCCAACGCCTTTGCAGCTGCCACCTTCTCGGCTGCGATAGCCTTGCGCTGGGCTTCTGCCTCACGTTCACGACGTTCTGCGTCAGAGTTGGCAATCTGCACCTTGGCCTCGTTCTCACCCTGCACAGCCTGTGCATTGGCTTCTGCTGTACGGATACGGGTTTCCCTGTTGGCATCAGCCTTACCGATTTCACCAAACTTCTCCTGTTCAGCCACACGCACCTTGGCCTCGTTGATAGCCTTAGCGGCAGCTTCTTGACCGAGTGCCTCGATATAGCCGCTCTCGTCGTTGATGTCAGTCACGTTCACGTTGATGAGACGCAGACCAATCTTCTTCAATTCCACTTCCACGTTGCTGGAAATGGCCTCCAAGAACTTGTCGCGGTCGCTGTTCAACTCCTCGATGCTCATGGTGGCGATGACGAGACGCAACTGACCGAAGAGGATGTCTCGTGCCAGTTCCTGAATCTGTCCAGCCGTGAGACCTAACAGACGTTCAGCTGCAGCTGTCATGCTTTCAGCGTCAGTGGAGATACCGACTGTGAAGCGGCAAGGAACATCGACACGGATGTTCTGACGAGACAGCGCATTGGTCAGGTTGGCATCAATGCTGATGGGTGTCAGGCTCAGGTAAGCATAGTCCTGAATGATAGGCCATACGAAGGTACCGCCGCCGTGTACACACTTGGCAGAGCCTTTATTGCCTGTGGTTCCATAAACTACCAGAATCTTGTCCGATGGACATCTTCTGTAACGATTGATGATGGATACTAAAAGTACGATGGCTACGACCACCGCTACAACGATGAGATATACCATATTATTGATTGAATTAGTTTAGCGTTTAGTTTTTAGTTTTCACTAACAGAGAGGAACCGTCAATGACGCTCACCACCTCCACTTTCTGACCACTTGGGATGCTTTCGCCTTCAGTCATCGCATCAAATTCCTGCACAGACCCGTTGAGGCTCACCTGCACCTTGCCCTTGCCACTCTTGCCGGCTGGGATGCGCAGATAGACATCCACCGTCTTGCCTATGCAGTCGCTGATCTGGAAGGCACCATTGTGCTCCAGTTTCTTGGTCTGTTTCTTGATGAAGAAGAACATGAGCACGAAGCCCACACCCACCAGCATTGCAACGAGGGTGAGCAGCCATTTGTTCTCGATGATGCCTGCGAAGCAGACACCGCCCCATCCGAAGCCGACGATGAAGTTGACGAAGTTCTTGATGCTGAACAACGAGATGCCGCCGCCCAAGTCCATTGTGTCGGCTCCGTCGAAGTCCACATCCATGTCGCTGCTGTCCATGCCAACCAGGGTCAGCACCATCTGCACAATGAAGATGATGGAGCCAACGACAGCACATCCCCAGAACACCTGCATCCAAGTGTCCATGCTTTGAAACATTTCCCAATACGCTTGCATAGTCTTTGTAATTTTTGATGAAATTCGCTACAAAGATAAGAATAATTTTGGAATTAAGAATCAAGAATTAAGATTTTTTCATACCTTTGCAGCCGAAAAAGTAAAAATAGATAGTATGAAGATAGGATTTGACAACGAGAAATACCTCAAAATACAGTCGGAGCATATCCGTGAGCGTATTGCAAAGTTTGATGGCAAGCTCTACTTGGAGTTGGGTGGAAAACTTTTCGACGACCATCATGCGTCGCGTGTGCTGCCAGGTTTCAAGCCTGATAGTAAGCTGCGTATGTTCGCACAATTGCGTGACAGCCTCGAGATTGTGATTGTCATCAGCGCTGAAGATATCGAGAAGAACAAGATGCGTGCCGACTTGGGCATCACCTATGATGAGGATGTGCTGCGTCTGCGAGATGAGTTCATGAACCGTGATTTCTATGTGGGTTCTGTGGTCATCACCCATTACGATGGTCAACGTGCTGCCGACCAGTTCCGCCACCGTCTCGAACGCATGGGCATCAAATCCTATTGCCACTACCTCATCGACGGCTATCCCCATAACGTGGAGCTCATCGCCTCTGACGAGGGCTTTGGCAAGAACGACTATGTGGAGACGACCCGTCCGCTGGTCATCATTACGGCTCCTGGTCCTGGCAGCGGCAAGATGGCTGTGTGTCTGAGCCAGCTCTATGCAGAGCACAAGCGAGGCATCCGTGCCGGCTATGCCAAGTTCGAGACCTTCCCTGTCTGGAGCCTTCCCCTGAAACATCCTGTCAACATCGCTTACGAGGCTGCAACTGCCGACCTCAACGATGTGAACATGATAGACCCCTTCCACTTCGATGCTTACGGAAAGGTGGCCATCAACTACAATCGTGACATCGAGATATTCCCTGTTCTCAACGCCCTCTTCGAAGGCATCTACGGCGAGAACCCCTACAAGTCACCCACCGATATGGGTGTGAATATGGTGGGCTTCTGCATCAGCGACGATGAGGTGTGCAGCCAGGCATCCAAGGATGAAATCATCAGGAGGTATTACGACGCCACCAACAAGTTGGCTGACGGCGCTTGCAATGAAAATGAGATCAGCAAGATTCAGATGCTCTTCAATCAGGCCAAGATTACCACGGCCGACCGACGTGTCACTGTGGCCGCCAACGACCGGAAGAACCAGACGGGTGTGCATTGTGCTGCGATGGAGATGGAAGACGGCACCATCATCACCTCCAAGACGGGTGACCTGCTGGGCTGCTGCGCTGCTCTCTTGCTCAATGTGATGAAGCATCTTGCTGGCATCGGTCACGATGTGAAACTCATCCCTCAGAGCATGATTGAACCTATCCAGAAGACCAAAATCGACTATCTGCGTGGCACGAACCCACGTCTGCATACAGACGAAGTGCTGGTGGCCATCTCTGTGCTCTCCCAGCACGACGAGAACTGCCGCAAGGCGCTCGAACAGCTCCCCAAACTGCGTGGCTGTCAGATGCACAGCACCGTCATGTTGGGCGAGGTGGACAGAAAGATTCTCAAGCGCTTGGGTTGTGGCCTCACTTGCGACCCAGTGAAGAAGAAGTGAAAAGGATTCTGCTCGTATGCATTGCCCTTGTATGGCACACAGCCGCTCTTCTGGCCGAAGACTGGATGAGCCGCCTGCCTGACGATGCTTATGTGGCAGCCCTTTCCATTCCAGGAGCCCACGATGCTGCGACAGGCTATGGGTTCAGTGGCTTCATCGGCATCTTTGGCAACCGTTATGCTCGCACCCAAGACCTCGACATCAGCCAGCAATGGCAGGTGGGTGTGCGTGCTTTCGACCTCCGTCCCAGCGTTTACAAGGAGTACATCAACATCCATCATGGCATCATGCCTACCAAGATGCGCTTCGACCGTGCCCTCCAACTCCTCTGCGATTCCCTTCAAGCCCATCCTTCCGAGTTTGTCATCATCCACCTGCTTCATGCTGCCGATGGCGACAAGGTGAAGGGCACCTACAACACACGCATTCAGGAACTGCTGTCCCAAGACCGTTTCAAACGTTTTCTTGTCGATTATCGAAACGACCTCAGAGTCGGCGATATGCGTGGTAAGATACTCATCCTCAGTCGTGATTCCTACAGTTCCACTCCCATCGGAGGCATCTTCAAGGGCTGGACTGGTGGTCTTCATTGGCAACAGCAAACCGCAGGCTCTCTCATCGGTTCTCATGGTGCCAGCGGCAGGCTCTATGTGCAGGACTACTCAGCCACTCACTTCGCAGGAGGCGTGTCCCGCAAGGTCCATGCCATCACCCAGATGCTGGACAGCAGCACCCACATGGACTGTTCCGACCCTCAACACCTCATGTGGGTATTCAACTTCGCCTCCGCCTATTCCAAAGTTGAATCCCTCTTCGGACGTCAAATCTCGCTCAGCAACGGCTATCGAGACAATGCTTCCCACACCCATCAAGCCTTTCTCGATTATCTCGCCACTCATCCCGCTGGCCCCACGGGCATCATCCTCATGGACTTCGCAGGCGTTGACCACAGCAACGGCTACCACACACGAGGTGCCGAACTCGTCCAAGCCCTCATCCGCCAGAACTTCCTCTATCTTGTTCCAAATAATCAAAGATCGCTGTCAACTCCCGTTTCCGTTCATTGACGCTGCAAAGTTACGACATTCACCTTGCGGTCTACGAATTTCACAGCCATTTTTTTGCGCCCCCTAAGGAAAAATTTTGTAACCCTTAAGGGCTGCACGTTTTTCCTTAAAACACGATACCCAAAACTTCACACAAGCGTGTCATGAGTGTCACGAGTGTCATTAAGGATTTTCGGCTCGATTTTGGCTCATAATAAGTATATAGAATATATAATTATTATGGCGTAAAAAACGCCTCCCCAAATCCAAAATCCTTAATGACACTCATGACACATGACACTCATGACACGCCCCTTTGGTTATTTTTTTGTTTTTGGGAGTTGGGGAGGGAAGAGTGATGATGCCTCTTGAACCTCTTTTTTGAAGATAAAGCGAAAAAAAGTTGGTGTTTTGTTGTTGTGGTATGAAGGGAATTGCGTACCTTTGTATTCTTTTTACTAACATAAGATGAAAGAAACATGTATATACCACCATTTACAGTCAGTACAGAAGCCATCAATCTGATAGCTGATATTTCTGCACAGATAGAGCGTTATGCTATCCGTCTAGAGCAGGAAGACGGGTTGCGTCTGCGCAAAGCAAACCGCATCAAGACGATTCATTCGTCACTTGCCATCGAGGGCAATACGCTCTCAGAGGACGAGGTTCGTGATGTCTTGGAGGGTAAGGCGGTGGTGGCTCCCATCCGTCAGATTCAGGAGGTGAAAAATGCCATCAAGACCTACGAACTATATCCCACGCTCGATGCCTTCAAGGAAAAAGATCTCTTGAAGGCACATGGTGTGATGATGGAAGCATTGGTGGACGAGGCAGGATGTTATCGACGTGGTGGTGTGGGGGTGTTTGGCAACAGAGGTTTGGTGCATCTGGCACCTCCTGCCGAAAGGGTTCCTCAGCTGATGGGCGACCTTTTCAACTGGCTGAAAAGCTCCAAAGACCATCTGCTCATCCGTTCGTGTGTGTTTCATTATGAGTTTGAATTCATCCATCCTTTCATTGATGGCAACGGACGTACTGGGCGCTTGTGGCAGTCACTCATCTTGGGTAAGTTGCATCCGCTTTTTGAGCACTTGCCTGTGGAGAACATGGTGTATGCCAACCAGCAGAAATACTACGATGCCATCAACGCCAGCACCAGTGCTGGACAGTCTGGCCCCTTCATCGACTTCATGTTGGGAGAAATCTACCAGACCTTGAAAGTCCATCAGGGAGAACCATTGCCCACTACAGATGATGAGTTCGGAATAAGGTTCGGTGATGAGTTCGGAATAAAGTTCGGAATAAAGTTCGGAATAAGTGATAAGCAAATCCTGTTGGCACTTCATTCCGCACCTTCCTCCACAGCCGCAGAAATAGCGCAACGCATAGGCATTAGTCAGCGTGCAGTGGAAAAGCAGATGAAGAAATTCAAGGATTTAGGCATTATTCATAGAGAAGGAAGTCGAAAGAACGGATTGTGGGTCATCAATAACCAATAAACTGATTCTTCACTGAGATTTTGATGCGTAACATTATTTTTGACTTTGGCAATGTGCTTGTGGAATTCGATCCACACATGCTCTATGACTCTGTCTTTGACGGCGATACGGAAAAGGCTGAGTGGTTCAGCCGTAACATCACGCAGCCTGACTTCTACGACAGGATTGATCGTGGCGATGACTTCGCTCAGTGCATACGTGACTTACAGGCTCTTCACCCTGATTATGCTGAAGAAATAGCTCTATACGATACACAATACCACGATATGGTGGGCAATGCTGTTTCTGGAATGCCAGAACTGCTCAGCGAACTCAAAACATGCGGCTATCAACTGTATGGTCTTACTAACTGGTCCTATAAAGTGTATGCTGCGATAGAGCGTCTTCCCATTCTTCGTATGCTCGATGGGTGTGTTATTTCTTCTGAAGAACATCTGATCAAACCTGACCCACGTATCTATCGGTGCCTTCTGGACAGGTTCAACCTCCAAGCTGCTGAATGTCTATTTGTTGACGATAAGCCGGTAAATGTTGAAGCTGCTAAAGCTTGTGGCATGAACGCGCTGCTCTTTACAGGGGCTCCTCAGCTTCGCAAAGACTTGCAGCAGCTGGGTGTGCTTTCGAGTTTTTGATGATGATTGACATTTTTCAAGGCAAATGCAAGGATTTTTCATGAAAAACAAGTATCTTTGCACCAAAATCATCAATTATGGCAACTTTTTGGACGAAACGCAACGAAGATATCGAAGATGAGAAGACGGCGATGCCTTGGGGCGAGCTGTTTGTGAAGGGCGACAGGAACATCCCTCGCAGGAGAAAGGTGAAGGCGGCGCTCTTTGACCTGGACGGCACGTTGGTGGACACGGAGGATCAGTACACGGTCTTCTGGGGCGCTACAGCACGTAAGTATCGTCCTGATGTGCCCAGGCTTGAATACATCATCAAGGGCACAACCCTCACCAATATCTTTGCCAAGTATTTTCCTGATCCTCAGTGGCAAAAGGACATCACGAGGGAACTCATCGCATGGGAAGCACAAATGCATTATGAGTTCTATCCGGGTGTGTTGCCCTTTCTTGAAGATCTGAAGCGGAATGGGGTGAAGTGCGCTATCGTGACCAGTTCTGACCAATCGAAGATGGACAGCGTGCGACGTCAGATGCCGCAGTTGGACAGTCTCTTCGACAAAATCTTCACAGCAGAGGATTTCACGGCCTCCAAGCCTGCTCCAGACTGTTATCTCTTAGGTGCACGCACTTTCGACGCTGACATAGACGAGTGTGTGGTCTTTGAGGATGCCTACAACGGTCTTCAGGCAGGTATGTCCTCTGGCATCTTCACCATCGGTCTGGCTACAGGCCATACGCGTGAAGAGATACAAGACAAATGCAACTGTGTTCTCGATGGTTTTGAGGGCATGACTTTTGAGCGCCTGACCACATTGTTAGAGGAAACCCGATAAATCATTAGGTTCGTTTAAAACGCAAAAAAAATGAAATCCTCGCGGACTTCACTTTCTTCGTCACCTTTCATCACTCATGAAAGAATGACCTAATCTTTTACTAACCTAAAACCTATTGTATAACCTATGTCTAAATATAATACCTTTCTATTTATTATCCTATGTAAAAACAATCTATTTTACCAAAACCAACTAATCTTACTGAGTCTCTAATTACCTTAACACTAATACCTATATATCTTTATTCTATGAATAATCCTCTGAATATTCTTTTGAACTGTCATTTTTTCTTTGACGATACAAAGTTACGACCTTTTGAGGGGCTAATACTAATAAATATATGAAAATCTTACGAAAAACGCCATTTACTTGATTTGAATCAATGTTTGTGTACGCACACATGCCATTTTTCGTGTTTTTCATTTGTCATAGCCGATGAGATAATGGGATGATTTGGAAGGTGTTGCGCTGGACAACAGATGCTTCTTTGCTTTTCGTGTTATGTTTCTTTTTGTATATTATCATGTTTCCTTAAAAATCCACTTATGTTTCTTATTGCATATAGTTATGTTTCCATTTTTTACCCTTCTTTTCTGCGATAATTGCCAAGAAACCCTCTATTTTAGGGCAATTTGTGCATTTATTTCTCCTATTTGTAAGATTTTAGCATTTTTTCTCACGAAATATTTGTTCAAGAAAGTGAGAATTCTTATCTTTGCAACATAAAATAAAGACTAAGATTATGAATACAACCATTTCAATTATACTTATCATCGTGTTAGTGGTCGCTTTGGCGGTCATTACATATATGTATTTCAAGGAAAAGCGCAATGTGGAGGTGTATAAGCAAGGTATGAAGTCGCAGAAGGAATACCTGCAAAACATGAGCCACGATATCCGAACACCCATGAATGCCATTTGTGGCTTCTCCCAAATCCTGTGCAACAAGCAAATCCGCGATATGCTGTCAGAAGAGGAGATTGCCGATTATGGCGTCATCATCCAGAACAATACAGATTTGCTCAGCACATTGGTGAATGACATTCTCGACATTTCAGATATGGAAAGCGGTAAGTATCGCATGAATATCGGCACTTGCAATGTGAATGAGGTGTGCCGTAGAGCCATCAGCACAGTGAAATACCGTTGTCCAGCAGGTGTGAACATGTATATGACCTCAGATGTGGATGACAATTATTTCATTCGGAGTGACTCGAAACGTGTGGAACAGGTGATCATGAACTACCTGACGAATGCGGAGAAACATACGGATGAGGGTGAGATTCATGTGCACGTGTCGTTGAATGAGCATCCAGGTATGGTCACCTTCTCTGTCACAGATACAGGAGAAGGCGTACCTGTAGAGAATGCAGAGAAAATTTTTGGTCGTTTCGAGAAGTTCAACACCATCAATGGCGGCACAGGTCTTGGTTTGCCCATCTGTCGTAAGATTGCCACTCAGTTGGGTGGTGAAGCCAAACTCGACCTCACGCATCAAGGAAAGGGCGCCCGTTTCATCTTTACGCATCCTGTTGCAGTGTAAGGTTAGCGCTAACCTTAACTTTATTCTCTCAACTCTCAACCCTCAATTCTTTCACTATTTTCTTTACGAGGTAATAGATGAGGACTGCCAGCAAGGGGTAGCCCACATAGATGAGTGTTGTCCATGAGACAAGGAGATAGACCAGCATGGCTGCGCCGATAATCTTGGCGAGATGGATGATGCCTGGCAAAAAGTAGAAATGATGATAGACCTCGTCAATCACAGCGATGAAGGTGATGATGACGAGCCACAGCACGACCACGAGGGCGGCCATAATGGGCGGCAGCACCAAGGGGTTGAGTGTAGGGTGAAAATAGTATTCTTGCCAGAATTCAGGCACGAAATTCTGTACAGAAGCGTAGATAGAGGCCATGATGCCCACTAGCAGGAGAAAGAGGGCAGGATAAGGGCTCAGCATCTCGTCGAGGAAGTTGGGTAGGTGGAAGATTTCCTGCTTCTTCACCGTCTTCTTTCTGCCAATAATGACGGCGATGAGTCCGACAGCCAGGAGGGCAGACATCCAGATGGCTCGGCTGCTGGAGAGCGCATCGAGCATTTCAGAAATCAGGTCATCAGGTGTGGTGCCCTTCAGCAGTTCACTTTCACGAATCCAGCCCATCGTCGTTTGGTTGCTTGCCACTTTCACCCAGATGGAGTCAATCGAGTCGCCTGGAACGGTTTTGATGGCAGCCACAGCGATGATGTCATTTTTATAGACGTGACAGGTGTCCAGAAGGAGGTCGCCCTCACGTGGGATGAGTTTCAGTGAGTCGGCTTTGACGAGGAAGTTGAAGTTCTCTGAGTAATGGTGTGTCAAACGGAACACCATAGAGTCCACCTGCTGAGGGGTCAGACTCATCAGGGTAGAGTCCTCGACGATGGCTGTGTCCACAATGTTGATGATGGTGGGTACAGAGTCGCTGTCAGGGAGTTGGGCTTCTGTTGGTTGCGTAGCCGTTCCTCCCACGCAGGAAACGATGAGGATGCTGAGGATGATGTAAAGTAACTTTCTCATTGCTGGGTTCTCATTGTAAGTATAGTTTCATGATGCAGTCCTTACAGTCGAAATCGAGGCGAAAACTTGTTCCGTTTGCCAGTTTCAGCGCCAGATTCTCTTTTCTGGGTGTGGGTCTTTCTTTCAGACACATGCCCAACTGACGTCTGATGCAGTATTTGGACAGCATGACGGGTGTATCTTTGTCGTGCGTCTGTTCATAAGGTTCATCCACTTCGATGCTGACTGGTTCGTGTGCCTGTCTCTCCAACGGGTAGTATTTCAGCCTTTCAGCGGTCAGCGTCTCAGACAACTGTCGCCTCCACTGGCTCAGCAACGAAGAGGGAATGAAATAGTTCTTGGTCAGCTGGACGTTCACCTGTTGCGCCTCGAAGATGGTGTCACCCAACTTGCTCAACTGCCTTTCGATATTCTCTTTCTGGTGGGTGCGTGCCAGTTCAAATGTCTCCTGAATGCTGACGCTCGCCGTCAACCCGTCTTCATCCGTCATGCTGATGTGATTGTCAAAGACATCAATCTGCACGAAAATCTTCCTCTCTGCAGAAGGTTTACTGAGCATCCTGTCCCATTCCATATCTTGATTGCGATAGTATTGCACGCCTTTGATGGGATGGAAAGCATCAGTGTTGTTCACCCTGAACCCCGTCAACTTTCCTCTTTCCAAATAACACAAGCCGTCACCATTGTGCAACACGGTGTTGTGGGTAATAGGCTCGCCCATTGATTTTGGGGTGTCGATGTTGGCATCGGGCTTACTGACATCCTTTACGAAGCCACGATTAAAACTCTTCCTCACGTCAGGCTCGAACTTCAGGTTCACATGCCCAGAGGAAGCCCTGCAGAAGTCATCAGGATGCTTGGCTATCACCTTGTTCAGCGCTTCAGAATAGGCCGCTGTCACGTTCTTCACGTAGTCGGCATCCTTCAGACGTCCCTCTATTTTCAACGAGGTGGCACCAGCCATGAGGAGCTCTTCGAGATGGTCGATTTGGCAGTTGTCCTTCAGGGAAAGCAGGTGCTTGTCCTTCATCACCGTCTTTCCATCAGCCTGCAGGTCGAAAGCCATACGGCACACCTGTGCACATTCGCCCCTGTTGGCACTCCGTCCAAAGAGTGCTTCGCTGGCATTGCATCGTCCACTCAGACAAACACATAGGGCACCATGCACAAAGACCTCCAACTTCGTGTTGGGGCAAGTGTGATGAATTGCTGTGATTTGAGCTGTCGTCAGTTCACGAGCGAGAACAACCTGGGGAAATCCCAAGTCTGCCAACATCTGCACCTTCTCTGGGGTGCGATTGTCCATTTGGGTACTGGCGTGAAGTGGGATAGGGGGGAGGTTCAGCGACAATAGCCGCAAGTCCTGCACAATGAGGGCATCCACGCCGATGTCATGCAACTGCCAGATGAGCCGTTCCACCTCCTGCATCTCCTTGTCGAAGACGAGCGTGTTGACGGTCACATAGACTTTCGCCTTGTAGAGGTGGGCGAAATGGACGAGCCGCTCGATGTCCTCCACGCTGTTGCCTGCAGCCGCCCGTGCTCCAAAAGCATAGGCACCTATATAAACAGCGTCAGCACCGTGCCTGATGGCTTCGATGCCGATGTCTGTTGTCTTTGCAGGAGCGAGGAGTTCAATCTGTCTCATGAGGAAGTTAAAAGTAACCTTTAGTTGATGTCATTAATGTTGAACGGCGTTTCTTGATAGACGTAGTAGTTCAGCCAGTTGGTGTAAAGCAAGTTGGCTGCTGCTCGCCACCTCACCACAGGCTGCTTCTTGGGATTGCCTCCTGGGTAGTAGTTCTGTGGTTTGTTGATGGCCAGTCCCTTCTTCAGGTCGCGCTTGTATTCCCCGTCCAAGGTCAGTGGCGAATACTCCAGATGGCAGGTGATGAAGAACTCACGTCCGTTCCTTGCTTCCACGATGGTCACGCCTGCTTTGGGGCTTTCAGCGATGATGTGGAGTCCTGGCACTTTCTCGATGTCCTTGCGCAAAACTGTGCAGTGTCGGCTATGTGGTGCATAGAACTCATCGTCGAAGCCTCTGAAGATGGGCAGTTCGGGCGACAGCATCTGATGTTTGAACACACCAAACACCTTGTGGGGCGTATTGTGCTTGGGCACGCCATAAAAATGGTACAGCCCAGCAAAGGCTGCCCAGCACACATAGATGGTGCTGGTCACGTGGTTGTGCGCCCAGTTGAACACCTCCTGCAGCTCGTCCCAGTAGGTCACCTCTTCATAGTTGATGAACTCTAAGGGAGCACCCGTCACGATGAGACCGTCATACTTCTCCTTCTTCATGTCTTCAAAGTTGCGATAGAACGCCAGCATGTGCTCGATAGGAGTGTTCTTGCTGGTGTGCGACTTGATTTTCATGAATTCCACCCTAATCTGCAGGGCTGAGTTTGAGAGGATGCGGATGAAGTCCGTTTCAGTGGTGATCTTCAGGGGCATGAGGTTGAGCACAGCCAAGCGCAGCGGACGGATCTGCTGACTGTCCGCTCGCTTGTAGCCCATTGTGAAGATATTCTCCTGTTTCAGTTCATCAATGGCAGGAAGTTGATCGGGTAGAATTAATGGCATTACTTATTCTTAATATAGTTCACGATCCATTCGCCCACTTCCTTCGTGCCGTACTTGGCGCCACCTTCCACCTGAATCTCAGGGGTGCGCACATTCTGGTCGAGGGATGCGTTCACAGCCTCACGAATGAGGGCGCCCTCTTCCTTCAGGTCGAAGTATTCGTAGAGCATAGCGACAGAAAGGATCTGTGCCAATGGGTTGGCGATGTTCAAGCCCTTAGCCTGAGGCCAGCTGCCGTGAATGGGCTCAAACACAGGTGTGTGCTCACCCGTAGAAGCTGATGGGAGCAGACCCATAGAGCCTGTAATGCAAGAGCCCTCGTCTGTGAGGATGTCACCAAAGGTGTTCTCTGTCACCATCACGTCGAAGAACTTAGGCTCCTGAATCATGCGCATGGAAGCGTTGTCCACATACATGAAGTCAGTTGTCACGTCAGGATACTGAGGTGCCATCTCCTGAGCCACAGCACGCCACAGACGGCTGGATGCCAATACGTTCGCCTTGTCCACTACAGTCAGGTGCTTTCTGCGCTGACGAGCATACTGATAAGCCACTTTCAGGATTCTCTCCACCTCAGCACGGCTGTAGGCGTTTGTGTCGTAAGCATAGTCAGTACCCTCTTTCTTCTCGCCGAAGTACATGCCGCCAGTCAATTCACGGATGCAGATGAAATCAGCACCACGCACCAGCTCATCCTTCAATGGAGACTTGTGCACGAGGCAGTCGAAGGTGGTTACAGGACGTACATTGGCAAACAGACCCAACTTCTTTCTCATGGCCAGCAGACCCTGCTCTGGACGCACTTTGGCATTGGGGTTGTTATCAAACTTAGGGTCACCCACTGATGCGAAGAGCACAGCGTCAGCTTCCATACATGTCTGGAATGTGTCCTCTGGGAATGGATCGCCCACCTCATCGATGGCGTGTGCGCCACAGATGGCTTCCTTATAACTCACTTCGTGTCCAAACTTCTCAGCAACGGCGCTGCATACAGCCACACCCTGCTCCATAATCTCTGGTCCGATACCATCACCGGCCAGCACTGCAATTTTCAATTTCATATTTTAATTTAATTATAGATTTCCGATTTAATTATAGATTCTTTCGTGTATCACCTTGTCTTCCATAAAGCACGGATGTACAGGGCCATAGCCGTGGCCGAACTCATATTCAGCACCTAGCGCAATCGCTTTGCCGATGAATTCTTCACCTTTCCCCACAGCCTCGTCCAAGCTATAACCCTTCGCCAGATAGGTTGCGATGGCAGAAGAGAAGGAGTCGCCCGTGCCGTTTACGTTGTGCGTGGGGATGCGGCGCTTCCTGAATTCCCTTACTTCCCCCGTCTGAGCATTGTAGAGGAAATCAGACAGCATATCCTGGGCCGAAGACCCGCGTCCAGCAAACACTTGACTCTCCATCGATTTCACGATGACGCTGTTGCCCCACTGTCCCAGTTCCTTGATGTCCTCAGAGATGTTGGTGATTTTCCTTTTCAGCAACACCTCAGCCTCACGGAAGTTGGGCGTGATGAGCGTCGCTAAAGGAAACAGCTTCTCCTTGTAGGCTCCGATGCTCTCGTCACTCACCAACTGCACCCCGTTGCTGTCCACAATCACAGGGTCAATCACTTTCTTCACCAGTGGATAGCGTTTCAGCACCTCAGCCACACCATCGATGATTCCAGCCGTAGGCAGCACACCTGTCTTGATGCATTGTGCTCCCACATCGCCCAAGAACGATTCAGCCTGGCTCACCACCAGTTCTGCAGGCAGAGGTGTCACGCTCTTCACGTGGCGTGTGTCCTCATCCACGATACCTGTCAACGCACAAGCCGCATAACCCCCACAAGCCGTGATGGCCTTGATGTCAGCTTGCATGCCTGCACTGCCCAATGGCTCGCTTCCTGCAATCAAAAATACGATGTTGAGTTGTTTCTTACCCATGTACATTATTTATAATCGGGTGCAAAGGTAGTGAAGAATTAGGAATTAGGAATTAGGAATTATTTGCCATAGGAACGGTTTTTTTGTTGAAAAAGTGACAATTCCTCATTCCTCATTTCTCATTCCTCATTAAAAATGCCAACCTGAGTTCGCTGAAAACATATACCCCTTTAAAAGCGAAAAAGCGCTAATCTCACGACTGGCACTTTTCTGTTCTCAATAAGTATTAATTAATTTTTAAGGTAAAAAGATTGTTTTTAGGATGGTGCAAAGGTACGGACTTTTGCCTCTTTGGACAAGCCGAAAAACATGTTTCTTAACATCTGTGTACGGACACAGCGTGTTTTTTATCACTTTTTTAGTTAATTTGATATGTTTAGACGGAGCTTTTTGGATGTTTTTTGTCGTATTTGAGGAGGCTGAGATTGTCGATGATGATTGAGAAAAAGAGGAAGAATAGGGGGCTGAATAGTTCTAAAAGTGTTTTGAAGTGTCCCTTTTTGCTGATTTGTTGTTATTTATTATTAAATATGTATATCTTTTT
This sequence comes from Bacteroidaceae bacterium, assembly GCA_017534815.1. Lineage (GTDB taxonomy): Bacteria > Bacteroidota > Bacteroidia > Bacteroidales > Bacteroidaceae > Minthosoma. Next base: position 48,182 of record JAFXVS010000036.1, on the reverse strand, counting down.
GCTGTAAAAAGGGGAATTATTCGTACCTTTGCACAGTTTTTTAAGATATGTGTATTTATCAATCTAAGTAAAAGTAATAGTCTGTAGAAATGAAAGGCAGAACATTGTTGCTGAGTCTGGGGATGCTGATGGCATGTGCGTTAGGCACACAGGCTCAGGAGGTGAATGGCGGTTCAGTCGGGACGATGAGCCTGACGCTGGCGAAGGCGATAGAAATAGCGTTGGCGGAGAACCCCACCATTCATGTTGCTGATAAGGACATCGAACTGAAAAAGATTGCGGACACGGAAGCTTGGCAGAGTTTGCTACCTACTGTGGATGCGAATTTTTCATTGACGGATAACATTCTGGTGGCTGAAATGGTGACGGGAATGGGTAAGTTCAAGATGGGTGTGGACGGTACGCTGAATGCTGTCGGCAATGTCACCCTGAGCCTCCCTGTGTTTGCCCCAGCTGTGTATCAGAACATGAAGTTGACGAAGCAAGACATCTTGCTGGTTCAGGAGAAAGCGCGTGGCAGTCGTCTGGATCTGATCAATCAGGTGACGAAGGCATATTATGGCGCATTGTTGTCGAGTGACAGTTATGAGGTGATGAAGCGGAGTTACGCTGTGGCCAAAGACAATTTCGATGTGGTGAACGAGAAGTACAAGGTGGGTAGAGTGAGTGAATATGACAAGATCAGTGCAGAAGTGCAGGCGAGGAACATGAACGCTGCAATGGTGAGCGGTCAGACGGGCAAGACGCTGGCGCTCTTGCAGTTGAAGGTTCTGATGGGCGTGACGGCTGATGTGGACATCGTGATTGACGACTCGCTGAAGGCATACGAGAATCAATTGACGTTAGCGAATTCTGAGGTACAGATGTCGGAACTTGACAACAACTCCTCGTTGCGTCAGTTGAATCAGAGCATGACGTTGCTGGAGCGCAGTCAGAAGATTTTGCGTACAGGCTTTATGCCGACGGTGGCGTTGCAGTTGACGGGACAGTATCAGAGTTACGCCAACAACAACTGGAACGTGTTCAGTTATCGCTTCTCCCCCAGTTCGACACTCTCTATCGCTGTGTCTGTGCCTATTTTTCATGCCAGCAACTGGACGAAGTTGAAGAGCAACAAACTGCAGATTGCGCAGTTGGAGGATAATCGCCTTAACGCACGCCGTCAGTTGACTCTGGCCGCAGAGAGTTACAGGCAGAACATGGCCAGTTCTATTGCACAGACTGCCAGCAACGCTGAGGCTGTGAAACAGGCCGAGAAGGCTGTGATGATTGCAGGTAAGCGTTATGAGGTGGGACGTGGAACCATTCTTGAACTGAATCAGAGTGAGATTGCACAGACGCAGGCCGAACTGACCTATGTGCAGAGCATCTACAATTATCTCACCAACAGGGCTGACCTCGACTATACGTTGGGTCGCGAAACTTATTTGAAGTGATTTTGACAACTTTTTTTACAACGAATAGACCTGAATAAAACGATGAATATGAAATATATCAAAACATTATCGCTTGCCGCTCTTGCCCTGTTGGCTGTTGCCTGCAAGAGCGATGACAAGGCTGGGGCAGCCCAGCAGGCAAAACCGCAGGTGAAAATCGCAAAGGCAACGAGCGAGGACATCCCGCAGACTGAGACCTACACAGCCACAGTGGAGAGTGACTTGAAGAACAACATCTCGCCTAACACTCCTTATCGCATTGAGAAAATTTATGTGGATGTAGGTGATCATGTGCGCAAGGGGCAGGTGGTTGTTCAGCTGGATGCCAATAATCTACAGCAGTTGAAGTTGCAGGTGGAGAACCAGAAGATTGAGTTTGGTCGTACCTCTCAACTCTATCAGGTGGGTGGTGCCAGCAAGGCTGAATATGACAACGCAAAGCTGCAGTTGGATGTACTCTCCACACAGTTGAGACAGCTGATGCAGAACACGCAGTTAGTGGCGCCCATCAGTGGTGTGGTGACGGCTCGCAATTATGATGACGGCGATATGTACAATCAGGGTCAGCCCGTGCTGACCATCGAGCAGACCAACCCAGTGAAGGTGATGGTGAACATTTCTGAAGTGTATTACAAGCAGGTGTTCAAAGGTATGCCTGTAGATATCCAGTTGGATGCTTATGATAATGAGACCTTCTACGGCAAGGTGACCATCGTCTATCCGACTGTCGATCAGGATACCCACACGTTCCCAGTGGAGGTGACCATCAGCAATCCTGACCAGAGGGTGCGTCCTGGCATGTTTGCCCGTGCAACTGTGAATTTCGGTTCCAAGAACCACGTGTTGGTGCCTGATGAGGCTTTGGTAAAGCAGATTGGTGCAGGTGACCGTTATGTATATGTATATAAAGATGGCAAGGTTTCCTATAACAAGGTGGAACTGGGTAAGCACATCGATACGAAATATGAGATTCTCAGTGGTGTGAAACCAGGTGATGATGTGGTGATTGCTGGTCAGAGCCGCTTGGCGAATGGTAAGGAAGTGGAAGTCGTTAAGTAAATGAATGTATGAGTCTATATGAAGGTGCGGTCAAACGACCGATTATGACCAGTCTCTGCTTTTTGGCAGTGATTATATTGGGTATCTTCTCGCTGATCAAGTTGCCCATTGACCTCTATCCGGATATTGATACGAACACCATCATGGTGATGACGTATTACACGGGTGCCAGTGCAGAGGATATTGAGAATAATGTGACGCGTCCGTTGGAGAACACGCTCAACTCAGTGGAGCACATCAAGCATGTGACGAGTAACAGCCGTGAGAACGTTTCTGTCATCACGCTTGAGTTCGAGTATGGCTATGACATCGACGCTTTGACGAATAATGTGCGAGACAAGTTGGACATGGTGTCAAACTCGTTGCCAGACGATGCGCAGACGCCGATTCTGTTCAAGTTCTCGACCGATATGATTCCTATCTTGCTGCTCTCTGTTCAGGCAGACGAGTCGCAGCAGGCGCTGTACAAGATTCTTGATGATAACGTGGCCAACCCGTTGGCACGTATCGATGGTGTGGGTACAGTGAGCATCGTGGGTGCTCCTCAGCGTGAAATCAACATCTATATGGATCCTCAGAAGATGGAGGCTTACAACCTGACTCCGACTCAGGTGGCAAGTGCCATCTCGGCTGAGAACCACAACGTGACGAACGGTACGGTCGATGTGGGTACGCAGACCTATGTTGTACGTGTGGAAGGTGAGTTTGATGACCCTCACCAGATGCTGGATGTGATTGTAAGTTCCCGTAATGGCGTGAATGTATATCTGCGTGATGTGGCACGTATCGTCGATAATGTGGAGGAACGTGCACAGCGTACTTTCACGAATGGCGTGCAAGGTGCTATCGTGGTTATTCAGAAGCAAAGTGGTGCCAACTCAGTAGAGATCTCCAACAAGGTGATGGAAATGATGCCCACCTTGCAGCAGAATCTGCCATCCGACGTGAAGTTGGGCATCATCGTCAATACATCAGAAAACATCTTGAACACCATCGGCACGTTGGAAGAGACGATTGCCTACGCTATGTTGTTCGTGGCATTGGTGGTGTTTATCTTCTTGGGTAGATGGCGTGCAACGACCATTATCGTCATCACCATTCCGATGTCGTTGATTGCTTCGTTCATCTATCTGTATGCAACAGGCGGTTCACTCAACATGATATCTTTGTCGTGTCTCTCTATCGCTATCGGTAACGTGGTGGACGATGCCATTGTGGTGTTGGAGAACGTGACGACACATATCGAACGAGGGTCAGACCCGAAACAAGCGGCTATCCATGCGACAAACGAGGTGGCTATCTCTGTTATTGCCTCTACGCTGACGATGATTGCTGTGTTCTTCCCATTGACCATGGTGACGGGTATGTCGGGTGTGCTCTTTAAGCAGTTGGGTTGGATGATGTGTATCATTATGACCATCTCCACCACCAGCGCCCTTTCGTTCACTCCAATGCTCTGTTCTCAGATGCTTCGTCTGAAGAAGAAGCAGGGTAAGTTCTTCAAGAAGTTCTATGGTCCTATTGGTAGGGCATTAGATAATTTGGATGCATGGTATGAGAAGCGTATTAACTGGTCAGTCCGTCATCGTTGGACAATTGTTTCAGGATGTATCGTGCTCTTTGTGGTCAGCTTCGGCATTGCCTATTTGGTGGGCATCAAGAGCGAGTTCTTCCCTGCCAACGATTCAGGCCGTATTGGTGCAACCCTTCAGTTACCAATTGGTACACGAGTGGAGAAGGCTGAGGAACTGGCGAAGTCTTTAGTGGAGAAATGGCAGCAGCGTTATGGCGAAGACATGAAGTCTTGTAACTTCACAGTAGGTCAGGCAGGTGATGCCAATACCTTCTCATCTTTGTCAGACAACGGTTCCCACATCATATCTTATAATATTATGATGGTGCCATCGAACAAGCGTGAGAAGGGGCTTGCCACCATTTGTGATGAGATGCGTGCCGACTTGAAACAAATACCTGAATTGGCGAAGTTCATGGTGAACCTGGGTGGTCAGGGAAGTCGTGGTATGGGTGGTCAGTCAACAGCTTCCTTCGAGATTTATGGCTACGATTTGGATTCCACCTACCGTGTGGCAGAAGTGATGGCCAACAAGTTCCGTGAGAGTGAGATGATCACACAGGTGAATATCTCCCGTTCTGATTATCAGCCAGAGATTGTGGTTAACTTCGACCGTGACAAACTGGCTCAGCAAGGTATTGGACTGGCTACTGCTGCGAACTCTGTCCGTTCACTCATCTATGGTTCAGTGTTGAGCCGTTATCGTGAGGACGGTGAAGAGTACGACATCAAGGTGCGCTACGAACCTACTGCCCGTCGTTCTGTGGAGGACATCGAGAATATGGCCATCACGAATGCGAGAGGTGAGAATGTGCGTGTCCGTGATATCGCTACAGTGTATGAAAGTTCTATTCCTCCAACTATCGAACGTAAAGACCGTCAGCGTATCGTTACTGTGAATGCTGTGTTGGCAGATGGTTATGCGCTTTCTGATGGTGTGGAACTGGGTGAATCCTTCTATCCCGACTTGAACATTCCTGCAGGTGTGCTGGTGCAGGTGGCTGGTTCGTATGAAGACCAGCAAGACTCTAACCGCGACCTTGGAACGTTGGGTATCCTCATCATTATCTTGGTGTTTATCGTGATGGCAGCACAGTTCGAGTCTATGACTTACCCATTCATCATCATCCTTTCTGTACCTTTCGCTGCGTCAGGTGTCGTCATTGCCTTGCTGCTTACAGGCACCAGCGTGAACATCATGTCGATGTTGGGAGGTATCATGCTGATTGGTATTGTGGTGAAGAATGGTATTGTGCTCATTGACTACACCCAATTGCTGCGTGAACGTGGCATCGGTTTGATTCGTTCTGCAGTGATGGCAGCGCGTTCTCGTCTGCGTCCTATCTTGATGACTACGCTCACGACCATCCTTGGTATGATGCCTATGGCAGCCAGTCATGGTGTGGGTGCTGAAATGTGGCGTCCATTGGGTATTTCCGTCATTGGCGGTCTGGCTGTGTCCACTATCTTGACCTTGATATACGTTCCATCCATGTTCTGCATCTTTGGTGCTGTAGGTGTGAAGCGTCAGCGTCGCAAACTCAGAGAAAAGCGTGAACTCGAAGCATACTGGAAGGAGCATAAGGCAGAGGAAATGTTGACCAACACCCGTATTAGTGTGATGGAACAAAATGCACAAAGAGACATCAAAAACTTTAGAGACGAATAAGATGAAAACTGTATTTATAGCATACGACCAGGCTCATCAGGAAAATATCATCGAAGCCTTGAATGATACCAATGTGCGTGGTTACACATACTTTGAACAGGCTGGTGGACGTGGTACCCAGGGTGGTGAACCTCATCTGGGTACTCACGCTTGGCCTTCCATGAACAGTGCCATCATCACGATTGTTGATGATGAAAAGGTGGAGCCCTTGCTCAAACGTCTCAAACGTCTTGATGAGGACAATTCCATGCTCGGGCTTCGTGCCTTCGTATGGAATTGCGAACAGAGCATTTGACCTGTTTAGTTGTTCTTCTTGAGTTCTACCTCGAAGATATCCACGCAGTTGCCGCCGCCATTGCTTCGTCCTTGTGAAGTCGTAAAGACATAACGGCCATCTTTCGACACTTCAAGTCCTACAGGGTAGCTGTCGATAGACATGGAGGTGACAACTTGAAAGCTCTTGACATCCACGACATAGAGGGTGCTGCTGGCATTGCAGGCAGCATAAATATAGCGACCATCGGGTGAAAACTCGATGGTTCTTGCGCCATTACCCACCTTGCAGTTTTCCCAACCCGATAGGGGAGTGGTCTTCGTGGCTGATTCCTTCAGGGCAGGGATGGCTGCCAAGAATTGGTTGAGGGGCATACGTTGGATGTAGCCATCACGGTTGATGCTCAGATAAACGTAGCCGTCGCGAATCAGCAGGTGACGCAGGTTGTACATGTTGCCCGTGATGCGTCCAAGATACTGCATATTTTCAAGATCCATCACGGCGATACCATTATTGCCAGCCATACATCCTACGAGCAGGTAGTGGTTGTCTGGGGTGAAGGCTGTGCCACGCAGACAATAGCCGCTGTCATCGTCACGATCAATCTGCTTGGTCATGCTGAAGTTGAGTTTCAGTTTCTGGTCAATGATGGCGAGATAAGTGTAGTGCCAATCGAACGGGTTCTCGCTTTCGATGTTGATGATGCCCACCGTGTTGTCACCCCATTGGGTGATGGCGACGAGCTTGCCGTCTGGCGAAGTGGCAATCATCTTGGGCAGTGGTCCCGTGTCCATGAGTCGAATGATGGAGTCCGTCTCTGTGTCGATGATGGCAACAGCCGACGGGTCTTGTGCATTGATGTCGTAGTCACGACGATAGTAGGGCACCCAAAGATATTTGCCGCCATGAGTGAATGTACTCTCCACAGGCTTGCCGTAGAAGGCTCCCCAACCGCCAAAAGGAGAGGCAGGATGCTTGGCATCAGGCAGATAGTGCGTAAACTCATAGAAAGGCTTGAAGTCACTACCTAACAGCACCGTGTCCGCATCAGCAAAAATGTGACGGATCACCTTCATCTTCTCGTTGGTTTTGAAGTCATACACGATGGTTGTGGCGCCCTCAAGCGAGTTCACATAATACTTCTTGGCGTTGGGGTGCATGTTCACCGACTTGGGCGAGTTGATGTCCTTATCGGCTGTTTCAGTTTCCGTTGGAGCATAATACTGCTTCTTGCCAATCAACTTAATAGAAAAGGTGCTGTCGCTGTTATAGGCAGTCGTGCCAATAGCAGGATGCAAAATCTTCGCCACTTGGGCAGAAGAAACTAAAACTGAAAAACTAAAAACTAAAAGTGAAAGAGTCCTTTTCATTTGCATAACTTCAATACTTCAATTTTTCAATCCTTCAATCCTTCAATTCTACAATTCTACAATCCTTCAATTCTACTTGTATGTTACTTTGAAGATGTCAACAGCATTGCCACCACCTTTGCCGCTGTGACCCTGTGCGGTGGTGAATACATATTTGCCATCCTTCGATACGTCCAATCCCACAGGATAACTGTCAGCAGGGATGCTGGTGAGCACTTTCATCTCTTGGGCATCCACCACATAGAGGGCGCTGGCGTTGTTGCAGGCTGCGAAGATGTACTTGCCTGAGGGAGAAAGCTCAATGGTGCGGGCACCTGCACCCACCTTGCAGTTCTGCCAGCCAGTCACGGTACCACGTTTGTTCTGCATCTTGGGGATGGCGTCGAGAATCGTCTTGAGGGCAATCTTCTGCACATAGCCGGCACTATTGATACTAAGGTAGAGGTAGCCGTTCTTCAGCACCAGATGACGCACATTGGCCATCATGCCCTGCAAACGGCCTAAATACTCCGATTTCTGCAGATCAATCACGGCGATGCCGCCACCGCCACCCATGCAACCAACAAGCAAGTAGTGATTGTCGGGCGTGAAGACTGTGCCACGCAGGGCATATCCGCTGCCTGCATCACGGTTCACGGAGCGGTTCATGGGGTAGTTGAGTTGCAATTGATAATCAACGATGTGACAGGCTTTATGCTTCCATTCTTTAGGGTCGCTGCTGCTGATGTCGATGATGCCCACCGTGTTGTTGCCCCAATGCGAGATGGCCACATATTTGCCGTCAGGCGAGGTGGCAATCATCTTGGGAAGTGGACCCGTTTCCATCATGCGGATGATCTTGTCTGTCTGCGTGTCAATGATGGCGACAGCCGATGGGTCTTGTGCGTTGATGTCGTAACTGCGTCTGTAGTAAGGTACCCAAAGATACCTGCCACCATGTGTGAAAGTGCTCTCCACGGGCTTGCCGTAGAATGTGTTGAGCTGGTTGTTCTTATAGTGGGTGAAAGGGTAGAAGCCCGATGGCTTGCTCCACAGGTGAGCGTCTTTCGTTTGGTCGAAATGGTGCTTGATGACTGCTAACTTCTTGTAAGTCTGGAAATCATACACGACCGTAGTGGCTCCTTCGAGCGAGTTCACATAGAACTTCTTGCCGTTGGGATGTACATTCACCGATTTGGGCGAATTGATGTCTGCATCGGCAGTTGTTTTGTCGCCAGGGGCGAAAAACTGCTTCTTGCCGATGAGTTCAATCGTGATGCGTCCATCAGCTGATTGTGCGCTCTTGCCAATCTTCGGATGAACGACCTGTGCCATCGATGAAACGAAAATGAAAAAACAGAAAACTAAAAGTGATACGATTCTTTTCGACATGACTTTTTTGATGTAAAATGGTTATTTTGTTGCAAAGATACGAAATAAGTCTTAACTCTCACCCCTAAACTCTAAACTTTTCATTATCTTTGCACGTGAATTACATACAAATAGACATTTTTATGCTTAGATATATATTTATTCTTCTGGTTTTTGTGTGCAGCATGACTTCTCATGCTCAGGACACGAGCAAAGCCTATCGTAACACAGTGGCAGGCAGTTACAACTTTTGGTTCTATCGTCCTGACGAGGATGAAGGCGATGGTGTGCATCGTCCCCTGCTCATCTTCCTGCATGGTGCCAGCCTTTGTGGCACCGACTTGAATAAAGTGAAGAAATATGGCCCGATGGAAGCCCTCAAACGTGGACGTGCCATCGACTGCTACGTGCTGGCTCCTCAGAATCCAGGCGGTGCATGGAAACCAGAGAAGATCATGAAGCTTATCGAATGGGCTGAGGCCAACTTCCATATTGACAGCGACCGCATCTATTGCTACGGCATGAGTTTGGGTGGCTATGGCACGCTTGACATGTGTGCCACCTATCCTGACCGCATCGCCGCAGGAATGGCCATGTGTGGTGGGGCAACGGTGAAAGACCTCAGCGGACTTTCTCGCATCCCCATGTGGATTGTGCATGGAACTGCCGATACTGCTGTGCCCGTGTCAGCATCCGACCGTGTGGTTGAGGCCATCAAGAAGACTGGTGATGAGTCACGTCTCATCTACACCCGTATGCCTGGCATCAATCATGGACGTCTGGCACGCCTCTTCTATTGCTATCAGACCTACGATTGGATGTTCTCCCATTCTCTCAAGGATGAGGATCGTCCCATCAACCGTGATTTTGAAATCACACCTCAGCTTCTCCAGAACGCTTATCACGACTTGGGACGCAATGCAAACTTTGCCTCCTACGACTAACCAACCCATGCGTTGGGCGATTGTCAACTATCAACCGTCAACTCACATATCAACATGAAGAAAAGGACACTCTCACTTTTAGTTTTTAGTTTCTCACTTTTAGTTTCTTCTGCCCAGACAGCCAAGGAAGAAATCTACGCAGACATTCTCAAGTCTGGCTCCAACTATATGGCGTATCAGGCACCTAAGCAAGCCCTGACACCCGCCCCTAAGGGCTACGAACCCTTCTATATGTCCCATTACGGACGTCACGGTTCCCGTTGGCTCATCAATGAAAATGACTACACCAGTGTTCTGCGTGTCTTCCGTCGTGCCAACGAACAGGGCAAACTTACAGCCCTTGGTAAAGAAGCCTTGGAGAAACTGGAGCGTTTCATCCCCACCACCCGTGGTCGTCTGGGTGAACTCTCCGACATTGGCGAGCAGCAGCATCATGGTATTGGTCATCGCATGACTGTGAACTTCCCTGAGATTTTCAGTGGTAAGGATGCAGAAGTGGATGCCCGCAGTACGGTGGTGATTCGTTGCATCCTCAGTATGACTGCCGAGTGCGAGGAACTGACGGCCTTCAACTCTAACATGAAGATGCACAACGATGTGAGTGAGTCCTTCCAATACTACCTTAACCACAACTTCAGCCAGCGTCTTCGTGATGCCAGCCGTGATCGTGCCAGCATCGTCAGCCAATATGCCAAGAAATACACCCATCCCGAACGCTTCTGTCGTGCCCTCTTCAACGACGAGTCTTATTGGAATGATGAGGATTTCCGTCCACGTTCCTTCATGCGTTCTGTATTCAATGTCATCACCAATATGCAGAGTCATGGCAATGGCGAAGACATGTGGAACCTCTTCACCACAGAGGAATGCTACGACCTCTGGAAGATTGTGAACATCGACTGGTATCTCGGCTATGGTGCAGCCCCTCAGACCGGCAGCATCATGCAGTTCAATCAAGCTGACCTCCTGCACAACATGATTGAGACTACCGACACCATTATGGCATCCAAGACCTTCAAGAACGGTGCCACTCTTCGTTTCGGACATGAAGTGTGCGTTATGCCTCTTGCCTGCCTCTTGGAACTCGACAGCTGCGGTCGTCAGGTGCAGGATCTTGACCACCTTGAGGACTATTGGGTCAACTATCGCATCTACCCAATGGCCTGCAACATCCAGCTCGTCTTCTATCGTCCCAAGAAGCAGAAAGATGCCCCAGTTCTTGTCAAGGCACTCCTCAACGAGAAGGAAGCCACCCTTCCCGTTCCCACCGACCAATATCCCTATTACAAATGGGAAGACCTCCGTGCCTACTACCTAAAGAAACTCGAAGAGTTTGAGAGAGGAAAATAATTCTCTTCACTCGAGTCATTTTTCATTTGACTCGAGTCGATCGATGATTTGACTCGAGTGATGGTTTTTGAGGCATGGGTCGCATTCGCTCAAAATCGACAAAAAATCTGAATCAAATCACCCAAAATGGCAATAGGAAGCGACCAACTATCCGCTTGTTGCTTTGGCCTTCCTCCCGCTCCGACCGGCAGGGCTTCCTGCTCCGAGCGGGAGAGCCTCCCGCTTCCTGCGGCTTAACCTAACACATTCCCCTTGTTTTTAAACCCAAGGGCAACCTTACGGTAACCCTAGGGTACCCTTACGGCACTTTTCGACCATTTTCGCCCTTCCAATAACGTGCCTTTCTCGCCAAATAACCCAGCCTTATTTCCAAATAACCTTCCTTTATGGAAGAATAACCTTCCATTATGGAGTGAAAAGAGGGCATATTGGGGTATTTCTGTGCCCTTTCTTGATTTCAGCATCATCGGAGTGTTGTTGTTATATGGTATATAAATCTTTGTCTTTTAGATAATTAAGCCAATAAGTGATGTTGTCAAAAGGATGTTCGCAGTCTCAGTCTCAAATCTCAATTACCTTTTAAGGCACCTTCATATTCTTTTCTTATATACTTTTATATATGATTATTAATAAGTTATAAAGCCTATAAAAGAGAGTTTTGGGTTTTAACTGTGACCTATTTGATGAACTGAGATTTGAGACTGGCGTGACTATTGGCCTATAACAAGGGTCTTTTTCTACGACGCATTCTAAAACTTTTTACAACGGGACGGAAAAATATTTAGGATGCCTCATGCCAAGAGTGTAACATTTTCATTTTTTGCAGACTGTATGGGTTGAGAGAAAGAAAAAAGTTGTAACTTTGCATCATGATGAAAGAAAGAATACAGAGCCTCTTGCAAGAGATGAGCAAGGGCATTTATGAGAAGGATACGGAACTGGCGATGTCGCTGTTGGCAGCTATCGCTGGAGAGAGTTTGATCCTGCTGGGACCTCCAGGGGTGGCGAAGTCGATGGTGGCTCGAAGGGTGAAGGCTGCCTTTCATGGGGGCAAGTCGTTTGAGTATCTGATGTCAAGATTCTCGACCCCTGATGAGATTTTCGGCCCTGTGAGCATCAGCAAGTTGAAGGACTCAGACAAGTATGAACGGAGTATTGAGGGGTATTTGCCGACGGCAGATGTGGTGTTCCTCGATGAGATTTGGAAGGCTGGTCCTGCCATTCAAAACACGTTGTTGACGGTGATGAACGAAAAACTGTTTCGCAATGGCGACAGGGAAATCCATGTGCCTCTGAAGTTGTTGGTTGCTGCCAGCAACGAACTTCCTGCACAGGGAGAAGGATTAGAGGCGTTGTGGGACAGATTCATCATTAGGATGGAATGTGGAAACATCAAGCAGGAGAAGAACTTTAATGCGATGTTGACTGATGGAAAAGGTGAAGGAAATGCTGAGATCCCATCTGAATTGCAAATCAAGGAGAATGAATATCAAGAATGGACTCGGAAGATTGATTCTATTGCCATCCCTGAGCGTGTGCTGAAATGCATCGCTACCATTAGAAAGGCATTGGGAAGTGTGGCGGTTGATTTTACCGATGAACGTCATGATGTTTATGTGAGTGACCGTCGTTGGAAGAAGATTGCGCGATTGATGCGAGCTTCTGCATTAGTGAATGGCAGAGACGAGGTTACAGTAGCGGATTTGGTGCCGATGTTTCATTGCCTGTGGCAAGAACCAGGGGAGGCTAATGATGTGCGCCGTATCGTCATCAGAACATTGTTCAACGAGTTCTCGTCGAAATTGGAAGGGATGAAAGTGGCTATTGATGATGACATCAGAGTGACGAGATTGCACAAGGCAACGACTGCAGCACAGCGGATGATGGAACAAGCGGATAGCAACAAGAAGATTTTCGACAACTATTATTATCATCTGCACGACCACGATACAGGCAACACCTATATCTTTGTAGCGGATTATCAGAAACTGCCAGTAGTGACGAAACAAAACATGGGCATTCTCGCTGTCATTTATCAAGACCCAAAGAATCCTGTACGTTCTATCATTCGACTGTATCAAGGTGCGGAGATGCCATCTGGGGCAAGGCAAGTTCACCTGACAAGAAGTGACAAGCACATCTTCATTGATGGGGTGCGCTTTGAAATTGAGACGTTGAAACGAGGTGAGACACAAACGATACTGCCACAACAAAACAGAAACGTGTCGGACAGGGATTTTTATGGAGAAGTGGATGAGTTGAGCAATGCGATTAGTAGGAGGGAGAGAGAAATCGAAGAAAACATCTTCGTATCGGATGAGGACAAGAAAGTGCTTCAAGAAATTGTTCAAGCCATCTATACTGAGATTGCTTATACAAGATATGAACTTCAGAAGTTGGAGGGATAAGGATGGCGGAACCAGAACTTCTTCAGCCTGGCGATTATCTCCATCTGATTAGGTTATTCGTCAATAAGGGTGACGTGTTCAGCATTGAGACGGATGTTCCTGAGATGAAGAGAGATTATATCTTGGAATATCTTGCCTCTATCATGAACAATCCGCTGATTCAGGCGAAGGTGTTGTCGAGTCGTTTGGCTGGCCAAATCTTCTATGAGACGGTTGGACGTTTTGTGCTTGAATGTCTGCATGCAGAACAGTTCGCTAACCAACGTGTGAGTGGTGAAAGAGGACAAATAGAAAAAACGAAAGAATGGTCAATGCAGAAACAAAGAGGAAATTGGCAATCGCTCGTCAAGAGCATTGCCGATAAGCATGAAGAAGATGGATTCGACATTGACTTTTTGAAGAAAAGATTTCAACGTGATGGATGGACAGACCCTGAGAACTGGGAGATGCTGAGACACGAGTGGAGCGGTGCGCTGGACAGACACGTACAACAAAAGATGAAGGAACATCTTGAGAAGAAGAAAAGCTTGGTCGCAAAGAGTCTGCAACAACAACTTAATCACACCCAGAAACTGAGGAATGAAGGTGTATCTGATGAAGAAGCTCTGCAAGCATGGAGTATGATGGAAGGACAATGGACGGAAACTGAATTTGAGAAGAAGTTGAACATCGTCAAGATCCAAAATCAATACCCTGAGATAGGTGATGTGGCGAGAAGAATGGGACGAATAGCGGATGCCGATGGGAAGGATAGACTGACAACACAGACTGGCAGAAGCATGCAACTTTCACACTCTTCGGGGAGCGATATAGAAGGAATCGGCATAGGTAGAGACCTCAATGCTTTGATGCCGATGGAATTAGCGCAATATACAGATTCCGATATGGAGAAGCTGTTTTTGCACAAATACATGACGAGTAAGTTGCAGGTGTTCCACTATAAATCGGAAATCGCTAAACCTGCACGTCGCCTCCGATCAGAAAGAGCGTCACGGCGTGGACCGATGATTGTATGTGTGGATTCTTCTGCCAGTATGAGCGGTATCCCTCAAAAGATTGAAGCGTCTTTACTGGCCAAATTAGAACAGACTGCAGAAACATTGAATAGAGATTGCTTCCTGATAGATTTCTCTATTGGCATTCATCCCATAGAATTACGTTCCAGGCGGCAAAAGAAATCAATGGAGCGAATGGGGATGAGAGTGGAAGACCAAGAAAACTTTGCTAAGGGAGTATTTCCTTTCATCGGAGGGGGAACGGATGCCCAAAAGATGTTGAATTTGACTTTTACTCTGCTCGACAACAACGATGACCGTTACATGAATGCAGATGTGTTGTGGATTACAGATTTCTTGATACCTCGAACAGATAAAGAGCTTATGTCGCGCTTCAAAGAATATCAGAAGACTGGAACAAAGTTTTATGGTTTCAAGATTGGTGACGGACATTCCGATTGGGAACAATACTTTGACAAGGTGTATGAGATTCACTATATTCCGTTTTGCCGATATTGAATAGTGTAGCGATAGTCATCTTTCTGAAGATTGTGAGCGGCTTTCAAAAAAAATGCATCAGTAACCTCACGGCCACTGATGCACGAATGCTATGAAAAAACGAATGTCTAAATGATGAGCGGAAAACGAGACTCGAACTCGCGACCCCAACCTTGGCAAGGTTGTGCTCTACCAACTGAGCTATTTCCGCACACGTGATTCCCATTTTCGCAAACAAGAATCACAATAAAAATCCCTTAATTATTATGAACCATTATTTTGGAGCGGAAAACGAGACTCGAACTCGCGACCCCAACCTTGGCAAGGTTGTGCTCTACCAACTGAGCTATTTCCGCAGGGATTTGCGTGATGTCAATCTTTTGTCGAAACACTCTCACTTGAGTGTCCGTGTGTCTTGTGAGTGAAGAGGAGGAGACTCGAACTCCCACGGGCTGAGCCCACTACCCCCTCAAAGTAGCGCGTCTACCATTCCGCCACCTCTCCATTCTCTTTCTGTGTGCCCACGACAAGAATCGAACTTGCACGTCTCTCAACACTCGCACCTGAAACGAGCGCGTCTACCATTCCGCCACGTGGGCATTGCCTTTGGTTCAAAGAGCGTCTTTTTTGCAGAAGAGCGGAAAACGAGACTCGAACTCGCGACCCCAACCTTGGCAAGGTTGTGCTCTACCAACTGAGCTATTTCCGCATTTGCGAGTGCAAAGGTACTACTTTTTGTTTAACTGACAAAACATTTCCGCAAAAAAAATCCACGAAATGACATTTTCTTTTCTTCAGTCCTCTTTACACATATATTATATATGGGGAGGAAGGCTATCGGATACGGTCAAGTGAACGTACCAATGCCTCGTCTTTGCGGATGCCTTGGATGGCGAGGCAGTTGAGGATGATGCTCAGCACGGGGAAGGTGGCGACAAATTTGAAATGGAAGGTCGGTATCATAACGCCTTCTATTCCTTTTTCGTATGCCGTCGATGCAAACAAGTTGAGGTTCAGGTCATAGTAGTATGCAAACACGGCGTAAGCTGCCACATAGCCCACCAGAAGTATGGTGCTGAATATGGTGAGGCGCAACTGGCGCATCCTCTTGCGGAAGAGCATGATGCTGACGATGGAGAGGAACATGACCATGATGAGTAGTACTCCCAAACACCAAGGACCACTGATCGAGTCCAGTGGTTTGAACTGTTCTTCTGCACCAAATGTGAAGTTGCTGAAATGTGCCACAACAGTCTCAGCCATGGTCCATTCTCCGATGGTGGAGATGAGTCCCACAAAGGAGAGGATGAGTACCAGTGCCAGATAGACTGTTTGTATTCGCTGAATCATATATCAGAGGTTTCTATCTGTTTCCTTGGATGGGTTGCGGAAGTAGATTTTGTCTTCCAGAAACTCCTGTGTGGCGATGAGTGTTGGTTTGGGCAGACGCTCGTAATAGCGTGAAATCTGAATCTGCTCTTCGTTCTCAAACACTTCCTCGAGGGTGTCGGTGTGTGCACCAAACTCTACCAGTTTCTTGCCGAGTTCGTCTTTCATCTCTGCGGCAATCTGGTTGGAGCGCTTGGCGATGATGGCCACGCTTTCATACACATTGTTGGTGTCACGGCTTAAATCCATCAAGTTGCGTGTCACGGTTGTTGTGGGTGCATTTGTCTTCTTGAAATCCATAATGATATCTTGTTTGTATTTGTTTTAATTCATTGCTTTGTCTTCTGTCGCTTTCACCTTGGAAGAGCAGCGCTTGTAGATTTGGTCTGCTTCTTTCATGTATTTGCTTTCTGGAAACTCATTTTTGAATCCGTAATATTCGTCGATGGTTTACAGGAAACGTTCTTCACTCTTTTCTACAACGCTTCGCTGTGCCAATTCATATCGGCAACGCAGGATCATCATGTAGAGATCTTCACGCAATCGTGTGTAAGGATAGGTCTTCAAGGCATTCTCGGCTGTGATGATGCAAGCCTCGTAATTGCTGCCTCCATTGGGGCAGTTGCCAATGTATGATCCCAGATTGTAGTACAGTTGTGCGTTTTCGAACTCTTTTTGTACCAAGCGGTTCTGCAACTCGTACATCATGTCGTTCACTTCTTCTCGTAGGTCGGAGTAGGGGTGATACTCGAGAAATTCTTGTAGTTTGTCCAGCGCAGCATAGGTGGGGGACTGGTCAAGGCGTGGGTCGGGACTCTGCATGTAAGAGGCTCGGCCACTATAATATCGTGCCAGTTCCGTATATTCTCCCTTTGTGTAGGTCTTGGTGTATCTGTCGAGATACATCGTGGCCGTTTCGTAGTCGCGAAGGTTGTAGAAGCACATGCCCAACATAAAGAGCGATTCCTCCCCACGGTCAGAACCTTTCATGACCATGATGAGTTCCTCCAGCAGTTGGTATGACCATGTGTATTGACCTGCAAAGTAATATTCCTTTGCAGCTTCGTATTTGTAACCATAATCAGTCGATTTCAGCAGTTTGTTGTAGGAGTGGCAGGAACTCAACATCAGTACTGAAATCAACGCGATTGTCAATGCTTGCTTCATTCTTTTTGAAATTTCGAGCGCAAAGTTACAAAGATTTTCAAGAAGAATGGGTAACGGAAGGGGAATATTTCACTTTTCTTTAGAAAAAATACATGCTTTTAGGGTTTATTACAGATAGAAGTCGTAATTTTGCACTTCTTAAAGCGACAAAGACAAGCATGGATTTCCAATTGACATCGAAGTTTCAGCCTACGGGAGACCAGCCTCAAGCCATCGAACAACTGACCCAAGGGGTGCTGGATGGTGTACCAGCTCAGGTGCTCTTGGGTGTGACAGGTTCAGGAAAGACATTTACGATGGCGAATGTCATCCAGAATGTGGGCAAACCGACGCTCATCTTCAGCCATAACAAGACGTTGGCACATCAGTTATACACGGAGATGAAGTCTTTCTTCCCCAACAATGCGGTGGAATACTATGTGAGTTATTATGACTACTATCAGCCAGAGGCTTACATTCCTTCTACAGGTACATATATCGAGAAGGATTTGGCTATCAATGAGGATCTTGACCGCCGACGTTTGGCTGCCACTTCGGCGTTGCTCTCCGGACGGAAAGATGTTATCATTGTCTCATCGGTTTCGTGCATTTATGGCATGGGTGCGCCGACAAGTTATGCGGAGAACATCCTCGGCATCCAAGTGGATCAGGATCTGCCTATTGAAACCTTGCGCCGCAAGTTGGTGGATATGCTCTACGTCAACAACGATTTGGCTTCTGCTGAAGAACTGGAACGTGGGCAGTTCCGAGTGAAGGGCGAAACGGTGGATGTGTATCTTGCGTATGATGAGAAGATTTTGAGAATCTGCTATTTCGATGAAACTATCGACGATATTCAGGAGTTAGACATCCACACGCTCTATCCCATCACTTCGTATAAGGAGTACAAGATCTATCCGGCCAACCTTTTCATGACGACGAGGGAGCAGACCATCAAGGCCATTCATGACATTGAAGATGACCTCCATGAACGAATCGCCTTCTATGAGGAACGGGGGGATATGGAGAAGGCAAAGCAAATTGAATTGCGTGTGACCAACGATCTTGAATGGATTCGTGAGACAGGACATTGTTCTGGCATTGAGAACTATTCCCGTTATTTTGATGGTCGTGCAGCAGGAGAACGTCCATATTGCCTCTTGGATTTCTTCCCTGATGACTATCTGCTCATTGTGGATGAAAGTCACCAATCCATTCCGCAGGTGAAAGCAATGTGGGGTGGTGATCGTCGTCGTAAGGAGAACCTCGTGGATTATGCCTTCCGGCTGCCAGCTGCTTTGGACAACCGTCCTTTGCGTCTGGAGGAGTTTGAGGAACTGACTCCTCAGACCATCTATGTCTCAGCCACACCTGCTGAATATGAATTGGAACGTGCTGAGGGCGTGATTGTTGAACAGCTGATACGTCCTACAGGCTTGCTTGACCCTCCTATCGAAGTGCGTCCCAAACTCAACTTCATGGATGACCTCATTGAAGAGATTCATCAGCGTAATGAGGTGGGGGAGCGCACATTGGTCATCACTTCCACCAAACGACAGGCGGAAGAGGTCTCCAAGTTTTTCAACAGCGTGAACATTAACGCCAACTACATTCATTCGGATGTTGATACCATCGATCGTGTGGACATCATTAACAACTTCCGTGCTGGTACCTACGACGTACTCATTGGCATTAACCTCTTGCGTGAGGGTCTGGACATCCCAGAGGTGTCGCTTGTCGCTATTCTTGATGCTGATTATCAGGGATTTCTGC
This sequence comes from Bacteroidaceae bacterium, assembly GCA_017534815.1. GTDB lineage: Bacteria > Bacteroidota > Bacteroidia > Bacteroidales > Bacteroidaceae > Minthosoma. The sequence continues at coordinate 28,948 of JAFXVS010000036.1, read as the reverse complement.
GCGACCATCGCTCTCTCGTTCAGATTATAGGAAGAGCTGCTCGCAATGTGCATGGACTTGCCATCATGTATGCTGAGACCATCACGGAGACCATGCAGCAGACCATTGACGAAACCAATCGTCGCCGCAAAAAACAGATGGCCTATAACGAGGAACATGGTATCACTCCTACGCAGATTCAGAAAGCGCAAATCGCTATCAACAAGCACAAGCCTATCGAATACATTGGCAATGCTTACATCGAAGAGAATGCTTCCTTAGCGGCTGAGTCTGAGGTTGATACTGTCTATAATGCCATGACTCCAGATGAGCTGCGTCGTGCCATCGAGAGAAATCGTAAGCTGATGAAGGAGGCTGCCAAGCATCTGGATTTCCTCAAGGCAGAGGAGTACAAGCAGGAGGTGGTCAGATTAGAAGATTTGCTCAAGGAGCGTTCGTGAATGTGTATGGAAGAATAGCAGATTCAATATGAGAATGAGAATCAGGATAGGGAAATGGATGGGAGTGCTTTTGGTGGTGCTCTTTGGAGGGTCGCTGACTGCTTGGGGACAGTGGGGTGGTGAGGTGCGCTTCACACCTGGCAAGCAGCTGATTATGGATGAGTATTCGAGGCAATGGATTCATGGGCGGCAGGTCTATACGGTGGCGGCAGAACTGACGCATACGGCAGTACCTTCTGATAGTGATGCGTTTGCTGCTGATTATGGTTATCCGACGTTGAGTTTGGGTGTGGCTTATGACTTCAATCATGGGGTGACGATGCACAGGTATCCTTCTCCGTCTTGGGGAAAGGCTCAAGAGGTGGATTATATGTCGAAGTTGGGCAATGCGTTGACGGTGTATGGGGCTTTCTCACGTCCGCTGATTCGTTCTCGTCATTGGGAAGCTGCTTATGTGCTGAGAATGGGTTTGGGATTCAATGCTTTGAAATACAATAAGAAGGATGATATTGACAATGAGCTGATTGGTTCGCATGCCACCATCTTCTTTGGGGCTGGATGTATGGTCTCTTATTTCTTCACTCCTGAATGGGCATTGACAGCGGGTGTTGAGTATCATCATCACAGCAACGGGGCTTTGTACCGTCCCAACAAAGGTGAAAATGCTTGGGGACCAACGCTTGGGGTGAAATATGCGCCAGCTCATAAGACGATTGTTGAGGCTCGTCGTAGTGGGGAGGATTTGGGCAGAAGTAAGGAGGAGAAGGGCTATTGGTTCGTGGATCTTTCGGTAGGATTGGGTGCCAAGGCTTTGCTGGAGGATTGGCAGGTCACGCAGTTCCATACTGACCCTGATGACCCTGATTATCGCACAGGCAGTTTCACGATTTATCCTGCTTTTTCGGCAAGCGCTTCCCTTATGCGTCGATATGCGAGAAGATGGGCTTCTGGCATTGGTGCCGATGTGTTTTATGGTACTTATGATCGTCGTATTCGTGAGATAGAAAGGTCTGGTGTTCTGTCAGAGGGCACCAGCAAGGTGTCTCCTTGGTCTGTGGGTATTGCAGGCCGTCACGAGGTGTATTATCATCGTTTGTCACTGGCCATGTCGTTAGGTGTGTATCTCTATCGCCACATGGGTCTTCACGCCAAGAAGATAGAGAAGCCTTACTATGAACGCATTGGTCTGCATTATGCGTTTCCTCGTTTAAATAATATGTACGTAGGTGTGAATGTCAATGCCCATCTCACCAAGGCTGACTATACGGAATTGGCGGTAGGAATTCCGTTGAAGTGAGGGGCTTGGTTTAGAGTATAGAGTTTAGGGTTTAGAGTTTAGTGTTTAGGGCTTGGGGCTCTTGTCTGGGGTTTTCTTGATGTTTTGGTTCCTCTTGATGATGTTGTAGGCTTGATAGATGCCGAGTTCTCCGGCTTTGGAGAGGTCGGGGATGGCTTTTGGGGCATCGTCGATGAGGAGGTAGAGGAGGCCACGGTTGAAGTAAGCTTCGGCAAAGTGGTCATTTTGTTCAATGACTTGGGTGAAGCCTAAGATGGCGTCGTTGATGTTGCCAGCTTGTGCTGCCTGGAAGGCTTGTTCAAAGCTGGTGAGGATGGCAGTCTGACCTGCATCTTGATAGATCTTGTAGGTGTTCTCGTTGGGGAGCATGAGTTTGGCTTCCTGCTCACGGTTCTGTATTCTTCCGCGATACTCGCTTTCGTAGGAAGGTTCTGGTTCGTGACTGTCTTCTTCGACGAGTTTCTGGTAGTCATCAAGGTTTACTTGCGACATCTTTCGGGTCTTGTTCTTCTGACGTGATGTGGGGGTGGAATAGCCATAACGCTGGGCTATCTGCTCCTTCAGCACATGCTCTTCATCACGGTTGGCTCCTGCGTTGTCACCTATCATGCGACGGGCTGCAGCACGGCGTTCATAGCCATACAAGAACTTGGGGAACTCGTTGATGACTGTGGTGTAGTCACGGATGGCACCTCGATAGTCGCCGATGTTCTCTAGCAGGGTGGCTCTGTTGAAGGTGGCCATCATGTCGTCGGGGTCTATGCTGAGGATGAAGTTGAAGTCCTCGATGGCAAGGTTGTCTTCCCCGACATTGGCACGCAGCAGTCCTCTGTTGTAGTGTCCGATGAAGTTGCGGGGTTCTATTTCGAGGGCTTGGTCATAGTCTGCCATAGCCTCACGGTAGCGGTTCAGATGGTAGTGGCAGAGGGCTCTGTTGATGTGGCTTCCTGCGCTTTTGGGGTTGAGACGGATAGACTCGTCGAAGTAGGGGATGGCCTCGCTGTACTGCTCATGGCTCATCAGGATGTTGGCCTTGGCGACGAGGGCATTGAGGTTGAATTTGTCCACTTCCAGGGCTTTGTCTATGTAGGTTTCCGCTGTGGTGGTGTCCTTCTTCTGCATCAGGACTTGGGCTTTGATGGTGTAGCCGTCAGCTTGTTTTGCCCATTTGCGGATGATGATGTCGGTGATGCTGTCAGCGCGGTCAAGGCTGTCTATTTCGAGTTGGCAGAGTGCGAGGTTATGCCATAGGGCACGGGTGTCTGGCGACATCTCTGTGGCCACTTCGTAGTCCTTGATGGCTTCGGCAAACCTGTCCATGTTGATGTAGGCAAGTCCGCGAAGTTCGTAGCTGTTGGGGAAATAGGGGTTGCGTTGGATGGCTTCCGTGCAGTCAAGGATGGTGCCGGAGTAGTCCTCGAGATAGAATTTAGCCACACCCCGATAGAAGTAGGGTTCGTAGAGGTGGGGTTTGTAGTTGATGACGAGGTTGAAGTAGCTGATAGAGAGCACGTAGTCATCGTAGGCAAGGGCATTACGAGCAATGTTCATCATGCGGTCAGTATTGATTTGCGCATGACAAACGAACCAGGAAAGCATGAAGATGCTCAGTGATAATATCCTTTTCATACGTGCCCCAAGCCCTATACTCTCAGCCCTCAGCTCTATACTCTCAGCCCTAAGCTCTAAACTCTCAACTCTAAACTCTCAACTAATCACCCCCTATTAGGCTTGCACTTGTAGTGTGCAGAGAACTTGCCCTTGGTCATGGCGATGAGCTTGGACTTGATCATCTGTTTGCGGAAGGGAGAGAGACGGTCCACGAACATCTTGCCCTCCAGATGGTCATATTCGTGCTGGAACACACGGGCTTCGAAGCCTTCCAGCCAGCGTTCCTGTTCTTCGCCGTTCTCGTCAAAGTAGTTGACCAGCACTTTGGCAGGACGCTTCACACTCTCGTTGATGCCTGGGATGGAGAGGCATCCTTCTGACATGGAGACGGTCTCTTCGCTTTCTTCGACGATTTCGGGGTTGATGAACGCGTGGCGATAGTCCTTGTATTGGGGCTCATCGTCAGAAATCACGTCGAGGTCGATGATGAAAAGACGGATGGGCAGACCCACTTGGGGAGCCGCCAGACCTACCCCCTCAGAGTGTTCGAGGGTCTCGAACATGTTGCTGATAAGTTCCTTCAGGTTGGGGTAGGACTCGAAATCTATTTCTTCGGCAGTCTTGCGGAGCACGGGCTGTCCGAATATGTACATGGGTAGTATCATGATTTTATTTACTATTGATGTCTGCTTTGTAGGTAATCTTCCAGGATGATGGTGGTGCTGATCTTGTCCACGAGTGCCTTGTCCTGTCGGGCTTTCTTTCCGATGCCGCTTTGGAGCATGGTCTGATGAGCCAGCACAGAGGTGAAGCGCTCGTCGTAGTAGGTGATCTCCTTGCTGGGGAAGAGCTTCTTGAGCCTGTTGAAGAACGGTTCGATGCGCTTCATGTTCTCGCTGTCCGTGCCGTTCATCTGGGTGGGTTTTCCCACGACGATGACAGACACGTCCTCCTTGGCCACGTAGTCCACGATGAACTTCTCCAGTTCCTTGGTCTCCACGGTGGCGAGTCCGTTGGCAATCATCTGCAGCGTGTCAGTCACCGCAATGCCTGTGCGCTTCTGTCCGTAATCTATGGCGAGTATTCTTGACATATCTCTTATCTCTAAACTCTAAACCCTAAACTCTAAACTTTAATACCACTGAATGCTGCTTGAGTAGCTTGATTTCTTGTCATATTTGAGGGCATCGGTGAGGGTGCTGGCATTGGCACGCAGCGAGATGTGGTAGCTGGTGTAGAAGCCGAACACGAGTCCGCACGAGATGTTGAAACAGTGCATGTCCCTGGAGATGTTCACCGTGGTCATGGAGATCTTCTTGGTGTTGAAGTCCCAGCCCGACGAGAAGTTGCAGTTCCAGTTGCTGGACAGCTTCAGGTTGCCTGAGAAGTTCAGGTTCTGCGTGAAGGAGTAGGGGTAGCGCATCGTCTTCACGTTGATGTCCTTGCTGCGGTCTTCATACATCGTGATGCCGTAGGAGATGGAGAAAGACCAGGGCATCTCAAACTTCATGTAGCCATCCTTGTCCAGTCCGTCCTCCGAGTCGCTCTTTCGCTTGCGCGGCTTGTTGGGGTCGTCGATGTTTGTCTCCAAGTCATCCATGTCTTCGCCCTCGTCCAGCTCATTGTTCGTGTCTGCCTCTTCCTCCTCGTCATCCCTTCCGTGTCCGAAGAGCCGTTTCAGACTCTGCTTTATCTTCTTGAAGCTCTGGTTGTTGAACGTGTAGGAGAGGTTCTTCGACATGCCTTGGAAACGTCCCCAACGGCCGTATGACCACTCTGTCCTGTTGCCCACCACCACGTTGCCGTTCTTGTCAAACTCGTAGGCGTAGGTCATGAAGACGGCACTCATGTTGAAAGTGGTCTTGCCGAATTTCAGACGCATTCGGGTGGACAGGTTTGACCACGGCTGTGTCTGGGCAGCCATGTTGTACGACAGCGAGGCGCCGAGCTCGTCGATGATGGGGATGGTCTTGAGGCTGTCCCTGCGGTCCCTGATCTTCGCCTCCACGTTGTTGGAGATGCTGAAGCTCACCGCGCCCGTCTTGCCCTTGCTGGGTGTGCCGTAGAGCGAACCCGTGTAGGGAGAGTAGGGCACCAGCGTCACGTTGCCGTCCTCGTCAGTCCTCGTGTAGGTCTTCCAGTAGCCCCATTTCTCGTCGCCGAAGTCAGGAGCGTAGCTGAAGCTCACCGACGGCGTGAAGACGTGGCGCACCATGTGCAGTTTCTTTCCAAATATCTTCTCGTTGGGCTTGTAGTAACCATACAGCTTGGTGTTGGCGCTCAGCGACAGGTTGTAGTCAAACACGCGGTTGAAGCCGTAGATGGTGTCGCGCACCACGCGGTTGTTGCCCTCGTCCCACGTCTGGATCACCTTGTTCGTGTACCAGCGTTCCGTATAGTTCAGCATCGGCGTCACGTTGATGTACTTCAGGATGTTGAACGACGCCGAGATCGGGATGTTGTGCTTCATGCCGTTCCTCCAGTCCTTGATCAGTGAGGAGTGCATCAGCTTGTCCTCCTTCGTCGTGATGGAGTTGGACAGCGTACCCGTATATTTGAAATTGATCTTCTCATACCAGCGCTCCCTGCCCACTTTCACCTTCTTCTTGAAGGGATAGACCGTCGAGAGCGACCACGACATCGACGGCAGCGTCATCGTGATGATGGAGTCACGCATGTTTTGTGCGATGTTGGCAGACGTGGACAGCGAGAGACCTATCTTGCGGAAGTTGTGCGAGTAGCTGACAGACGAGGTGCGTGTGCTCTGCGCATAAGAGGTTGGGTTGTAGAGCGACGAGAGGTTATTCTTCTCATACGACTGCGTGGCGAAGTTCACGCTGGCAGAGAACGAGCTGTTTGGCGAGGCCTTCGGATCTGTGCGGTGGCTCCACTGCACCTTGAAGTTCTTCGTCACCTCATAGTCCGGCATGTTTTTCTCGCCGCCCTTCGTCACCTGATAGTTGAAGTAGAAGTTGCCCGCATACTTATAGCGCTTCTTGTATGTCGTCTGCGTGCCGATGCCCCACGACCCCTTCGTGAATATCTCGCCCGTCACCTTCAAGTCCATGTAGTCGCTGATGGCAAAGTAGTAGCCGCCATCCCTCAGATAGAAGCCGCGCGTGAACTCGTCGCCATACGTCGGCATGATGAAACCGCTCGCGTAGGAACCCGTGATGGGGAAGTAGGCAAAAGGCACCGCGATGGGTAGCGGCACATCCTCCACCACCAGCCATGCAGGACCCGAGAACACGTTCTTGCCCGGACGCACCTTGGCACGAGACATGCGGATGTAGAAGTGCGGATGCTCCTCGTCACACGTCGTGTACGTGCCGCCCTTCAGGTAGTACTCGCCCTCAGCGCCCTTCTTCGATTGTTCCGACGTCAGGAAACCCTCCTCCTGCTCCGTATAGATGTTCGTGATGTAGCCTTTCTTTGTCTTGAAGTTATACGACATCGTCTCCGTCTTGTACTCGTCGCTTCCCTCCTTGAACACTGGCTTGCCATACTTGTTGCCCAGCGAGTCCAGCGCATACTCCGCATACACCGTCGAGCTGTCCATGTTCATGCGGATGTTCTCCGACGTCAGGTTGATGTTCTGGTACTTCACGTCAGCGTTGCCATACAGGTGCGCCGTCTTCGAGTCCATGAAGAACGTCATCGAGTCCGTCGCCGTATAGACCACCGGAGCGTCCAGCGCGCTCTTCCTCTCCGCCCTGCGGATGGAGTCCTCCACCGCCGCCACCGAGTCGTTCCACTGCGTCGCCCTCGGCTTCTTCTCCTCGATGCCATGCTCGCGGTCAAACTGCGCCTTCAGCGAGTCCAGGTTCAGCAGCAGCGAGTCACTCTCCGACATCGGCACCACCGAGTCCCTCACCTCATCCGCCACGGCGCTGTCCATCACCTCCAGCTCCTCGTCCGTCACCTCCACCGAATCCACAGCATGAAGGCCGGCAATTCTGTGCGATTTGCCGACCAAAGGAGTATTGAGAGCCGTCGTAGATAGTACCGTGATCAGTACGAAGAAAAACGCTATGAACCTTTGACTTCTCATAAAAACGGTGCAAAGGTACGAATAATCCACGAATTATGAGGCATATTTATTTATAATAAATCTAAAATCACTTTTCCTCCCCCCTCGTTTCACCATTTCACCATTTCACCATTTCACTTTTTCACTTTTTCACGTCTTTCTTCTGCCACTCGTTCTTGTCGCGCTTCACGATCATGCCAAAGCGTTTCCAGTTGTAGAGGATGTTCTTGACAGGCGTGAGGAGCTGCATCTTGCGTGCCTGCAGTTCGAGGTCAGCGCGTGTGAAGCGATTGGGCAGGACGTCATACACCGATTCGCCAAACTTTGACTTGCCTGTGGGCTCCTTCTTTCCTCCGTCTCGGTTGTTGTACTTCTCGCCGAATACGGAGAGCGAGTTGTGCAGGTCAGTCTCTGCAAACCACAGGGAAAAGTCCTTGATCACCCGCTGTTCCTTCTTGCCCACCTTCGGATAGAGGGCAGTGCAGAGCAATGCCAGTCGGAAAGCCTTCAGCGACGCACGTCGGCGAAACATGTCCCTTGCCTCGTTCATCTCCCTCGCAGCCAGCAGACGTTGCTTCTCGAGCCAGTTCAGCAGCGGCTTGTACATCCATTCCATGTCCACCTTCTGGTGGGGCTGCCACTCCACTTCCCAAGGCGCATCTTTGAGGAAGTCACTCTCTTTCATGTTCACGAAGTCCTTGGGATCCACCTTCAGCGGTGTCACATAGTTCAGCATCTCCAGTCGGTTCAGCACATTCTGAATCCTGAGCTGCTCCTGCTTGCTGATCTTCTTCCATGCCTGAAAGGGCGCGAAGAGCTGGTTCTCCACCTCGCAGAACGAAAAGCGCGACACGAGTCCGTCCTCCACATTCCTGAAGAACTTGACCATCTGGTCGGGGGTGCAGGTGAAGAGCATGTTCAGGTAGAGGTTCACCTCGCCTTTGAAGGTGCGTACGCTCTTGAAGTACTGTCCGTACTTGCCGTTGTCCCATGCCACGCGCCACATGTCCGACTTGTCACCGCCTGTGGTGGTGTTCGCCTTCTTGAAGGTGTCCAGCTCTTCAGCCATGATGAACATGTGGTGCCCCTTGTTGTCCCTCATCTTCTCCAGCAGTTCGGGGATGGAGATGATGGGCTTCACGATGCGCACGCTCACATGGGGTGCATCCTGTCCTCTGTCGTTGTTGGATCTCGCCACCTCCGACTTGGCGTATATCCGCTCACGTTCGTTGTTCAGCTCGTCACGGTCTGCGATGTTGTCGAGCAGGTGCATGATCCGCTTGATGTAGCTCTTGCCGCTGCTGGGGGGTGCGAAGATGAGCGAGGTGAAGGTGGTGCTCTGCTCCATGTCGTCGAAGTAGTCAGCCCTCAGGTGGCTTGTCAGCGTACCCAGTATCGGCACGAGCGCAAACACGATGGGCACTTTGAAGTCTGGGGGTGCAGCCTGCACGTATTGCCTGAAGATGGGTGGCAACGTCGCCGGCAGGGGCATGCGCTTCTCCGTGTTGTCCAGAGCATTCTCCTGCTCTTCCTCCTCCTTCTCCTTCTTCTTGCTCTTGGGATCCACCCAGTAGCCCCTGTCGGCCAGGAACTTCCAGAGCAGGTAGTCAATCTTCGTGCTCTTGTTGCTCTGCGTCAGCCCCGTGCATTGGTTCCACGTCTCCTCGTCCGAGTGTCCGAACTTCGGCAGGACGGCATGCAGAATCTCGGGGTTGTTGTCGCAGATGTTGCGGAACCGGAGCACCAGCTCGTTGTAGGCATTGTGGCGTGTGTTGGGTGCTGGTTCGCCGCCGTTCTCCTCCATCCACTCCTGCACAATCTCGCGCACCAGCTTGCCGTTGTAGGTGTAGTCCGCATACTTCTCGTCGCTCTCCTGCACATCGAAGAGCGTGCGCTGCTTGTTCTCACCCTTCGCCACTTTGCCCGTCACCTTGTACCTCCGCATCGCCTCGAGGCTGATGACTGGTGCCTCGTCGAAGAGCCCCTTCTCGTAGATGATGTACTCCTCGGGCACGAGGTAAGACAAGCGGCTCAGGTCGGTGCAGACGGGGTCGAGCTGCCCCAACTGAGCAAGGTTGAACGTCTTCGCGCAGTTCTCGAGGGTTTCTTCCATGCCCTGCGCATGACAATGCACGAGCAGGCGTACACCCTTGAACGATGGGGTGATGCCGATGTACACCACATGGTAATCTTCCAGCAGCTTCCGGAAGCCCGCCTCGTCACCGTCCGGCATACCAGCCATCACGTCGAGGATTGTCTGCCGTGGGTCTTCTGCCTCCCACCAGCGCACCACCTCCGGCGCAATTTCCCCCTTGTTGTCGAGGTCAATCATGACCAGCCCCGTCGGCTCGCAGTTCTCCTTCTTGCGCTGCAGGTCACCCACGTCGCCCATCGGCATCATGGCAGGCAGACCATCCTTCAGCGACATGTCTCCTGTGGCCTTGATCTTCCTGCAGATGTCGGCAATCTTGCCGTTCTCCGCCAGATAGTTGTGCATGTCAGCCGAACACCGCCACGAAGTGAATGGCCTCACACTCTTCTTGTTCTGATAAACGTCTATCTTCATCATGATTTTGTGTATTGTTTGATTTGGCTCACCACGAACAAAAGCACGTTGTAAGCATGTTGAGCACTAAAAGTTACTTTGTCGAACTGGACGGAAACCTTCCACAGATACTTGCTCTCGTAGAGCGTGAAGAACTTCGACTCCAGCACAATCTTCATGTTGTTGGGCTTCGTCCCCTTCTGTTCCGCCTGCACCTGAATCTGCCCGTACTCGTTCAGCCAGAAGTGACCCTTGTACTTCTTGCCAGGCACTAAATCAATCTTTTCCATGTTTCACACGATTCGTTGGGAGAGGTTGGACAATCTGATGTTGTTGAACTCCCTGCCGTCCTTCCCTTGTCTGACGGCGAAGCTGAGCGTCAAGTCCAGTTCGACCTGCCTGTCCCTCAGATCCTCCAGACGCTTCACATAGTCCGGATTCGCACACGAGTGCTCGGCGATGATCACATCCTCCCCCTGCTTACCGTCCTGACGGACATAGGGGATGCTCAATGTTAACGGATAGGAGAACCTTGCTTCTCCCTCATTGGTCTTCCATTCATGAGGCAAACCAATCTTCTTAATAAAACCTTGCTTAATCATAATCTCTTGTTTTTGAAATGTTTATTGTTAATTAATTAAATCTATTCTTTGGAAGTTAAAGAAGCTTTCTCCACTTTTCCTCCAAACTTCTCCACCGCCACCTTCACGATTCCATCCGCTTTCCGTCCGCCCCTTTTCTGCCTCAGCACCTTGCTCACGAATGACTTCGTCACCCTAAACTGATGTGCCAGCCGGAGCTGCATCCCATGAGGCACCACCACCTTGAAGCGCTTGCCGTAGAATTGTCCGCCGATGATCATCTTCGCAACGAGGCTTTGAATCCTTCATCTATTTCCTTCCTGTCAATCATCTCCACCCCGCAACCGTTCTCCACGCAAGCCATTGCCTGCACCAGCGCCTTCACACGCTCCAGCATATCCACGTCGTAGGTGTTGGTCACGACGATGTCGGTCTCCCGCAGACCAGACAGTTCGCACACACGCTGGATGTACCCACGGGTGTTGTTCCCGTCCCTTTCTGGTGCCCATCTGCTGATGATCTGACGCACGCTGTAGATGTGGTACTTCACGTTGTAGGTTCTCAGGATGCGGAACGCCGCCCTGTACCCGAACACATTGTTCAGGAAGATGCAGAACGTGCCGTCGTTCCCCGTCTGACCCAGCCAAAGCAGGTCACCCTTCCTGATGTTCAGGGGATTGTGATTTCGCAAGCCCCTCGGCATTTGATTCTTTGTTGTCATAATTGTATTGTTTTAATGAATAAAATTGAACTTCGCCCAGCGCATGAGCTGGATGACGATGCAAAGGTAGAGGATAAAAAAAGCCCCCACAACTATTCGTTGCAGAGGCTTTCTTCCGTTCGGATTATTTCGGATTAATTCGGATTATTACGGCAAATCGGCAAGTGTTGTCATTTCGAGTTGTCAATTTGCCTTTTCAATTGTGCGAATTGCTCCGCATAAGACTCTAATTCCTCAAAGCTGAACTTATCTTTTCTCGTCCACTCGCTATAAGATGCGGCCGGCACAGCTACACCTGTCTTTTGGACGAAGTGGGCATGTGACCACTGGGGCAGCACTCCCTCTTGTACACCTGCACAGTAGGGCAAAAGTATCGCTTTCCAGTTGCGTCCCTCTTTCAGCGGCTCAATAATTTGTAAAAGCAATGCTTCGTAAGGGTCACGTTCATTTCCCCCCACGTTCTTTTTCGCTCCGTAATAGTTGTTCTGATGCTGTATATGCTGTCCTCCCGATGCCACATACACCAATTGTATGTTGCAACCCTGTTGTTCCTTGCCCATCTGCTGCACACGATCCAGCAGACGGCTGAAGAGGTCGATGACTTCTTCACTGTTCTCTTTATTCATGATTAGTCTTTAGATTAGTTTTTTATGAAAATAGTAGCAGGATAATGATTCAAAAAAAAGAGGCGGGCAATAACGGCAAGAACATCTACTCACAGGTATCGCCAAACACCTTGACACAGATGGATACCGCTAAAGCCCACACTCATAATCGAGTGTGAGCTAACAGCAGTCTTCCCGTGTCTCATTCTATTGGCGATTTCGTGAGTAGAACAGAAAGCTGTCGCTCTATCTACTATATTTCAAGGTGCAAAGATAGTTGAAATCTTTTACGCATCCAAAACTTTGATACTTTTTCTTATGGACTCATATCAATTCTATTGGTGATTTGTTCGTATTTTGTCTGTTAATAAGCCTCATTTCAGATAGGTCTTCTTTCCGTATTTGTAGTCAGTGATGCGCCACCACTCGTCGGGGATGAGGTACTTGCCGTCCACGCGGTCGATGACGAGGAGCTGGAAGTCCATTTTTCCGTACGAGAATGTATTATGGCATAGAATGCGGTCGGTGATGCGGACAAAGGAATCGAACCCTCTGGTGTATTTGTGGGTCTCCACGATGTCGAAGCTTTGTTGGGGATGATCCTCGATATGGTCTGACTCCAACATCAGGAACTTATAAAAAAGGGCTTTATCCATCGTCTGCACGTACAGCCTTCCGCTCACCTTGCCCATGCTGGAGGGGTCGGATTTCTTGCCGTATTCGTAGTGGACTTCGTGCTCCTCGATGTAGGCAGAGTCTGTCATCTGCTGGATGAAGTCGTTGACCCATTGGGTGTTGAAAGGCTCGGCTATTTTCCCTGTGTAGCGAGATTCAATGCTCTGATAGAAAGAGGTGAATAGGTCTCCTTTCCCATAGAATTTGAAGATAACGTTTTCTTTGTCGCGTCCATTGACCGATTCGGCAGTCAGTTCGAGCGTGTCGCCTTCTGCGGTGTGGGTTTCCCTGTAGAGCATATTGGGGAACGAGCTGTTCATAATTCGCTTTTTGATGCTGTTGACGGAGTCTCTGCTGACCTCCCATTGCCATGTGTGGATGAAGCGGATGGTGTCGCCGCCGATGGTTTCGATTCTTTGCGGGTCTGCATAATGTCTGAGTTTTTCGATGCCCAGATGTTTTGCGATTCCATCGAACAGGTCAATGACTTCCTCTTCAAAGAGTTCCTGCTTGAATCCCGGCAGGTACTCAATCTTCCCGTGGTCGTAGGTCAGTATGTCTCCAAATTCACAACGCCCGTCACTATGTCTAGGAAATTTGAGAACTCCGTCCACATGATCTACGACAAGGATGCCATACCGCCCGAATGGGTCTTTCTGGGCATGGACTTGGTAGTCATAACCCCAATACATGAAGCGTTGATACCAATTACGGGCAAGTTTGCTGAAAGTGTGGTGGACATGATTATCTTGGCTTTTTTTTATGTATTGTTTAAGTTCACGGCTGAGATTGTTTGCGACGGACTCAGCTTGTTCCTTGGGGACAATGTAGAGGTGCCCCGTGAAGCTATGTTCCTTTGTACTTTCGTCAATTTTGATTAACGGGTCATTGGAGGTATATTGATAAGAAACATCATAGTTTTCGGCTCCCTGTACATCGGAGACTTTCTCTACAATAGCCTGTATCTTTTGGAAATCGGGTTCTGTCTCATCATTTATGTTGTCAGTATTGATATGATGATAGTAGAACACATAGATGCAGCAGTTGTCCCTCCCTGGCAGATAGGTGAAGCTGGCTTGCTCTGTTCCAAAGCTGAAAAGGTAAGAAGTAAACTTATGATAGAATACATGGTCGCTGAGTAAGGTGTTCGACCCCATTTCTTGCAATCTCTCTTTAGCAGGCGGTAGGTCACTCGCGTTGCTATATCTGCTCGTGTCCAAAGAGTCCAACATCACCACATAATGGATGGTGTCGTCTGTTCCGTTGGAGGTTTGCTGATAATAGGTGGACAAGGCTGTTTCTGATGCGTGGGTGAAGCAGCGCAGGATGGAGTCCTTGAGAAGTTCCAGATGATACTTGTCAATGGGCTTGTCTGTTTTCTTGTCGTAGGAGATCGTCCATCTGACCGATTCTATGTTGTTATAGTGAGAGGATTCGATGTTAGTGAAACCGAACATTCCCTCTGGGTGGTGTTTCTCCAGATATTCCATCAGTTGCGGGATACTCATTTCCTGTGCATGGAGGGCGACGACATTCAGCATCATCGCCATGATAAAGATATAGTGTTTCATTGTTTTGATTCGTTTTAGTAGTTGTTGTCCTTGATTTGAAAAATTTCGTCGCATTCCCGTTGCAGCTTCTCCGTGAGGGCTGTGTATTCTGCCAACGGGTCAGGGTGTGATTTTACACCGAAAACGCTGTCAACGGAAATCAGATCGCTCTGGTCATCCTCGGCTTTTGTCGGACGAGGTGTGGCAACGGAAGGTGGGGTGGAGGCAAGGAATGTCTTGGGCATCACCTCCGATGTGTCTGTCAACGGCTCTTCCTTTACTTCTTTCTGATGACATGAGGTGGGTTTCGTCGGAGGCTGGGACGGCGTGCCCTCCTCATTTTTGGGTGGCGCCAAGACAATCGCCAGGATGGCAGCGGCACAGGCAGCAGCCAACCAAGGCCAGAGACCGATGCGACGGGAAGTGCGCGAAGATTTCGCCATGATGCGGTCAAACTCCTCCGCTTTCTCTGCCGACGGTGTGAAGTCACCAGCAAGATGGGAAGTCGCCAACACCAATTGGCGCACAGCCTCTTCTTCAGCAGAGAAGTTGCCGTCGCTAAGCAGATAGAAGCGGGCAAGAGCCTGCTCTTCTTCTATCGTGGTTTCACCATCCAGATAACGCTGGATGAGCTGTTGGCGCAATGCCTTGTCGTTCAGTTCTTTCATTGTTGTCCTCCTTTCCGTAGCAGTTCCAGCATGCATCTCCGTGCAGCAGAAATCATGGTTCTGGCGCTTTGCTTGTTGGTGTTGCAAATGGATGAAATCTCGTCTATCGTCATTCCCTCGCTCCGCATCATCAGCATCCTCCGTTGGGCGGCTGGCAGGCGATTGAGGGCGGATTGTATCCATCTCCGGGTGTCGTGTTCAATAAGGCTCTGGTCTGTCTCCCGCGTGTCCTCCATATCCTCTCCTTCCACAGGCTCGAACCTCATGTGCTGTTGGCGCAGACGGTCGATGCACACGTTCTTGGCAATGGTGACAGCAAGGGCTTCGGGGCTTTGGTAGCTGTCCAACCGTCCCCGCATTTGCCAAAGCCTGAAGAGGGTCTCCTGCACCATGTCCTCAGCCTCCTCGTGCAATTGCCTGTTGGCCATGAACCGTTCGCACAACTCCACCAGCTGTGGACGCAACGTATTGGCCATATGTTCAAATGCTTCAATCGTCATTTCGAGCGCGTCTCTATGGGATAGACGTAAAATTCCCACAAATATAAACTAAAAAAAGCGGAAAATTTACATTTCCGCCTCATTTTTCTAATTTTTCCACAAAGAAAACATTGACACCATGCGCATGGGAAGCAATTTGCAGAACACTTGTTCCAACGTTGTCCCCAAATCGTACAACAACTTCCCTTGCAAGAAATCGCCTCCTATCTTCATTTAACTTTTCCAAAAGTTTGTTGATTCTCACATCTTTTTATTAAATTCTTTTCCAAAACTCTTTGTCATTCCAATCATTTGTCGTACTTTTGCCAACGCATTCTGCAAAGAGTGCAAGAAAGATTGCTCAATAGTCTCTCTATCACTACCGCGAGACAGCGAGCAAACATCAACAAATAAAGATCTATGAAGAAAACAATTGTTGCTTTGCTGGCTGCCTCTCTGACGATGGGGGCGACGGCGCAGACGGAAAATCCGCGTGGAATCTACAAGCTGATGAAGGTCACGGGAAAGATGGGCGAGGTGAAGGCTCCGTTTGACCAGTACAAGGTGTGCACCGACAGCATCACGCTGATGGTGTCGGTTCAACGTGAGGAGGAGGCTGTGTTCACAATTGGTGACAATGACCATAAGGTGTTCGACTACACGGGCGAAGAGCCGAAGTCGGCGGACGACAAGAGCACGCTGATCTTCGACAGCAATGCCGAGCATTTCTCCATGAAGTGGTGGAGCCAGTATGCCGACCACGAGCTGTTCCCCAACAACGACTGGTGCACGGAGAAATACGAGTCGGGCAGATACTCGCTGGTCGGCCGCCTCGCCTTCGACGCGCTGACGGGCAAGGCGGTGGTTGACCCGCATAATCCGCTGACGGGCACTTGGCGCATCATCACCGACCAGGCGAAGAGTCTGGACAACATCAAGAAGGAATTGCCGGCGTTTCGGGAGCAGAGCCAGAAGCCCACAAGCGCCTTCTTCAACAGCTTCATCGTGATGTCTCCCGAACACACGGTCTGGATCATCGCCGGAATTCTCGGCAATGTGGAAAGGGTGGAATACGGCAGCAAGGAGGCTTTCAAGACGTTCCGCATCGACAGCGAAAATGACTATCAAGTCAAGTGGCTGTCGAAAGACCGCATCGCCGTGCGGCGCAGCACGAGCAGCAAGAACTGGATGATTATGGAGCGAATGACCGACGGGCAGACGCCTCTGAGTAGCATCGCCAGCCAATTCTTCCGGCAGAACAGATAATAAGATCGGAGTGTAGCCTGAATGTATATTGTTCCAACATCAATGTGTCGGCATAAGGCCAATTGTCCTACAACGTGATTTTCTTCTTGGATTCGATCCTGCGGGCACAGATGCCTCCACCCGTTACAAAGAACTCCTGCAACGTTGTCCCCAAATCGTGATGCGACTCCCCTTGCAGGAAATCGCCTCCTATCTTCATGTCACCCCCGTCACCGTCAGCAAAATCCGTCGGGAATTGCTGGAAATGGAGAGGGGGTGAAAAGTTTTTTATGGTTTTCTATCACATGACTCGCAACCATTCTGCAAGGAACTTGTCATAAACTTCATAGACACCCTGCTGATGGGTCAACAACTGCTTGTCGACCAACACCTGTGCTGCTTTCTGCACACTGCTGGCAGAAGACAAATGGTGACGCTTGACAAACGACATGCCTGTAATTTGATTGGCTTTTCCCTCACGCCCTATGGCCACCAAAAGATCTCGTTGCCTGAGAGTCAGCTGAAATAGTGTATCCTTGTAGGCCTCCTCATTTTGCAAGATAATTTGTGTCACAGCCTTATCAACGGCATCCACAGACACATCGTCCGAAATGGCAAACAACTGATTGAGAACTTTCTGGATGTACCAAGTCGTGCCATCGAAACGATTATAAATGGTTTTTACCACACCATCAGCCACCTTCTTGTGGGCTTTTTCGAAATGATGTTGAGCGAAAGACTCGTATGCTGACAGTTCCACTGGTTTGAGGAACATCATGGAAGTGCTTTGGTAGAAAGGGCGAGCCGGTGAAGAAAACATTTCGCTCATCATCCGTTTCTGGGAACCTGAAAAAACAAAAACTGCGTTGCGGCAATCTTGCACATAAGTACGCAGCAATTCTTCCACGTTCTGTTCGGGATAGTCTGTAATGGCCTGAAATTCATCGATAGCAACAATGCAACGCTTATCCGCAGACTTTAAGTAACTGAATATTTCCTCAAGCGTGAACGAAGGTGATGTTATGTCGCCAACCCCTAAATTCCAACTCGCATTGCCCTGTCCGTCAAACGAAATGCCAGTACGGAGAGAGGTGACGAACATCAGGAACTTGTCTATCGCCTCCTGTCCACGAGACTTCAAGCGGGTAACGATGCCTCGCCCCATTTGGAACACCATGTCCTGAAGATTTTTGGTGGCATAGATGTCAATCAAGAAAGTATAATATCTTTCCTGCATCTGTGGCTGTGCAAAACAATGGTGCAGCAGTCCTGTCTTACCCATACGACGAGGTGAGATAAGGGCTACATGATTTCCGTTGACCAACAAAGAGGTCAACGTGCTGGTTTCCTCCTGACGATCGCAGAAGTACTCGGCAGACTCATAACCATAGGTTATAAAGGGATTGTCAATCATACTTCATATTGTTTTGGCTGCAAAGATAATAACTTTTAGCGAACCCAACAAGCAAATTATCTAAAAAAGATTATCCTTTTTGGATAATTTGCAAGAAATCGCCTCCTATCTTCATGTCACCCCAGTCACCGTCACAGCAGAACACGGAAAAGATCGCACGTATAATCTCGCTGTACTGATAACCTGTCAGCGTGCTACGAAGTCCCAGATGGGAGTCTATCACAGAGGACAGAATAGAGTCGAATTTGTCCAAAACAAAAAATATTCCGCCAAAAGCGCTGATTTTCTCAGATTTTTGTTGTACCTTTGCCATGTCATTGATGATTTTGCTTGTCTTGATTTGCAGCACTAAGGTAAGTGAAAAATCTGACATGGTCAAATCCTGAGCAACAAAAAGTTGCTCAGGTACTTATAAAGAAAGTTAAACTAAAGTGCTGCGGAATTTAGGTACATCTAAAAAAGAATAACACAATGAACCGACCACAAAACCGAAATCACATGTGGCTGCACATCAAGTTTGCTTGCATAGCCATCATGCTGGCACTGTTTACTTCAACAGCCAAAGCCGATGACTTCATGGTGAAGGAGTCAAACTACTCCGCCATGGTGATTGACAAGGACCGTATCCAATTCACCCTGCCCACGCAGATGTGGAGTTATACTGCAAACGAAGGTATCAATGAAGGACATGTTTACGTCACTGTGGATGGCGGCGAAAGGCTTAACCTCTTCGACTGGAAGGCAGAACAATATAACAGCATCAACAGCAAGACAGAGAGTGGCAAGCTGAAAATCCAGGCATTCCAGGCTGGCACCTTCCAACTAGTGGGCAAGACCGTGGGCGGCAACAAGTCGCTGACCAACATCAGCGGTATTATCAGTTACAATGTGAATAGCAGCGACCGTGGCTGGGGCTACTTCGAGACCACCGTCATCTGGACGGTGCCCTACGAGCTGCGTGGCCACAGGCTGAAGTTTGAGGTGTGGGCTCAGGTCTACAACAATCTCGGCGAATGGTATGTGCCGACCGACAACAAGGACAAGACCCGCTTCAGGGAACTCGCCACGTGGGATTGTCCTTCGGCTCCACCTGTGTCTATCATAATGAACGACGCCATGATAGCCGTGGAGAGCGAGCACGTCAACGAACTGATGCTTACCTATAGCATCACCGCACGCTCCGTCAGGTCGGCCGAGATACACTACACCGACCAACTGACGGGGCAGACCTACACCAAGAGTCTGGAGAAATCGATTGTAGGCAAGGCATTCCTCCCTGCCGACCGCCCTTGGAAGGATGTCTATATCGATGCCAGCGTGGTGGATGCTGAGGGCAACACCCTTCCCGACAAAATCTCTTCGGAGAAAAAGAGCACCAAGATGTTCCACTATCCAAAGAACCTGCAGGTGCGCATCAACGAAGCGGGCGAGGCGGTGCTGACGTGGGAGGTGGAGAACTCTGAAATGGAAGACCTATCGGATGCCGACAAATTCGAGATTCAGCGTAACACCACCGGCACCACAGCACGTATCGACCCCAACTGGACCACCATTTCGGGTGAGACAGACTACGAGCAGGGCAAGACCAACTACACCATGACCGACAACACGTTGCTCAACAGCTACACCGGTCAGAAAGTGGCTTACCGTATCCGCCGCCTCTACTCCAGCGTATGGAAGTGGGCTGACAACTCCGGCTACGACTTCTGTGAAGTGCCCACACAACTGATGCTGCCCAGAGTGGACAAAGCCCAGGTGACACGCAGCCAGACATGGAACGACGACCAGCATGTGGCGCAATTCTCCTTTAGCTTCGACCCCGTCGCCTATCAGGAAGGATATGTCGTCTTGCGCACCGCCGACGACTGGCAAGCCTTTGCCAAGCGCGTGAACAACGGAGAAACTACGCTCTGCGGCGTCATGGCCAACGACATCGACCTCGGCAGCACAGTGGTCAGGGTGGGCGATGCGGAAAGCCGTGCCTACGCCGGCACCCTGCTGGGCAACGGCCACACGCTGACCTTCAACTGGTCGGGCAGTTCGACGGGCATGGCACCCTTCGGTTATGTTGGCAACGCCACCATCAGGGGCCTGCACACGGCTGGCACACAAAAGGGCAGCCAAAAGCACCAAACAGGCCTCATTTCGGAAGTCAACCAAGGCAGCACCGTCCTTATTGAAAACTGCCACTCGTCGGTGACCATCAGCAGCAGTATAAATGGTGACGCCACCAACGGCGGTTTCATAGGTGTCGTTCGTGAGAACAGCAATGTCACGATACGCAACAGCAAGTTCGACGGCAGTCTCGAAGGCACTAACTGCATAGGCAATGGCGGCTTTGTGGGCTATGTACGTGGTGGTGCCCTTCTGACCATCAATCACTGTTTCTTTGCCCCCCGCCACATCAACACCAAGTTTGATGGCTGCGCAACATGGGCACGCCTGGCCGCTGAAGCCACCCTGAAACTTACCAAGAGTTACACCACCGGAGAGTATGACGCTGAGCACGTAATGGCGTCATGGCCTAAGGAGGAAGAGCTGTCAACCGAGCAGTTGCAGAACACCTTAGGCGGCGGGTGGCAGGTGGCCGACGGCAAACTCATCCCATGGACTGGCGCACAAGGTGTGGTCTGGGATCCTCGTGCCAAGCTGAAGTTGCGCATCAACATGCATGGCGAAAACGGTGTGGAACAGAAGATTGTCGATCTCTCCTCTACCGACGCCATCAAGAAGAAAGCGTTCACACAGGAACTGACACGCAAGTGTGTGGAGTACTCGTTCGACCTGCTGGCCATCAGAGGCTCCTCACCGCTGCACTTCGGCGATTTCGCTGGCGACACCCTCGTGGTGCCTGTGCAGAAGGCTGACGAAGGCGACCAGAAGAGCTACCGCTTCCTGAACAGCGACCGCATCACGAAACTGGAAACCATCACCAAGCAGAACAGCGTGCAACTGGTGTGGACGACCTCCGGCGGCGACCACGACTTCTTCCGTGTGCTGCGCCGCAAGCACACCAACGATGAGAAAGCCCTGTTCACCGACACCCTCGCCACCAATCTGGACCAGTTGTTCTACGAGGACAACACGGTGCTGGCGCAGCAGGCATACGACTACTGTGTGGAGAGTGTGTGGCAGTGCGAGGGCACACATGTGGAGCGTTTGACCGCTTCGGGCCAGTGCATGGCAACGGGCATGATTGAAGGGTATGTGCGCATGGCGGACGGCACGGCAATGGCAGGCGTCACCGTGGAATGCGAGCCAAAATCCGGTGCAGCGGGTGCCAAGAGCCTCTACAAAACAAAGACAGACGACCAGGGCTACTACTCGTTCAAGGAACTGCCCTATCAGACCAATGGCAAGTATGAAGTCCATGTCAAGTCTTCGGGCGACGGCGGCAGTTTCACTGCTCCCAATGCCCTTGGCGAGGTGAACTTCACGACAAGTTCAAACTGGACGCAGAACTTCAACTTCTTCCTCGACACATATTACATCTACTCCGGCAACGTCTATTACCGCGACACCTCCATTCCCGTTCCAGGCGTATCGTTCAGGCTCGACGGACAGTTGATGCACGATGCCAGCCAACACGTCATCACCACCGACACGCAGGGTGCCTTCGAACTGAGCATCCCCCGAGGTGAACACTCCGTGCAGGCTGTGAAGGACGGACACCATTTTGCCAACAACGGCTACCTCATCAACAAGGACGCCGTGAAGGACAGCACCCTGTACAATTTCGTGAAGAACGTGGCAGGTGTCTTTCTGTGGGACTCCACGACAGTGGTGCTTCACGGCCGCGTGGTGGGCGGCGACATCCAAGGCTTGAAACCGCTGGGGCGCTCATTGTCGAAGAACAACCTGGGCGACTCGCTGAAAATCGTCATGCAACTGGAGGGCGACAACACCTCGTGGCTCATCCGCAAGCAGAATGACGAGACGGTGAAGAGCGCCGACTACACAGTGACATTTGGCATGGATAAAGGTGACACCACCCAAGTGAACGTCACCCGCCACACACTGACCATCCGCCCCGACAAGAAGACGGGCGAATATGAGGTGACACTGCATCCTGCCAAGTACAAGGTCATCGAAGTCTCTGCCCAAGGCTACCCCACCCTCTTCCAGCAGGGCAAGGTGGGCGAGACGCTGGACCTCACGTTCAATGTCAAGGGTGACACCTGCGTGTACAACCGCATCTACCACGCTGTTCCCGACGTGGATGTGAAGCAGTTCAACCCCCGCGACGAGCAGTATTTCGGCACCAAGCAAATCACTTCGACCGACAATATCGGCAATCATTACGACATCGCAACGTGGTACTACCGCAAACTGGAGAACGGCGACAGCATCGCCACCTACGCTTTCGAATACCCTGTGTTCATGGCTGGCACGCCTTACGGATGGATTCTTCAGGCATGTGAGAAATACTATTGGAACAACGAGCCGAACAACCAGGTGGACATCGTCAACCTGAACGGCGGGCGCGTGACCATCCAGAACGCCATGCTGAGCAAGAACGAGCAGACAACGGTGGAACTGGACGAGAACGGCGGCGGCAGTTATGTCTTCACACCCGACAGCAAGAACTTCCTGCTCACGGGCAAGTCGGCATTGAAGAACGTGTCCATTACCCTGGAGTATGACAACAGTTTCTTCGACATCAAACCCCTCAATGGAAAAATAATGAACGGCTATGTGATGGCATCCACGCCCAAGAAGGATGGGCACAAGGGGGTGATGGCCGGCGTGCCCCACCTGTTCGAGATACTACGCGACCCGCCGGGCACCGGCTCGTCGGCATATATAGAGGAAGGTTCCAAACTGAGCTACGGCTATACGTTCAACCTGAATGCCTCGGCAGGTATCAAGTTCGCACTGAACAAAGGTGAGAATGCCAATATCTACAACGGCACCGTTATTGTGCCTCCGTCTCTGACTGGTGGACCCGGTACAGAAGCCGGCACCATCACAGAGACCACCAAGAAGAATGTGTTTGGCATCGATGTCATCACCAATTTCGGCACCAGTTGGACTTACAGTTACAACTTCGACGTGACGGAACGCATCCAGACCCGCACAGGCCAGAGGTGGATAGGTCCGAAAGCAGACCTCTTCATCGGCATGACCGACGAGGTGGTGGTGGAAGATGCCATCGCCGTGCGCGTCATCCCCGAGAAACTCTATCAACTGCTGAGGACTCACGAGGGCGGCAGTTTCGAGGCAAAGGACGCTTTAGGCAACAAAGCCACCATCAAGGTGCCCACCGGCACCATGAAGGTGCTTGCCCAGGGCACCGACCCCGACGGCAAACCCCTCTATCTTGTCCGCGACGAAGTGATGGCTGTCGGTCCACGTCTGCAGAGCACCTTCATCCACTCGCAACACTACATCGAAACCGAACTGCTGCCTGACCTCATCAAACTCCGCAACTCCATGCTGCTGCCCAAGGGCACCAGCACCGAATATGCCCAACAGCTGGCGGACAAAAAAGGCTACACCACCTACATCAGCAATGTGGATGAGAACAATGAACTCTATGGCTTCGATTATACCATCATATCCCCCAAGGACAACAACATCTACACGGGTGACAGCATCAGCGCCCTGAACAAGACCGTGGAGCGGTGGATCGGTTTCCTGGCAAAGAACGAGATGGATAAACTGAGCGTGACGCCTAACGACCTGGTGAAGCGCTACTCGGTGGATGGCGGTGCCGCGTCTGTCCAGTATAGCGAGAGTTTCGCGGTGAGCGACAATGAATCGCGCTATCTGCATTATCCCGGCATCGACGACTTGAGCCAGGTGCTTGGCGCAGGCATAGGCGTGCTGAAGACTTTTGTGGCGTCGTGCAAGCATTGGTTTGAGGTCAACGGGCAAAATGTGGACCACGACCCTGCTAAAAATCCTAACGACAATAGCGGTACTAAAATGGAGATGCTCACTGGCGGCACATACCTGCAGTTGGAAATCAAGCCTGCCATGTCTCTGAATGTGCACGACCAGAACTCGATGTCGAAGACCAACAGCAAGAAGTTTGGCTTCACGTTGGAACTGGCTAACTGGTCGAGCCTGACGGTGGATGCCTACCGCACGAGCAGTGCCTACACGGTGGACACCACCGCCACTGCCTACAACAAAATCTCTTACGAGATGCTGGAGAAGGTGCGCTCGGGCAGTCTGGGCAGCAACCCGTTGACATACGTGGGCTATAACGAGAGGGTATATTCGAGTTTCGTCTTCCGCACCCGTGGCGGTTTGACCAACCAACCCTATGAGGAGGAACGCACGACGAAGTGGTACCAGCCTGGCACAGTCATCGACGTGGCGACCATTCCTATTGACAAGCCCCGCATCTGGGTTGAAGAACCCGTGAAGAACAACGTGCCTTTCGACCAGCCGGCACGCTTCATACTGCACTTTGCCAACGAGACGGACTATCCCGACCAAGCCCAAAGGGAAGGGTTCATCTACTTCCTGTCGTCAAGCAGCAACCCCAACGGTGCCAAAGTCTTTGTGGAAGGAACACCTATCAACTCTCAAGGCATAACCATCCTGCTCTTCCCCACCCGCGACAAGGATAATAACGTCATGGTCTACACCAAGGAAATAGAGGTGTACCCTGGCACGGAGTTCGACTACAACGACCTGACCCTGTGCATCATGGATCCGAATGATCTCAGCCACGTCTTCTCCACCAAATTCTCAGCCCACTTCGTGCCCACTGCGGGCAAGGTGAGCATCAGTTCTCCCGGCAACAACTGGGTGATGAACACCGAGAGCCCTTACGACGGTAAACGACAGGGGTGGTATATGCCAGTGCGCATCGATGGCTTTAACACCAACGACCGTGGCTTCGACCACATCGAACTGCAGTATAAACTCTCGACCCAGGGCGACAAAGATTGGGTGAGCGTATGCTCCTACTACGCCGACAACGCACTGCGGGAAAAGGCGAGCGGCGTGACCGACACCATTCCTAACAACGGAACCATCATTGCCAAGTTCTACGGCGAGGTGGATCCCGTGGAGCAGTATTATGACCTGCGGGCAGTAAGTTACTGCCGTCACGGCAATGGATTCCTGACCGGCACCTCACCTGTGCTGAAGGGAATCAAGGACACGCGCCTGCCAGAACTCTTCGGCACACCCGAACCGGTGAACGGCATCTTGAACATCGGCGACGACCTGAAAATTACTTTCTCGGAACCCATTGCGGGCAACTACCTGAGCAAGATCAACAACTTCGAACTGTTAGGCTCGCCCTCCAACAACGACATTTCCACCTCGACATCGCTCACCTTCAATGGGAATCAGTCGATGGCCCTTTCCCAGGGAAGCCGAAACTTGTCAAACAAGAGTTTCACCGTGGATCTGATGCTGAATCCCTCGACGGACAAGGGGGATATGGTCGTGTTCTCGCACGGTGGCTTGGAGAATGGTGTGATGTTCGGACTGACTGCCGACCGCCACTTGATGGCAACGGTGAACAACCAGACCGCTGTGTCGGACAGCATCGTCAGTTTCAACAACCTGTTGCATGAAGTGGCATACGTGCTCGACCAAAGCGGCACGGACATGACGGTCACGTTCTTCG
The DNA here is from genome assembly GCA_017534815.1 of Bacteroidaceae bacterium. Classification (GTDB taxonomy): domain Bacteria; phylum Bacteroidota; class Bacteroidia; order Bacteroidales; family Bacteroidaceae; genus Minthosoma. The sequence goes on along the minus strand of JAFXVS010000036.1, from coordinate 3,493 downwards.
ACGGCAACAACAAGATAGGCAGCAAGGAACTGACAGGCAAGTACGAGAACAGCGGCTACCTGTATCTGGGCATCAATTTCTCGGACGAAAACCTGATGTACAAGGGCGATATGCTGGAATTCCGTCTGTGGAACCGCGCCATGACATCGTCTGAACTTGATGAATATGGCAAGAAACAGTTGACGGGCTACGAGAGCGGGCTCGTGGACTACTACCGGCTGAACGAGGGAACAGGTATGGTAAGTTATGACCGCGCCTCTGGCAGCAGCGACCTTATCCTGTCGGGCACCACATGGAAACGCCCTGCGGGCATCTCCATGAAACTGGACGGCAAGCAGGGCATGCGCCTGAAGCCTGACAAGTTCATGCGCTCCAAACTGCACGACTACACGCTGATGTTCTGGTTCCGCACCATGGACAATAATGCCACCCTCTTCTCCAATGGTCCTGCCACCGACGAGGGAGCTGCCGACCAAATCAATATCGGCATTGCAAACTCCGCCCTCTATGTGCGCTCAGCAGGTTGGCAGAAGAATACCAACGCCTTAGTCAACAACGGCGAGTGGCATCACTTCATCCTGACGGTGTCGCGCTCACGCAACGTGGCAAGCATCTATGTTGACCAGAACCTGGTCGATGTCTTTGCAGCCGACAAACTGGCAGGCATCTCGGGCGACCACATCGCACTGGGTGCCACCTACATGGACAAGAACACGCCGACCGACGTGATGACCGGCAACATCGACGAGGTGAGCATGTTCGAGAGCGTGCTGCCCGTGAAACTCCTCAACGAGTTCGCCTACCACACCCCGATGGGCACGGAAAGTTCGCTCATGGCTTACCTGGACTTCGGACGTTCGGTGCGGCAGGACGACAACACCATGCGTCTGGAGCCTACAGGCATCAGCCTTAAACGCTACAAGGACAACCAGGGAAACACCGTGGAACGTCGCGACACACTCATCAGCAGCATCGACCCCGCCTTCGTGGACCGCAACATCTATGCACCAATGGCGAGCAACACGCAGTTGGAGAACCTGAATTTCAGTTACGTTACCAACGACAACCAACTGCTCGTGAACATCAAGGAACCTCCCTACACCATCGAGAAAACCAATGTCTATCTCACTGTGAAGGAAGTGCCCGACTTGCAGGGCAACTTGATGGCAAGCCCCATCACGATGAACGTCTATGTCTATCGCAATCCGCTGAGATGGAGTGTGACTCAATTCAACAAGAACCTAAAATACGGCGAGGGCGTGACCTTTGAGGCAACCATCTATAACCTGAGCGGCGAACGACAGAGTTACGAACTGAAGGACTTGCCCGTATGGATCACCGCTTCGCAAACCAGCGGCGTCATCAACTCGCTGAGCGAACAGACCATCACCTTCACGGTTTCGCCTTATATTAATATAGGTACGTACAACGAACAGATTGACTTGATTGGCGGCAACAACATGTCGGAGCCGCTGTCGTTGACCCTGAACGTGCGCGGCGATGAGCCTGAGTGGGTCGTCGATAACAAACGGAAGCAGAACAGCCAGACCATGATGATGATGGTGCGAGTGAAGGTTGACGGTGTGGTGGCTGACTCTCCGGAGGACATCGTGGGTGTGTTCAACGAGAACCTCGAGACACTGGGAGTGGCACACATCGATGCTGACAATACAGCCAATGCCAACGAGGCACTTGCCTACCTGACCATCTACGGGAATGACGAGGAGCCGCTACACTTCAAGTTCTTCGACGCATCGACAGGAAACATCCACACGCTGAAGGAATCAGAAAATGCACTGTTCACCTTTAAGAAGAATGCCATCGTGGGCAGCGCCAGCAACCCTGTCGTCTTGGTCAATGAGTTCTATGATATGCAGACAATCAAACTGAAGAAGGGATGGAATTGGGTAAGTTTCAACGTGATACCGGATAAAAGCACCACTGTGGGAGATTTCCTGAACAGTTCCACCATCTGGGAAGCAGGCGATAAAATCATGACGGTCAACGGCACCGCCACGGAGCAATACACCTGCAATCCTGACAAAACCGCTCCACACGGCTATAAGTGGGATGACGAAGACCTGCCCTTCAACATCAACCCCACCATGATGTATCAGGTCTATTCGATGAGTGACAAGACCATCTACCTTGAAGGATACAATGCAGATTTCCTCCCTGTGACTGTACACAAGGACTGGAACCGCTTGGGCTACACGCAAAACATCAACCTGCCGCTGGCACAAGCCATGAACGCCTATGCCGATGAGGCGAGCGAGGGCGACGTGGTGAAGTCGCAGGATGCGTTCGCCGTAGCAACAATGACTGCCAACGGCATCATCTGGAAGGGTGACCTGAAGTATATGGAGGCTGGCAAGGGCTATATGCTGAAACGGCTCGCCGCCGACAGCGTCTCGTTCTACTACCCGAGTTACTACACCGACAGCCGCTACCAGAATGTAGCCATGGCACCTCGCAGGGCGGTGAACTCTGCCACGACCATGAACATCGTGGCGAGCGTCAGCGGTGTTGAAGTGAAGGATGGCGACAAACTGGTGGCATACCTCGGCAGTGAGCGGATGGATGAAGTGGTGGCTGACGAGGAGCAGATCTACTACCTGAACATCGGCACCGACACCCAGAACGCTGAGACCATCCACTTTGTGATGGAACGCGGCGGCGAGCCTGTCGCCGCGACGCAAAGCGGCATACGCTATGAGGCAAACAAGGTGATCGGAACGCCCAGCGAACCGACCCTCATCAACTTCGTCTCACTCGACACGATGCCACAAGACGGCAAGTGGTACACCATCTCGGGCATCCTGCTGCCTGAGAAACCAACGCAAGCCGGACTGTACATCTACAACGGGAAGGTTCTCATGATTAAGTGACAGACAACAACTGATTTTCAACTCAAAGGAACGTACGAAACTTCAATGATTTCAAGAATATGAAGACAAAGTTATTATTACTGAGCATGGCGATGGGACTCATGACATGGGGATGTTCGTCGGGCGACGACACGGAAACGGAACGTGTCACGGCGGAAGGCTCGGATGCCCGCCCCACTTGGCAGATGCCCAACTATGACCTCTACGAACAACTCATGGTGGTTGAGGTGCAGTTGCCGGACGGGCTGCAGAACTACGCCTCGGCGAACGACCTGATGTGCGCCTCTATCGGCGGAGAAGTGCGTGGCGTGACCGCTCCCAAGCAGGTGGATGGCGGCTGGCAGTTCCCCCTCATCGTGGCTTCGAACAATGCCGGCGCGAACGTCCAGTTGTCATACTATTGCGCTGCGCTGCACCGCATCTTCACCACCGACTGGACCACGTTCGACGCCTCTGTCGCGCCAACCGGCACCGGAGGCATCTACGAACCGTCATTCGGCGACTTCGAGTGAACCCGAATCGGTCATTGATTCATGGCAGATTGGGATGAATGGAACAATAGTTTGTTTTGCAAATTCGGTCATTTTCATTATTTCATCCCTTTT